>JAHJAO010000111.1 GCA_018813905.1 Candidatus Omnitrophota bacterium
CTAAGATATGCATCTGATTGTTCTTTTTCTACAAGCCTTATTTTACACTTTCCGATCTCAGCTTTAATCTGCTTCTCCTCTTCCCTCAACAATGATACTTTATCTTTATAGATCTCGATGCCGATAAGATTATCCATATAGGCATCATTAAGCTTACTTTGTTTAGTAAGGCTCTCATTAAGCAATTCATTTAGTTTATCTAATTCCTGGTGCACATCAGCATTATTATGATATATATTAGCCTTGACCAAGGCATCGAGACGTCCATTAACCATATCTCTATGAGCGAGTACTTTCTTAACTATATCAAAAACTTTTGGCTCAATGTCTTCCGCCTTCACGCTTGGATTATCGCATTTTATGTGGTAGGTCCCCATACAAGAGCACTTATACCAGCGCTTTCTTTTCTTTGTTCTATGATTGGAAATGCTGGATGTTCCTTGATATCTGTATCCGCATTTTGCACAATAGAGTATACCGGTAAGCGGATATTCAAAGACATTGTGCCTATGCAATGCTCCTTTTCGATTCGCTCTTAATTTTTTCTGCACTAAATCGAAGTCTTCCTGACAGATTATGGGTTGGTGTCTACCCTGGGCAACTACGACTTTCGATGGGTCGTTTCTAACATATTTGTAACCAACTCGAGTATTGGTATGCTGTTTTGTATCATAATGATGCTGATTCCATACTAATTTCCCCAAATAAATTTGATTTTTAAGCATCTTGCAAACAAGTGCAGAGTTAAATTTCCCCCCGGATCTTGTTTTGTATCCTTTAAGATATAAATATTCCGTAATCTGGCCCGTAGTCTTATTAGCAAGGTACATCATATAAATCAACTTCACAATATCTAACTCTTCAGGGGCCACCTCAAGCAATTTCTTTTCCTTATTGTAATGGTAACCGTAAGGAGCATACCTTGCGCCCTGCCAATTACCTTGCTGGACGCCTTTAATCATTCCAGGAAAAACTCTTTCTTTTATTCTGTTTCTTTCAAATTCCGCAAAGCTCCCCAACTGTTGAAACATTAACTTCCCGGCACTTGTAGTAGTGTCAAAAGGCTCGGTAGCGGATTTATATGCAACTCCATAGCCTTCCAATTCATCTACGATATTTAACAGGTCTTTTAACTTTCTGCTAAAGCGGTCAAGTTTATAGGTAATGATTAATTCAAATTTCTTAGCCCTTGCATCTTGCAACATCTCTTTTAAAGCAGGCCTGTCTAGAACATATCCACTTTCGTCATCAGAATAAATTTTGTAGACTTCCCAACCTAAGCGCTTAGCATGGTCTAAAAGATACTCACGCTGCACTTGCATAGAAAACCCCTCTCTTGCTTGTTCCTCCGTACTCACGCGTATATAGATTGCTACTTTCATTTACGCCTCAAAAGGCTTATTGTTATTTGGTGACTTTTAATGTATTCCGCCATTTATTTATTTTTTTAATATCTTTTTCTGTGAAGACGGGAAGATTGCGGAAATCGCGTTTAACTTTAACCCAGCCTTTTTTGAACCAATGATAAATACCCGGCCGGCTAACACCTAATATCTTGGCTGTTTCAGTAACTGTATATACCTTTAACTTACCAATCTTTTTTATAGGGTATCTCATAATATAGTTATTATACATCATCATACCCTATCAGTCAATTTATTTTTTAGGCTAGAAGGTATCCTATCGTTCTTCTCTGCTTGACAGAGTTCATCTAGCCGCTTCAAATCTGCCTCAAGAAGAATCTCTAAGAGCCTTTTAAGACGGTATTCTGAATAATCCTTTTCCGTCTTTTCTTCTAATTTTCTATCCTTATTATAAGATATCTCGCTGTTCATGATTTTTTTAAGCACTGCTTTTATTTTTTAATAATAGGTTAGTTAACTTAAAGAAATCTTTTAGTTTCAAAACAACAAAGCGCTCTTTTTCTGATTCTTTTCCGAAAATTACCAAGGGCACTCCGCTTTCTAAGGTAAACTTTTTGCTAAAAATTCCCGAATCCTTACTAAACAATTTTTTTGACTTATCCACAGAATTCACAGCCCTTTCTTTACTACTATTTATTTAATTTTCTTTCTTTTATTTTGTATGTGACAATTTCGTCACTACTTTTGGTGCCGAACCCGTCACCTTTGTAGTGCCGAATCTGACACTTTGCCAGTGACGATTCTATCCCCCGGATTTAGAGTTTTCCACAGGCTCCAGCTATAATAATCTTTGTTTAAACCAAGGATATTATTATTTGCTATTTTCTCTTTTAAAATTACATTATCAAGGACCAAGTTTTTTATAACTCTTTTTGTATGGCGGATACTTACTCTGGAAAGTTTTGAAATCTGCGAGAAGCTAAGCCGGTCTTTCTTTTTCTTCCAGCCGTAAGTCTTTCTGATAATAGTCAGCACGATTTTTAATTCTGAATTCTTAAAAGGATAGCTAATGATCGCATCCATTAACTCATTAGCGATCTGAACGTATCCATCTTCTACCTGCGGGTTAGCTCTAAGATCGTGCATGGCAAATAAAAAAGGGACTGGTATTCCTGAAAGTTTCTTCAAGAACACCAGCCCCTTTGTTCTTCAAATAGGACTGTTTTTTGAAAACTTAAATAATTATCAAATAAAAGTATACACTATAATATTAACTTGTCAAGTTTTTCCGGTTTTTTAGTCGGTTTTTTAGTTTTCAGTTTTTTTATTAAAAATACATACACCTGATTCTTAAAGAATATAC
>JAHJAO010000112.1 GCA_018813905.1 Candidatus Omnitrophota bacterium
CAAGGGTCCGGCTGTTCGCCGGTTAAAAGGGTACGTGAGTTGGGTTCAGAACGTCGTGAGACAGTTCGGTCTCTATCCATCGTGGGCGCAGGATATTTGCGGGGATTTGTCCTTAGTACGAGAGGACCAGGACAGACGAACCTCTGGTGTTCCAGTTGTCACGCCAGTGGCAAAGGCTGGGTAGCCACGTTCGGAAAGGATAAGCGCTGAAAGCATCTAAGCGCCAAGCCTACTCCAAGAATAGATATCCCTTCCCGCTTCGGTGGGACTAAAGGCACCTTGAAGACTACAAGGTTGATAGGCTCTGAGTGTAAGCACAGTAATGTGTTCAGCTTAAGAGTACTAATCTGCCGTGCGGCTTGATCACTTTGTACTACTTACCATAATATTATACGCTGTGTTTTTGGTTACGTAATTATACTGTAAATTTTTAAAATTTTATTCCCAGTGGTATTACTAAAGGGGAAACACCCGTTCCCATTCCGAATACGGAAGTTAAGCCCTTTGAGGCCGATGGTACTGTTCAAGTAATTGTGTGGGAGAGTAGGAAGCTGCTGGGATAAATTTTCTTCACCCCAAAAAAGGCCCTATTGGAGGCAACTCCGATGGGGCTTTTTTAATCGTTATGTCCTGTTTGAAAATTAAGCAGGGAGTAGGAATCCCCTGCGGGGACTCCAGCTCGAATTTTTACCCAAAAGTAAATCTTCGAGGGGGGGCGCTTTTTATTTATGTAAATGAATCCTCCGTCTCATAAGTACCGGAAAATTATTTTTAATAATTTTCTTAGTTGAAAAAAAGGTAAACTCCGGTATAATAAGCAAATAAAGAACATGCTTAAAATATTCCGGATTTTAATGTTGAGTTTTGTCCTGTGCCTGGCGTTAAACGCGCCCCAGATTAGCTGCCAGGCCCAAACCGCCGAGTTCCAGCCGAGCTATCGGGTAAACCGCGTAAAAAGCTGCGCGCATCTGTTCTTTTCGTATTTCGAGCAGGACCCGCGTAATGCCGAGGTGATTGTTGGGCTGTTGGCGGATGATAAGATTTTAATCGAATACCCCTGGGCTAAATTCAACGCGAAAGATGAATATAAAGAATGGATTCTGGCGATTCCCGGCTCATTTCACGATGCGCATCATATTAACGAAATACAGGTGGAAATAGTAAATGATGCGGTCTCGCGGGCGTTCGTGGATGTTTTCTGGCAGAATCAGGGACCAAAAGGGGAGTACGCGAGCGATCATTTAAACTATGTCTTTGAATTTGCCGAGACCGGCGGCATCCTGCCCAAGATCACAAAAATCTTTTGTAAAAAGGTAGAATAATTACGTCGCATCTTGCGCTATACGTTTACAAGTTACAAGTTACAGGTTACAGGTGGCAGGTTACAAGTTACAGGTTGCAGGTTACAGGTTGCAAGTTTCAGGTCATGCGACTTGAGACTTGCAACCTGTGGCCTTTTTCGTGTTTTTTGGTGTTTTTTTGTTGCCTGATAAATTGAACTATGATACAATAATCTATCATGAAGCCGTTATCAGTAAAAAGAGCCCGCGGCCGTCCGAAAAAGGCGACCAAATACACGAAAACCATAAATGTCCGGCTTACTCAGGAACAATGGCTAAAAGTACTGCTCGAGGCCCAAAAAGCGCACCTTGAACCGTCCGTATTTATCCGCAAGACCATCCTGGACTCTTTCCCTCGCTAAATCGCCCTAACTATCATATTTGCCCCGTAGTTGCGAAGATGCAAAATATATGGTAAACTTTTATACCATTTTATACCTAGCTGCATTAAAACCGGAAATAAAGGGAAATCGTGTTTAAAAAACCATACTATCTCACGATGAGAATTATTGCCTGTATCCTCATCCAGGCGTTCCTCGTAACGAATATTGTTTGGGCTCAAGGCATGGATATCCTGCCCCAAAAGCAGGCCGCAAGCAACACCTATCTGTCGCCGCAAGTGTCCCTGAATATCCCGGATATCCAAGACGGGTTTGCCTATTTCGCGCGGAATCAAACGGATGTTGAGGCCGCGGCCGCGCAGCAAGCGGAAGAAATTTTATACGCCAAAACCAGCGCTTCTTTTAAAAATGAGCCAACTCTTCTGCGTAAAATACGGGCCGACATCGCGAAATTCGCCGGGTTTATCTACGATAATTTATTAAAGGCGGTTGCGGCGCTTTTGCTTTTTGCCACGGCTGCTTACGCGGGAAAAGGTATATTTATTAACGTTGTAATCGACTTCAGCCTGATGAACGAAATCACGGCGTTTATCGTGGCTTATATCGCGGGCTGCGGTATCGCCGCGGCCGTAAAAAAGGCGATAGACAGATACGCGCCCAATATCTCCGTGCATAAGGCAATATACCTGCAGAGCGCTCTGACGGCGGTTGCATGTCTTGCGGTTTTAAACCATTATTTTTATTATTGCTGCCTGCTTTTGTTTTCCGTGCATATGCTGGCCGCGCCCACATTTGTCGTGGCGCTTATGCTTTTTGCGCGGGAGACGAACAAGCAGCACCGCGCGAGTATCTACGATAAGATAGAACACAAAGAATTAAAAGACCCTATTGCGCAGGATATGGCGAAGAAAATTCGCTTTTTTATGTACTGCGATTCGGCCGTGTTTGGCCTGAACCTGATTTTGGCGCTGTGCTCGGCGTATCCTCTGGTATTTTTCCCGGTGAATATCGTAGCGGCGAGGGCGGTGTTTAACCGGGTGATTGAATATAGGTTGAATGAGCTGATATACCATATCATGAATACTTATGGTAGTGCCGAGGAGATGCTCAGAGAGCATATCAACCACCGGTCGGATATCGGCGTGTTTATGTTTACGCCGAACCGGACAAAACTTTATCATCTTACTACCGGCGCGGCCGGGACAATGGCCGCGATTTCCGTTCTGGATGGAGCGATGAATTTCTATCGCCCGCTGCCA
The DNA here is from genome assembly GCA_018813905.1 of Candidatus Omnitrophota bacterium. Classification (GTDB taxonomy): domain Bacteria; phylum Omnitrophota; class Gorgyraeia; order B26-G9; family B26-G9; genus JAHJAO01. Next base: position 2,941 of record JAHJAO010000112.1, read on the forward strand.
AATCTTGCCTATCGTTTTTATCCGTGGCGGGTGCCGCTTGTGGGAAATATACAGCGCCTGCCGGCAAGCATCCACGATGAAAGCACCGTAAAAATGCTGACCGCGGAAAAAAATAATATAGGGAACCTGGCGACGCAGAGAAAAACGCTCGCGCCGGGGGATAAACAGGAAGTTATTACCTTAAAACGGCTGACCTCCGGATTTCTCATGAGCCGGGCGGACATTTTGTACCCGGAAATAAGAGACAAGGTTTTAAAATACGGGGATGATTTGAAGGCGTTGAGAGAGCTCAAGATTGTTGTCAGCCAGTTCCAAAAAAAGCAGTTCAAAGTAAAAAAAGAACGGCTCAATAAAATAATCCATACCCTGAAAGGCGATTACCCCGAGTTAACGCAAATACCGGTGTACCTGGTTACCGGGCTTGACCGCGTTGCCGAATACATACCCGATCAGGCAATATTAGTGGATAACCGGCCGCCGGCATTTATCATTGAACTGGCGTTAATCGACGAAGCTATGCATAGAAGATATAGCATATTACCTCTGGCGGAACAGGAAATATTGTCAGTACGCCGTCAGGCAATGGAATTGGATAAGATCTTCGCGCGCAGAGGCTTGGATTTTAAACGGGCGATGGGTATGCTCAGCCAATACGACGCACATGCTAAAACCGATTTCGCGAAAATGCTGGGGCTATTGTACGGCATACGCTATCTCGACTACATCGAGCAGAGAAGACGGATTGTCGACTGGGCCAAGAACAATAAGGGCGTCTTTGATGAAGAGCTTGCCCACGCTTTTGAAGCGCTAGGAACTTCTCTGGTCTTTAAAACTCATACCACAATTAACCGGCCGCTTCTGATCGAACAAGCCATATAACCCCGCCTTTTTCCCTCTATACACTGCGTTGACGAAACAGAATATTAGTGATATAGTATTGTGAACAGGCTGTCCCGAACTACGTTTTAGCCTGTTGAGTACAGAGATTTTAAAAAGATTACAGTGATTATTTCGTTAGGGAGAGAATAGGCTTATGAAACGAATTGCCTTGCCGGGTATTCTTTTATTAATCACATTTTTAGCCTTGGCTGCTGCTAATGACCACGCGTTTTGCGGACAGATGAGAAAGATTTCGCTTACCGACGGCAGCGTGCTCTACGGTGAAATCGCGGGCTTTAACGACGGCGTTTATTCCGTTCAGACAAAGGACGCCGGCCTTTTGCAGATTGAAGAAGCTAATGTCAGGTCGATTGGTATGATAGGCAATCAGGCTGCGGAAGCTCCGAAAGAAGAAGAGTATTCCGGCCCATCTCAGGCGGTTGTTCAGGCCGGGGTGGATGCTTTAAAACGGGCGATGCAGAATAATCCGGCAGTGATGGGCTC
>JAHJAO010000113.1 GCA_018813905.1 Candidatus Omnitrophota bacterium
AATCTATATGCTGTTTGTGATGTTTGGGCAGAAAAAGTAAAAAAACGATTAGATGTTTTAGATTTTGTTGAATTTGCCGAAGTATTACAAATCGGTTTTCATTGGTTTTTAATCGTAAAATTTAAAAATAACGAGCAACTATATACATTCGATCGCACGATTGGACAATTTTTGACGCAGGAGGAAGGGATATTAAGACAACAGATAGTGATGATGAATAATTTTGTGGAATTAGATGAGATTAAAGATTTTGTCGAGGTTAATCGGAACGGCTTTTATGGGAAGGCAATAGAACATCCTTTGGCCAGGTATATTTTTAGCGAAGAGTATATGCAACGCGGTGATGATCTAAGTTATCTTGCCCCATTATTAAAACGTTATCAGTTTTATACCCAGCATAATCTTGATGCTGTTTCGGAAAAAGAAAAAATTATAACGGCAATGATCAGGATCTTGCAATATAACAATATAAGTTTGTCAAAAGACAGAGAATTATCGTTTTATTTGAGCTCAAACGATATGGGCCAAATATTGATACTCGATGGAGTTAAAAAACCAAGACAATTTAAATCAGATGGCAAGGTTTATGTTTTCGGGAAAGATAAGATTCCCCCGGGTTTTGGCAAAACTATAAAAAAGATGGAAGAATCTTTCAAACACATCTCTTTACCTAAACAAGATGTGATTTTGTCAATGAGTAAAGATGAATCGTACGCATTTGAAAAACTGACAAATTTCCCAGAAGAAGTTATAGATTCGGTTTTTTCATCATCAGAACAGATCTTGCGCAAAATCAGCCCATACTTAAAACAAGTAACGGCAATTTTAGAAGTATATAAAACTAAAAAAATAATCAGTCATTATTACCTTTCGGGAAGTTTTTTGCGGGGATCTTTGGAGGGAGAAGATATCGATCTTGCTATTGATTTTGCCTATTATCATGACCCGGATGTTGTCCGCGGCTTGTTAGAACGGGTAAATGCAATATCCAAACAGGCTGGACATAGATTCCACATCACTTTGCAGGCGTTTGGTTATGAGTATGAAATTCGAGACGGCAATATTGTGCCTACGGGAAAGGTAAAAGCCGAAAACATATTGGGACGCCTGAAAAATCCGTATGAGAAAAGCCTGTTACGGTTGGATAACCTAAAAGCTTTGCCTTCACCTGAAGAATTTTTTATAAACATTTTACACATGTGCCGCGGATTTGATTTTGCGCAGAATAATCTGGAGTTAATAACATCTACGGCAAAAGAGAATGAAACAAAGCACGAAAAGATAGTGAAAGAAATTAGCCTGTATTTGAAACAGATAATAGAGATTTTAAAAAGATATCAATCCGAAAGGATAATCACCCGTTATTATCTGACGGGGAGTTTTTTAAAAGGCGGATTGGTAAAAGATGGAGATATTGATATTGCACTTCTTTTGCGTTCTTACAATAGGCCGGATGCCATAAAAAGATTGCTTCAAGAAGTGGAAGCTATTGCTGAAAAATCTCCTTACAAAATTCATATCACACCACAGGCTTACGGTTATGAATATGAGTTTAAAGAAGGCAAGTTTGTTCATACAGGGGTAATCCGATCAGAAGAGCTGTTGACGCGTTTACCTAGCCCCCAGAGGCAAAGCTTGCTTAGGCTGGATAATTTAGAAATACCGTTTTTGCCGGATGAATTTTTCTTGAAAATGATGCGCAACTGCCGCGAGTTTGATTTTACGCAGAACAACTGGAAACTGGTTTCGGATAAAAATAAAAGCAGAAATGATCACAGCATTTATAAAGAGGATCTAGAATCCATAGATCCGGCTGTACGCCTGAAAGCGGCGATTGTGCTAAAAAAACAGGGGCAGGAAAATTCTAAACTTGCTAAGATTTTTCAAGATTCGGCATCCAACAAAAATTTAACCTTAGATGAACGGCTGAAAGCGGCAGAATTTCTATCGGAATCGGAAAAGGAAAAATTTTCATTTGAGTTAGGGATGGACGAACAACATTCTTTGCGTATAGATAGCGGGGAAGAAAAAGATTTTAAAAAGCTAACTCTGGAATTGGCTACAAGGGAAGAAACAGCTAAAATTATAAAAGGGATACCTGGGATAGAACCACAGTTAGCCGCTGAATTTATAAGTAGAATGCAGCAAATTAACTGGCATGCTCAAGAGCTTGAAAAAACATTGCAGGGGGTTGGGTATTTTAATGGCGAGTGGGAGAAAGAGCTCAAGGAAAGGCTCGAATACGACTATGATGTGCCGTATGAGGCTTTAGATATGCTTATCAAAAGAGATCTCCCGGCAGAAGTTATTTTTTCACCCCTGCAATATCTTTTTGCGGCGTTAATTGCGCAAGAAGTTATCGGCAAATTAAGGCAAAACAATGCCGTTATATTGGAAGGTGACCGTGAATGGTTTTTGTTGGAAGCGTTTAAGAGCGTGGAGGAAAAAATGCTTACATCTTTGGCCGAGGCAGACGAAATCAAAGATGTTTTAGGCGATAAATGGAAAAATTCAACCGCGACAAGTCGTACGATCGATATATTTGAAGGTTTAAAAAGTCTCGGTCTTTATACAAACCGATACAAATTGGATGTTGAGTTGGAAGCGGTACTTGGCAGTGCGGGTAAATTCATCGCCCGCGCCTATGATGATAGCGGCCAAGCAGAATTTGCCCCGGGGCCTTGTTATGACCAGAGGGGAGTATCTATTGGGATAGAGAGTAACTTAGGTAAAAAACAGGATTCTATTCACATAAATCAGGGAGTAAAGTGGGCATCAAAATATATTTGGGCTGCTTATCTTGCTATGTACACTCATATAAAAAATGAAACTTTTACTCCGGTAAAATTCGACTATTATTACAGGCAGTTGGTTAAAGATACGAATAAGTTTAACAATATGAACCATCGTATTTCCTATATTGGGGTTTGGGTTAAAGATATCAGAGATTTAGCCATGATCCTGGAAATTTTTATTCCGTTAAGTATTGCACTCGGCAATTATATGGATCAAAAGGATATGGCGTTAGCCCGCATTTTTAGAGATTTTCGCAAGGAGATAGAAAGCATTATCCGCAAACAGAATGATGTGCAGTTGGACAGAGAATTTTTTGAGCAGGCAAGGATGGTAAGGTTCGTCGAGCTGGTATCGGCTAATAACCGCGATAACGATTTTTATAGGGACTTAAGCCGCTTAATTACAGATACGCTAACTAAAATCGAAACTCATCTGGCGATGAAGAAAAAAGAAAAGGATTATCCCGTACAAGAATTATCCGGAAGTATTGACCATGCTTTTGAAGCAAAACAATTACCTAAACTTTTAACCCCGCAATATCCTTATGCGCTTATCGAACAAGCAATTTAGTTCACAGTTGACAGTCCCCTCAAACATTTACAAAAGTAAATGTTTGAGCTGGCCCCTTAGAGATTTACTTTTTGTAAATCTCTGAGATGGAGTCCTCGTAAGAGGGAGTCCTTGGGGGGGGGCAGTCGTTGGATTATAGATTAACTCATAACTTATAATTCATAATTTATAACTCCCCACTTATATCTTGCCTTATTTTTCCTGAATTGCTACAATAAATTTTATTACAGGACAAATATATGCCGCTTTATAATTCCAAGCAAAAGATAAAATCCGGAGTCCCCCTGGGCGGGATCGGTACGGGGAAATTGGAAATTACCCCGTACGGCACTATTGATTATATAACCTACCAGAATAACTGGACAAGACCCATCGAGAACAAGGACAATAAGGAAAAAGGAAAAACACAGGGAGTAACCGGTTTCCATTTCGGCTTGTATGTGAATACCCAGCCCGCAGTTATCTGTAAGCTCCTGCAGACGGAAAAAGTAGAAGGTTATAACACCGTAAAACAGATTAACTACCGCGGATTTTTCCCCCTCGCGCAGCTCGCTTTTGATGCCGGCAATCTGCCGGTAGAAGTTTTACTTACGGCTTATTCTATTTTTATCCCCGGAGATTTAAAGCATTCGAGCCTGCCGGCAGCAGTGTTTGAGTTTGAACTGAAGAATAAAGTGCATAAAGAAATCGAAGCCGGTATTATCTGTATGGGCCGCAATCTCATAAGCAATAATTCCGTAGGCCGTTACAATATGGTGCGCCGGGAAAAGGGGATTGCCGGGATAAACTTTTTGCATAAAAAACCTCTAGCACATGACACGAGGGCGGGAGACGTATTCATCGGCGTTGGCTGCGGCAGCGGCGAGATAAGTTATCTTGGGCAGTGGAATATGCAGACTGAGAACTTTTATTTTGAGCCGAAAGTGAAGCTGGCGGCTTTGGAATATTTTGAAAAGGATGCTACCTTACCCAATTTAAACCAGAAATCTCCGTCGATGAGCCAGAGCGTAGAGCTGGGCGGGGCGGTTGCCGTGAAGTTTAAGCTAAAACCCAGCCAGCGCAAAAAAGCTTCGTTTATCCATAGCTGGTATTTTCCCAAAAATTACCCCGGGCATTTTTATGAAAAGAATTTCCGAAACAGCGTAGATGTGGCTGTGTATGTGAATAAACACAGAGATTATTTGAAAGAAGAGAGCCTAAAATTACCGAATATCCTAGATGAAATGGGATTAGAAGATTGGTTAAAAGACGCGTTAATGAATAATCTTTACCCGCTTATTTCTTCCAGCTGGTTTACAAAAGGCGGCGATTTTACCATGTACGAGGCGCCGCTTATCTGCCCGCTCATGGGGACTTTGGATGTGTATTTCTACGCCTCGGTTGCGATTGGCCTGTTATTTCCGTCTTTGGATAAGAAGGCATTGCTGTTATTTAAGAAGAATATACGCAAAGACGGATATGTGCCGCATGATATCGGCTACGAACGCATGGACCTGCCTTCAAACGGCACGACGATGCCGCTTTGGAAAGACCTCAATTCCAAATTTATCCTGCTTAGCTACCGCGCGTATGTAGACTCCGGTGATTCGGCGTTTTTGAAAGAAATGTATCCGGCTTTAAAGAAGGCGCTCGAGTGGAATTTGAGTTTAGATAAAGATGGAGATGGATTGCCGGAAAACGAGGGGTTTGATACGACTTTTGATACCTGGGATTTTAAAGGGGCGAGCTCTTATAATTCAAGCATATTTTTGGCGAGCCTGCTCGCGCTTAAAAAGATTGCCGAACTGCTCAAGGACAAGAAAACAGCTAAGAAATGTATTCGTCATTTTGTAAAAGGCAGAGAAAGTTTTGATGAGAAGCTTTGGAATGGGAAATATTATATTACGGCCCGCAGTAAAAATGAGGCGTATGAGTCTTGTATGGTCGCCCAGCTTGCGGGGCAATGGTACGCATATCTGGTCGGTTTAGGCCGGATATTCAGTCCGGATAATATCCAGAGCTCGATAAAGTGGATTTTTAAGCTAAACGGGAAAGATTCGCCTTTTGGCGCGACAAATTCGGTTTTTGAAAATAGAAAAAGGGACGAACGTACCTACCACTCTAAAAACATCTGGCCCGGGGTTTGTTATTCCTTCGCGGCTTTGGCGATATACGAAGGTTTTGTGAAAGAAGGCTTGAAACTGACAAAAAAAGTGTGGGATACGATAGCGGTAAAGAACAAAAATCCCTGGAACCAGCCGGACGTGATTATTTCTAAGGACGGCAGTTTTGGGTTTGGCGATTATTATATGAGGAATTCTGTAATCTGGGCCGTACTTTTAGCTTTAGCGGCAAAAGAGAAAAGAGTGGAATACGGTATCCGCAAGATTAGGGCGTGGGCGCGTGCGGCTAAGCCTTAGAACCACGCGTAAAATACCCTTTCTGAATTTCTTACCCCAAAAATTGAAATTATCGACCAGATATGATATAATTTTCCCCTATGAAAAATAAGGTAATTGCCAGCAATAAGCGGGCAACAGTTAAGTATGATATCCTGGAAAAATTGGAGGCGGGGATAGAATTAAAAGGCACAGAGGTAAAGTCTCTCCGCCTTAACAAAGTTGATTTAAAAGACAGCTTTGCCCGCGTAAATAATGGCGAAGTATATCTGAATGATTTATATATAAGCCCTTATGATAAAGGAAGTTACGCAAATGTAGAGCCGAGACGAGCCCGAAAGCTGCTTTTACATAAAAGAGAGATCAATAAATTAGTTGGAAAAATAAATCAAAAGGGTTATACTCTTATTGCGCTGTCGCTGTATTTTAACGAGCGGGGTAGGGCCAAGGTAGAACTCGCGTTAGTTAAGGGGCGGCGGTTATATGATCAACGGGAAAGAATAAAGAAAAAAGAAGTCGAACGTCAATTGCGTAAAGCAAAAAGTTTTAGGATATAGATGAAAAATGCAAAATCGGCAATTAGTGTTTAAATAAAATTTACAAGTTGTTATTTGATATATTGGGGGTGACAGGGTTCGACTTGAGCTGATTTAATAAGAGCAGCATGTCGAGGTGGTCAGGAGGCCTCGTTAAACACCTGGCATATAAATAAACGCTGAAACAAAAGTTCCAGCAACAGTAGATGCACTACTTAAGAAAATTGGTGAGGGTATCTCTCATCCAGTTTTCGGAGTAGCGCCGCTACTGCCCAGTGTTGTCTTAAGATAAGGCAACCCGCTTTTTAATCTGTGTCTGCGGGGTTAAAAAGCGTCGTTAGCAGGCTCGTCTGGCTTGGTTTGCTTTTGACAAGCCGGGTTAAATTTCCAAAAGCTGCCTCTTTAATATCCTGTCTGCTGGTAAACTAGAGAGAAAGATTTAAAAACAGACTAAGCATGTAGATACTCTTATGGGTTACTTGAGGACGCGGGTTCAATTCCCGCCACCTCCACCATATATGTGAACAAAGGGAATTGAACCCAAAAAAGGATTTTAAGGGAAAAGACTGTTTTCCCTTAAAAGTTATATGTCTGAAAAAAATAAAATATCATTAAATCACAGATTGTGTCAGATTTTTATTCTTATCTTTATCGGTTTGTCCATCAGCGGCTGCGCTACTTTGGGGCGGATTTCGCCTTCGGACAAGCAGGTATTGAAACAGGCGATAAAGCTGGAAGGGACCAGCTATTTACCGTTATCTATAGTCTGCACGCAATATCGTTTATCCTGGGAGTGGGACGGATTTTCAAGCATTATCAGCGTAAAAAATTTTGAGTATAAGCTTAGATTGTACATAGATAATTCCTTAATATCTTATAACGGACAGATCTATGATTTAAAAAATCCGGTGCGGATTCATAACGGGACGATTTTTGTGCCGTTTTCTTTTTCCCAGTTGTTTTATCGGCAGGTGAGCCCCGCAAAGAAAAAAGAAGACAAGTACGAAAAAGGGTTTACCTTTAAAAAGATTGTCATTGACCCCGGGCACGGGGGTAAAGACCCGGGCGCTATTGGTTGGGGCGAGGTTATGGAAAAGGACGTGGTTTTTGATATTAGCCGACGACTCAAAGATATCCTGGCTAAACATGATATTGAAGCAATTTTAACGCGGCAACGCGATGTGTTTATTCCGCTTAAAGAGCGCGCGCAAGTAGCAAACAAGGCAAAAGCAGATTTTTTTATCAGCATTCACGCTAATGCCGCGCAGGCGGCAAAGGCGACAGGTTTCGAAGCATATTATCTCTCAGCAACTCATGATGATTTGGCGAAGGCCGTACAGATAAGAGAAAATGCGAGCGTGCAATTTGAAGAGAATAATGACTACAAACATTCTAACGATCTAAACGCCACTTTATGGGATATGATTTTTACCGAGAACAGAATTGAGTCCATAGAAATGGCCTATGTTGTTGCGGATGAGTTAAAAAGGATTTTAAAGCTTAAAACCCGCTATATAAAGGGTGCGATGTTTTATGTGTTAAAAGACGCCCATGTACCGGCAGTTCTGCTCGAGGTCGGGTATTTAACCAACCGCACGGAATGCTCTCGTCTGGCGAATGCCTATTATCGGCAGATGTTAGCGGAGACAATTGCTGCGGGTGTTTTGGCTTATAAGAAACGCTTTGAACGGACAAACGGTTTTCGGAGATAAAATGAGCGATCCAAGACCAATCGGCATTTTTGATTCAGGGTTGGGCGGGCTTACCGTTTTAAAGGAAATACGACATATACTTCCGCAGGAACAAATAATCTATTTTGGAGATACCGCCCGTGTGCCTTACGGGCCTAAATCCAGGGAAACTGTTCTAAAATTTTCTATAGAGAATATACTTTTCCTGTTAAAGCATAAGGTGAAACTGATTGTTGTCGCCTGTAATACTTCCTCCAGTGTCGCCTTGAACCGCGTAGAGAACAGTTTTAGAGTGCCGATTATCGGAGTAATAAAACCCGGCGCAGAGCAAGCGCTAAATCTGACCAGAAATGGCCGTATCGGGATTATCGGCACAAGGACAACCATCAGAAGCAGAGCTTATGAGAAGCAGATAAAACAAAAAAAGCAAAACATGAAAATTTATAGCGTAGCGTGTCCTTTATTTGTCCCTTTAGTCGAGGAGGGGTGGACCGGGAACCGCATAACCCGAGAAATAGCGAGAATGTATCTTGCCCCGTTTAAAAAATACCGTATTGATACGCTTGTTCTTGGCTGCACGCATTATCCCCTGCTCAAAAACGCAATAAAAGAAGTGTTAGGAACGCGGGTGCGGCTTGTGGATTCGGCGAAGCAGGTAGCTAAGCAGGTAAGCTGTATTCTCAAAGATAAGCAGATGCTTGCTCTAGGCAATAGAACAAAGAGGCCAAAAATTCATTTCTTTGTCAGTGACGAGCCGGCAAGCTTCGCCAAGCTTGGCAAAAAATTTTTAGGAATTCCCTTAAAAAACGTTAAGGTGGTGCCCAATGTTTGAGATAAGCGTAAAAATGGATTTTAGTGCCGCGCATAACCTGCGCAAATATCGCGGTAAATGCGAAAAATTGCATGGACACAACTGGCAGGTGGAAGCCGTATTCGCCGCCGAAGAGTTGGATAAAATCGGCATGGTTATGGATTTTAAAGCGGTAAGAAAAATTTTGGGTGAAGTTATAATGTATTTTGATCATTGTTATATAAATAAAACTGCGTATTTTAAAAAAGTCAACCCAACTTCCGAGAACATTGCCAGATTTATTTACGAAAGATTAAAACAGGAATTAAAAAAACAAAAAGTTAAGATTAAAAAGGTAAATATCTGGGAGACGCCATGCAGCCGCGCTGCTTTTTACGAATAGAATAGATGCTTATGACCGCTCTGGGCATGATTTCACATACAAAAGTTGATTTGAAGACGAAAAAAGCTGTCGTTCTGCTCTCGGGAGGATTAGATTCGGCAGTGACTTTATATCTTGCCAAAAGCAAAGGTTATGAGGTATTTTGCCTGACTTTTAATTACGGGCAGCGGCATAAAAGAGAGATTCTCGCCGCCAAAAGAATCGCCAAAGCAAGTAAAAGCCGATGGCAGCTGGTTAGGTTTGAACTGCCCTGGAAAGGCTCATCCCTTTTAGATTGCGCGATGGAGGTACCGGTAAACAGAAAGTTAAAAACAGGAATACCGTCGACATATGTGCCGGCAAGGAATATAATTTTTTTGAGTTTGGCCGCTTCTTTTGCGCAAGTAATCGGGGCCAAGGTGCTTTTTATCGGCGCAAACGAGATTGATTTTTCCGGCTATCCGGACTGCCGCAATCGATTTTTAAAAGCGTTTGAACATAGTTTGAGGGAAGGAACCAAAGCCGGCATTGAAGGAAAAAGCTTAACTGTATCCGCGCCGCTTATAAGGAAGACTAAAACACAGATAATAAAGTTAGCGGTAAAATTGAACGTGCCGCTTGAATATACCTGGTCCTGCTACAAAGGATTGAGGCGGCCGTGCGGGGAATGTGACAGCTGCCGTATCCGGCAACAGGGGTTTGAAAAAGCTAAATTAAAGGACCCGGCGGTATGAGCAAGGCAAAAATTGCGGAGGTATTTTTTAGCCTGCAAGGGGAAGGTCCGTATCTGGGCATGCCGCAGATTTTTATACGTTTTTTCGGCTGCAATTTAAAATGCGTTTTTTGCGATACAAAACAATCTGGTTATAGTGAATATGATGTATCTGGCCTTAAGGAAAAGGTAGAAGCGTTAACGCGCAAATACAATACGCAGAGTTTGAGTTTGACCGGAGGGGAGCCGCTATTGCAGGGCGATTTTATTTTAGATTTTTTAAAAAAAATAAAACGCAATGACCATAAGATATATCTTGAAACAAACGGCGTTTTATTCCGGAATTTAAAAAAAATACGGAAGTTTGTCGATGTTATCGCCATGGATATAAAGTTGCCCAGTGCGTCAGGGAACGCAGCTCTATGGGGCGAACATCGCAAGTTTTTAGAGTTATGCCGGGGCAAAGACTGTTTTGTAAAGTGCGTTGTAACTTTGGATACAAAAGCGGCGGACGTAAAGAAAGCTGCTATTTTGACAAAAAAGTTTAGTAAAAATACGATGTTTGTGTTGCAACCGAACTATAGTCAAATAGGCAAAAAACTGACGGATAGATGTTTTGCCCTGCGGGATTTGGCCTGTAAATATTTGAAGGATGTGCGTGTTTTGCCTCAGGTTCATAAAATTTTAGGGGTACGCTGATGAAGCAAAAAAGACAGATAAAAAATAAGAATTACGAAAATCGCCAGGAAAACGTACGCAAACTAAAACTGCCGAAAATTGATGTCTGGAGAAATAAATACGCCGACCGCGACTACTGGATAGACTTGAATGTGCCGGAATTTACCTGTGTATGCCCAAAGACGGGATTGCCTGATTTCGCCTTACTTAAAATAAAATACCGCCCCGACTTTTATTGCGTGGAATTGAAATCGTTTAAATATTATATAAATTCATATCGCAATATCGGAATTTTTCACGAGCATGTCGTAAATAAAGTGCTTGACGATTTTGTAAAAGCCTGTAAACCGCGCGAGGCTCTTATTAGCGGTATTTTTAATTCTCGAGGCGGAATAGAGACAACGGTAAGCTCTGGATATATAAAGAAATGAGAATTATAGGACATAAAATTTTAAAAAGGGCGGTTTATGCGCTGGTAACGCGCGCAAATACCGAATTGCGTAGTGATGTCCTGCGTGCTCTAAAACAAGCGCAAAGTAGAGAAAAAAGTGCGTTGGCAAAAAGCGCGTTGAAGGCGATCCTTGAAAACGCGGCTGTTGCGAAGAAAGAAAAACTGGCTATTTGTCAGGATACGGGATTGCCGGTAGTATTTTTGGAATTGGGACAAAAAGTATTTGTAAAGGGGGATATAATTGATATCATCGGCCGGGCAATAGAAGAAGGATACAAAAAATCGTATTTTCGTGCTTCCATACAGAAAGACGCGCTTTCAAGATCGCATCGGCCTTCGTACGGGCCGGTGATTGTGCATACAGATATAGTTCGAGGCAATAAGATAAAAATTACTTTACTGCCGAAAGGCTTTGGATGCGAAAATAAAGCGCAGGTGAAAATGTTTGCTCCGACAGCGGCAGTAGCGGAGATCGAAGATTTTGTGGTGGCTGCCGTAAAACAAGCCGGAGCGAGCGCCTGCCCGCCTTATGTGGTCGGAGTGGGTATCGGGGGGACACAGGACCTTGCGTGCTTACTCGCGAAAAGAGCGCTTCTTTTGCCGATCGATAAAAGGAACAAAAGTAAAAATATCGCTATATTGGAACAGAGGTTAAATAAAAGAATAAATACTTTGGGAATCGGCCCGTTCGGGTACGGAGGCAAAACTACGTCTTTAGCCGTGAAGATTAAAACCTACCCGACGCATATCGCGGGATTGCCGGTGGCCGTGAATATAAGCTGTCATGCCCTGCGCAGCGCAGCTATTTTTATATAGTAAAAAAAACGTAAAGACGAAGGAACTTAAAAGACGTATAAAATAATGTATAAATTAAAAGCTCCTTTAACAAAAGATAAAATTGGAAAGCTGCGAACAGGCGAGGCGCTTGTATATGACGGTATTTTGTATACGGCCCGCGACCAAGCGCACAGGAGATTTGCGGAATTAATAAAAAAAAATAAGAAGTTGCCAATCGATTTAAAAGGGCAGATAATTTATTATTGCGGCCCTAATCCGGCAGCTCCGGGAAAAATAATCGGCGCGTGCGGCCCGACGACTTCGCAGCGCATGGATAGATTTGCGCCGGCCTTAATGAAAGCCGGAGTTTTGGGCATGGTTGGTAAAGGGGAGCGTTCACCGGATGTGGTTAGAGCGATAAAGAAATATCGAGCGGTATATTTTGCGACTTACGCCGGATGCGGGGCATTACTTTCCCGATATGTGAAGAATAAAAAAATTGTTTGTTTTGAAGATTTGGGCACGGAAGCGGTTTTTGCGCTCAATGTTTCCAATTTTCCTTTGCTCGTGGCCGTGGATTGCATGGGAGGTAGCATTTATGATGAGAGAAGGTAGGAGAAAACCGGACGCGATGCGCAAGATAAAGCTTGTGCGCAATGTCATGAAATACGCAGAGGGTTCTTGTATGATAGAGTTGGGTAATACCAAAGTTATCTGCACGGCATCGTGTGAAGATAAAGTTCCGCATTTTTTGCGCGACAAGAAAACCGGTTGGATTACCGCCGAATACGCAATGCTGCCGCGTTCTTGCCGCAGCCGGATAACTAGGGAATCAAGCATTGGAAAAACAAGCGGTCGCACCCAGGAGATACAGCGTCTTATCGGCCGGTCGTTAAGAACTGTGGTGGATTTGGCTAAATTGGGAGAACGGACAATCTGGATAGATTGTGATGTTATCCAGGCCGACGGAGGCACGCGCACGGCGGCGATAACCGGAAGTTTTGTTGCTTTGGTTGAGGCATTGCATAAAATGCAAAAAGACGGTAAAATATCCTCTTTGCCGGTAGAAAAGTTTGTAGCCGCGACAAGCGTGGGTATTATTAAGGGTGCGGCAATACTTGATTTAAATTTTGAAGAGGATTCAAATGCCGATGTGGATATGAACGTAATTATGACATCCTCAGGTCAATTTGTCGAAATTCAGGGTACAGCGGAGAAATATCCGTTTAGCCAAAAAGAACTTCTGCATTTGCTTGAGCTGGCCCGGGTGGGGATAAAGAAGCTTATTAAATTACAAAAAGAAGCGTTAATGGATATCCCGTTAAAAATTTAGAGCATAAAAGAATATGGAAGTGGTTGTTTCTACGCGTAACCGGAATAAATTTAAAGAAATCAGCCGGATTTTAAAGAATAGCGATATTAAAACTTTGAGTTTGGACAAATTTCCGCAAGCGCCGAAAGTAAAAGAAGATGCGTCTACTTTCGAAGGTAATGCCAGCAAAAAAGCGTTAAAGATAGCGCGTTTTACGGGCAGTTTGACCGTAGCAGATGATTCCGGGCTGCTTGTGGATGCTTTAAGGGGTGAGCCGGGGATTTTCTCCGCCCGCTTTGCGGGGAAAGGCGCGACTTATGAAAAAAACAACAAGAAACTTTTGCGGCTTCTTGCGGGCGTGCCGAAGAAAAAGAGGGGCGCAACTTTTATCTGTTGCGTGGCGGTTGCCGACAGTCGCGGCATTATCGGCATCGTAAAGGGCATCTGCCGGGGGTATATCAGTGAAAGCCCGGTTGGGGTATGCGGGTTTGGTTATGACCCGATATTTGTTATCCCAAAGCTAAAAAAGACGTTTGCCCAATTACCCCCCGCGTTGAAAAACAGGATAAGTCATCGGGCCAAAGCGTTTGCCAAAGCCAAAAAGGCGATTTTGAAATATATACAAAAGAATATAAAGGCGTGAAAAAATGAGATTATATTTTCGTTTGCTCAAGTTTATAAAACCCCACATTTGGATACTATTTTTGGCGATAATCTTTATGGTTTTGTCCGCTTTTTTTGACTGCGCCTCTTTAACTATGCTTGTTCCGATAAGCGACCGGGTGTTAGGGCAGCAGAAGATCGTTTTTGACCGGGAACTGCCGCTTATTTTGACGCGGGTAATCGACAAGATTAACGCGACACCGCCTTTGACCATGCTGAATATCAGCGTGGTTTGTGTTTTGATAATTTTTGTTTTAAAAGGGGTATTCTTTTTTGACCGTAGTTATCTTTTGACAAAACTAAGCCAGCTGGTCATCTGCGATATAAGAAATGCGCTGTATAAGAAAATCCAGAATTTCTCGTTGGAATACTTCTCGCACAGCGTAACCGGACATTTGGTTTCACGCATAACTTACGATGTGGATATTTTACAGGGCGCTATATCCGTGAGTCTGACCGATTTGGTATACCAGTTTTTTATGATGGCTTTTCTATCCGCGGGGATTTTTTATATCAACTGGAAATGGGCTTTAATGTCACTTGTAATTTTTCCCCTTGTCGCTTACCCGATTTATCATGTCGGCAGAGTAATCAGGAAGATTAGCACGCAGGCCCAGGAGAAGATGGGAGAGCTAAACCGTAAATTATTTGAAACCATTTCCGGGGTGCGGATTGTAAAGGCCTTCAATATGGAAAACGCGGAAATCGGAAAAGTAAAAGCGAATAACTTCGCTTTTTTCCGTATAATGCTCAAATTAAGAAAAAGAGCGCTGATATTAGGGCCGCTCACGGAATTTATCGGAGCTTGCGGCGGCGCCCTTGTTTTGTATTACGGCGGCAGGGAAGTTATTGCCCAGAGGATGTCGTTTGGGATGTTTATTTTGTTTTTAGGGGGACTGTTGTCTTTAGTTAGGCCATGTCGCCGGTTGAGCGAGATACATTCCATAAACCAACAAGGTTTGGCCGCGGCGAAAAGAATTTTTGATGTCCTGGATGCGCCCGTAAAAATAACGGAAAAAATAAAAGCCGTAGAACTCAAATCCATAAACAAAGAGATTATTTTTGACGATGTAAGTTTTGCCTATGATGACAAGCTGGTTTTAAAAAATATCAACATGAGGGTAAAAAAGGGAGAAGTCGTAGCTTTTGTCGGGCCCAGCGGCGCGGGAAAGACTACGCTTGTAAATCTTATTCCAAGATTTTATGACCCGACAAAGGGGCGGGTATCTATAGACGGCATTGACGTGAAAGATGCGACTTTTAAGTCGTTGCGCCGGCAGATTGGGGTGGTAACTCAAGATCTAATTTTATTTAACGATACAATCAGGAACAACATTATTTACGGACGCGAAGATGCTACGGATGAAGAAATAATCAAATCGGCAAAGATTGCCGAAGCACTTGAATTTATAGAAGCTTTACCAAAAAAGTTTAATACCAATATCGGAGATATGGGGATGAAGCTATCCGGCGGGCAAAAGCAACGGTTAGCCATCGCCCGGGCCATAGTCAGCAATCCGCCGATTTTAATACTGGATGAAGCTACTTCTCATCTCGACGCCGAATCCACGCGCTTGGTCCAGGAGGCTTTGGACCATGTTTTTATAAACCGTACGGTTTTTGTTATTGCGCACCGTTTAGCTACGGTTAAAAAAGTAGGCAGAATTATTGTTTTGGATGACGGTAAAATTATTGGTGAAGGCACGCATGACGAGCTTTTGGTAAAAAGCAGCCTGTATAAAAAACTGTGTGAACTAGAGTTTTTTGCTTGAACACGAGATGAGTTAGGCTTAATATAATAAGGAATCAAAAGATTGGTTTTGTATATTAGTTGGTATATAAAAAAAACTTGAAAAAATAAAAAGATATGATATAGTATTCAAACGATTTATCTTAATAAACGCTAACCTAGGTATAAATAAGAGGAGGATAATTCAGTGGTCTCAATAAAACAACTGCTAGAAGCCGGTGTCCATTTCGGGCACCAAACCCGTCGTTGGAATCCGAAAATGGGGCGTTATATTTTTGGAGAACGAAATGGTATTTATATTGTTAATCTGGAAAAAACAGAATCCGAGCTCAAAAAGGCATGCGAGTTTTTAAGCGGGCTGGTATCCAGAGGCGAATACGTGTTATTTGTGGGCACGAAAAAGCAGGCGCAACAGGCTATTGTCGAGGAAGCCAACCGGTGCGGGATGTTTTATGTTGACCAGCGCTGGCTAGGAGGAACGCTGACCAATTTTGAGACTATTAGAAAGAGTGTTCATCGCCTCGAAACAATCGAACAGATGAGGAGCGACGGCACGTTCGAAAAATTAAAAAAGAAAGAAGTTGCCGTACTAAATAAAGAAATGTCAAAATTACTCAAAAACTTAGGCGGTATCCGAAATATGGATAAACTGCCCGGGGCCTTGTTTGTGGTTGACGTCAAGAAGGAGGAGACAGCGGTGAAAGAGGCGAGGCGGTTGGATATTCCGGTGGTTGCGTTGGTGGACACGAATTCCGATCCCGACATGATTGATTTTGTAATCCCCGGTAATGACGATGCGATAAAGTCCATCCGGGTTGTATGCCAGGCAGTAGCGGAAGCAGTAGCGGAAGCGGTAGCGGAAGAAAAGAAAAAATTTGAGCAGAGCGCGCCAAAAACAAAAAAGAAGAAAGAAGAAAAAGCTTTATCCGAAACGGTCCCGATGGATGATGCTGTGGAAGCAATAGTAGAAGAGATTGTGGAAATAAAAGTAGAAAAAGAAGAGGCTAGCCGCGGCAAGAAAATATCGCCGAAGGTGAAGAAAGCGAGCGACGAAGAGCTAAAAAGAAGAAGTGTTAAAATAAAACGGAAGGCATAAATTATGACAGTTCAAATTGATAAGGTGAAGTTATTAAGAGAAAAGACAAGTGCGGGATTTATCGACTGTAAAAACGCCTTGATAAAGACGAACGGCGATATAGAAAAAGCTGTGGAAGAATTGAGAAAAAAAGGTTTAGCCGTTGCCGCCAAGCGTTCAGGCAAAGTCGCCAAGGAAGGATGTGTCGCGTCCTATATTCATTTGGGCGGAAAAATTGGTGTGCTTTTGGAAGTAAACTGCGAGACGGATTTTGTCGCCAAAAATGAACAGTTCCAGCAGTTTGTAAAGGATGTGGCGATGCAGGTGGCGGCCAGCAATCCGCAATATCTTAAAATTGAAGATGTTCCGGAAGAAGTAAAAAACAAAGAAAAAGAGATTCTTGCGGCGCAGTCTCCAGATAAGCCGCCGCAGATATTGGAAAAGATGCTTTCTGGCAAGCTGAACAAGTTTTATCAGGAAGTATGTTTGCTGGAGCAGCCGTTTATTAAAGACGATAAGATTAAGATCAAAGATTATCTGAATTCGATAATCGGAAAAATCGGCGAGAACATAATGATTAGAAGATTTACCCGTTATCAGCTGGGAGAGGAGATATAATCTTGGAAAAACCGGCGTATCACCGGATTGTTTTAAAACTTAGCGGTGAAGCGTTTCAATCCCCGCAGGTAGGTTTTGGTATTGATGCCGGGGTGCTTTTAAGCATTGCTACCCAGCTAAAAGGAATAAAAGCATTAGGCTTAGAAATCGCCATTGTAGTCGGGGCCGGCAATATATTTAGAGCGGCTTCCACGATTGGCCGGGCGATTGACCGATCGACCGCCGATTATATGGGTATGCTCGCTACGGTCATTAACGGTCTTGCGCTCCAGGATGCGTTAGAAAAGATCGGAGTCCATACGCGCGTACAGACAGCAATCGAGATGAAAGAGCTGGCCGAGCCTTATATTAAGAGAAAAGCGGTAAGGCACCTTGAAAAAGGAAGAATTGTAATTTTTACAAGCGGTACCGGGAATCCTTATTTTACTACGGATACCGCGGCCGCTTTGCGGGCCATCGAGATAAATGCGGATGTTATATTAAAAGCGACAAAAGTGGATGGTGTATATTCGGATGACCCTATTAAAAACAGTAAAGCTAAGAAATTTGGCAGGATTAGCTATCTTGAGTTTTTAAAAAAGAATTTAAAAGTTATAGACCGCACTGCAGTCACGCTTTGTATGGAAAACAAACTGCCGATTATCATATTTAATTTATTTAAACAGGATAATGTCAAAAATGTAGTTTTAGGCAAAAAAATCGGCACGATTATCGCTTAAAAGGAGGAATTTATGGATGTAAAACAAACTCTTCATCAATCGGAAGATAAGATGAAGAAAACTATGGATGTAACCATAAATGACTTTAACTCCGTGCGCACAGGAAGAGCGAGCGTAACTTTGGTAGAAGGTATTAAGGTTGATTACTATGGCACTCCTACGCCTCTTAAGCAACTGGCGGGCATTTCTACGCCGGAAGCGCGTTTGCTGGTTATTCAGCCGTGGGATCCGTCGAGTTTAGCCGATATAGAAAAGGCGATTTTAAAATCGGAAATCGGTATTACTCCTTCCAATGACGGGAAGGTAATCAGGTTAAATGTGCCGACTCTGACGAAAGAAAGGCGCGCCGAACTGGTTAAATTAACGCATAAGATGGCAGAAGAAGGAAGAGTGGCTGTCCGTGCGATAAGAAGAGACGCCAACGAGCACATAAAACAGATGGAGAAAGAACATAAAATAACTGAAGATCAGTGTTTCAGCGGCCAAGAAGATATTCAGAAATTAACCGATAAATACATAAAAGACATCGAAGAACTTTTAAGTAAAAAAGAAAAAGAAATAATGGATATTTAATGGGCCGCTAGCTCATCCGGTAGAGCACCGCCCTTTTAAGGCGGGGGTGCTTGGTTCGAGACCAAGGCGGCTCACCAAATTTAAGTTAAAAGTTTAAAGTAAAAAGTGAAAAATGCTAAAGTAATCACTTTGAACTTTATGAACTTATATATAACTTTTAACTATTTTTCTGTCCCCATCGTCTAGTCTGGCCTAGGACACAAGCTTTTCAAGCTTGCGACTGGGGTTCAAATCCCCATGGGGACGCCATCCTTCGCTGTTTTGGGCAAGTTTAAGTAAGCAAGCTTCGGATGGCAAGCCAAAATAAGCCCCGTAACATTAGCGGGGCTTTTACTTCTCAGGGGATTTGAAGCAAGCGAATGCCGAACGGATGTGAGGAAAAGCGAGCAGGACTGTGAGTGGAAGTGAGCGCAGGGGAGGTTACGCAGGAGCATCAGGAAGATGCGACGTAGTGACCAAATCCCCATGGGGACGCCATCCTTCGCCCGTATTGGGTGCTTTCAGAGAAGCAGGCTATTTATCCTTCGAAGTTTACTGCCGAGAGTTTACTGGATATAAGCGCAGGAGGACAGACGGCAAACCAAAATCAGCCCCGCGTAATTGCCGGGGCTTTTGCTTCCTTTACTGATATTGGGTCTATACTGTATGGCAAGTTACGGAGGGTAAACTATTGTAAATGCCCCGCAGGAAACTGTGGGGTTTTATCATTTGGGATTATGCAAGAAATTGGAAAATGTTGACATTGCAGGGAGCTGGTCATACAATAAAGCTAACTTGTGTTATAGCTTTAACTAATAATTCTTTTAAAAGGTACTATCTATATGGAAGAAGAAAGCTATGTAATGGACAAAATACCCGTCAAAGTGGTTTTGGCTTTAGGCGGTGGCGGAGTGCGAGGGCTTGCCCATATTGGAATTCTTAGGGCGTTAAGTAAAGATATCCCCATAAGTATGATTGCCGGTACAAGCATGGGAGCCGTTGTGGGCGCTCTTTACGCGCTTAATCTGGATACCGAAGAGGTCGAGAAGAAATTATTTGAAATTTTAGAGAAGAAAGAGATAAAAGAAATTGAAAGGTTGATTAGTGGGCATAATGTGGTAGAGGAGAAAAAGATAATTATTCAGAGATTGCTTACCTTTGTGAAAAAAATGTATCTTTTGAACCTGCGGGCGATAAAGAGATGGATTTTTAGCGGCAGGGAAATAAACTCGATTTTTGACGAGCTGGGCTTTGATATCGATTTTAAAAAATTAAAGATTCCTTTCTCCTGCATGAGCGTTGATTTGCGTACCGGCGATGAAGTTATTATGAATAAAGGCAACCTCAAAGAGGCGATATTAGCATCAATTTCGCTGCCGGGAGTTTTTCCTCCGGTAAAAAAGGGAAATCGACTGCTTGTGGACGGCGGGGTTATCTGCAGTGTGCCGGTAGACGCGGCAAAAGAGATGGATGCGGATTTGGTTATCGCAGTGGGTGTTGAATCTGCGATAGATTATAATAAGAAGCTCGGGAATGGTTTTGATATTATGTTCCAGGCGGATGCGATAAGGGCATACAAGATAAATGAGATGAAGTTAAAAACTGCGGATTTAATAATCCTGCCTGAGGTGGGGCATATCAGCTGGGCAAGTTTTTCCCAGGCGCCTGAGTGCATAAAAGCGGGAGAAAAAGCGGCGGAGAAGATGAAACCGCAGATTTTAGATATGATCAGAAAGAAAAGGCGGGATAAATTTTGGAAAGGGTTTTTTTCCTTTCCTAAATATAGTGATTAATAAAAAATAAAAAAAGAGAGAGGTTGAAAAATGATAAAGAAAATTATTATTTCCGTATTGCTTGTGTTGCTGATAACAGTTGTGGCCGCATTTTTATATTTGAATAACGTTTATATTCCCAAAAACCTCAAACCCCTGGTGATTTCCACGCTGGAAAAAGCGCTGGATAAAAAAGTTACAATTGATCAGGCATCGTATTTTCCCATTCGAGGCGTTTTATTTTCTAAAATAAAGATTATCAACAAAGACGCATCTCCTTTTTTAGACATTAACAAAATAGATTTAAGTTTAAAATCCCTGCCTAAATTTAAAGGAAAAGATATTTCGGCGCAAACGAAACTTGTCGTACAGGGGATATCTTTTATGCAGGAGAAGTTAAAGGTAGAGGGCAACGCTGCGGTTGATTTGAATGTAGAGGGTATGTCCGGCAATAAGCCTCTTTTTAAGGCAATATTAACTATAGATAATTTCCGGGTAAGCGGAATACCCCCATTAGCGGATATTACCAAATTAAGCGGCGAGGTCATCTGTACGCATAACTCTTTATCTACCAATAAGTTGGGCGCGTTAATAAATAAAGAAAAAATAGATATTAGTTTAGAAGGTACATATAGCGAAAATGATTTAAACCTGACAAAAATTGATCTTGTTTACGCTAAAACCCATATCCAGAGCTCTGCCGAAGTGCGCAATTTTAAAGAGCCAGAGTTTAAATTAAACGCGGCTGGCTTGCTGAATTTGGAAGATATCGAAAAAATGCTTATTGGCATAACCCTGCCCAAGCTTACAGGCGATTGTAAATTGCAGGCGCAGGCAAGCGGTAAAATTTCCGATTTAAATTCGCTTTTCGCTGATGTAAAAGTGGGTATGAGTGAGGGCAGCGTGGATAAAATAAGGTTTTCCAATGTTGACGCATCGCTGACATTGGAACAGGGCACGGCTTATTTTGAGCCGGTAAAGTGCACTTTTTATGAGGGCAAGATTTCCGGTTCCGGAAACGCGAAAGTTTTCCAGAAAGAACTTCCGGTTACGGCGGTTCTGGATGCCCAAGGGGTAAATTTAGCGCCGCTTGTAAAAGACCTTGCCGGATTGGATATTGGTAGCGGAGATTTAAACGCGAACGCCGAAATTTCCGGGCCGGTAACGGATTTGAACGCCTTATCCGGAAACGGCGCCTTAAAGCTGACCGATGCGAAAATACAAATGCCGTCAAAACTCGGAGGTTTTGTTAAAATATTCCAATTAGACCAGCTTTCTCAAATGTTGATTTCAGAAGCATCCGCTACTTTTACTATTGCGGAAGGCAAAATTGATACTCAGGATTTTAAGATGATTGCAGACATGGCCGAATTCGCGGCAACTGGATACGCTACTTTTGGTCAATATATAGATTTTACGGTAGAGATAGATTTAGCGCCGGAGCTTAAAGACCGGGCGGGAATAGCGGGCGCGATTATCCGCAAGGTAAGAGCACGCGGGCAATTACCGGATAAAATAAAGACGGATATCCTCATGCAGGACGCGATTAAAGAAGTTGTCAAGGAGGCTATCAAGGAAAAAGGCGCAGAAATCTTAAAGGAAGTTTTTGGACAAGAGCAGCAACAAGCCCAGCCCGAGGGCAATATTATTCAAGACCAGCTAAAGAAAGGGCTCAAGGGTTTATTTAAAAGATAGATTTTAAAAATGCCTAGCCATAAATCTAAAATGCTATTTATTCATAATGCCCGTTTGATCTTAGCGGATAAGATTGTCCGTAAAGCCTGGCTTTTAATAAAAGACGGGAAAATCAACGGATATGGAACGCATAAGAAAATTTCTAAAGCAAAAGCTGAAGTTGTCAATGCCAAAGATAATTATCTTAGCCCGGGATTTATTGACCTGCATATCCACGGTGATGTCGAAAAGATTTCCAAAACTCAAGCCAAATCCGGCACGACCGCTTTTTTGCATTGCCTGCATGCGGACAGAATCGAAAATTACGGTAAAAAGATTGAAAAATCAAAACAGGCAAAACTTACCGGAGCGCAGCGCTTAGGTTCTTACCTTGAAGGCCCTTTTTTGAATAAGGCCATGGCCGGCGCCCAGCCAAAAAGGTTTATAATCGAGCCGAAGCGGGATAAACTTTTGAAAGTAATTCGAGCCGCGGGAAAAGACATAAAAATCATGACTTTAGCCTGCGAATTCGGAAATATCGAAAAAATTCTAAAATTACTGAGGAAAAATGAAATCGTCACTGCGTTAGGGCATACAAATGCCAGTTTTGAGCAGGCAGAAAAAGCAATAGACAGTGGAGCATATTATACTACACATATTTTTAACCGCATGGGCTCAATTTCCGCGCGGTGTCCGGGAATAATCGTTAAGCTATTGCTTGATGAACGGATTACGGCCGAAGTAATCGCCGACGGAAAACACGTGCATCCGGCGCTCTTGAAGCTTTTGGTTAAGGTTAAGGGCCCGGATAAAATTGTCTTGGTCAGCGATTCCATTGCGGCAATGCCGCCGGGTTCGCATAAGATGAAGTTGGAAGATAAAGTTTATTGGCTGAACAATTCTACGATTTCCGGCAGTACGCTTACGCTACTGACTGCTGTACACAACATGGTTGATTTTACCGGGATGGATATTGCCAGTGCGGTCAGAATGGCTACTTTGAATCCGGCAAGGATAGCGGGCATCGAGAAGCGAAAAGGCAGTATCGCGCTGGGCAAAGACGCGGATATCGTTATTTTTGACAAAAATTTCAAAGCGAAGATGACTATAATTAAAGGAAAGATCATTAATTTATAACTCATAACTTGTAACTTGTAACTTGTAACTTGTAACTTGTAACTTGTAACTTGTAACTTGAGGTATATTTATGTGCGGAATAATCGGCTATATCGGTTCTGAACCGGTAACGCCAATATTGATGCAGGGTTTAAAAAGCCTCGAGTATCGCGGTTATGATTCTGCGGGAATCGCGTTGGTGGATGGAGGTAAGGTTTTTATTTGTAAGCGGCCGGGGAAATTGAGCCGGTTAGAAGAATGCTTGAAATCGAAAATAATAAAAGGCAATGTTGGTATCGGGCATACCCGTTGGGCTACGCACGGCGAGCCCAACCAAGTCAATGCCCATCCCCATTTCGGCGATAACTACGATTTCATGATCGTGCATAACGGGATAATCGAAAACCATCAGGTTTTAAAAACAGAATTAATTAAAGAAGGGCATAAATTCAAATCGCAAACTGATACAGAGGTAATTGCCCATTTAATTGAAAAATATTACCGTGGTGATTTGGCCAAAACCGTTTGCAAAGTCATAAAATTACTCAAAGGTAGTTATGCCCTGGGCGTAATCAGCCGCTTGCAGCCAAACGTACTTGTCGGAGCCAGAAAAGACAGCCCGTTAATCGTGGGTGTGGGGAAAACAGGCAATTTTATCGCCTCGGACGTGCCGGCGATTCTATCCTATACCCGGGAAGCAATCTATCTGGATAATAATGAGGTGGTCGAATTAACCGAAAAAAAGATCACTATATATGATATCAGTGGTAGGCCGGTGCATAAAAAGAAAGTTTTGATAAAATGGGATGTTAAAAGCGCCAAAAAAGGCGGGTTTACCCATTTTATGATGAAAGAAATTCATGAACAGCCACAGGTGCTGCGCAATATTTTAAAGGGCCGGATTAGAAATAAGCGGGTTGTATTTGAGCAATTGAAATTTCCGGAAAAACAGATAAAAAAGATAGATAATATCCAGATCGTTGCCTGTGGCACTGCTTATCACGCGGGGCTGTGCGGGAAATACATTTTAGAAAAATTGGTGCAGTTGCCGGTGAGCGTGGATAATTCAAGCGAGTTTAGGTACCGGGACCAGATTATTAAAAAAGACAGAACCTTAGTAATCACGGTTAGCCAGTCCGGGGAGACCGCGGACACCTTGGCCGCTCTGCGGGCCGCCAAACTAAAGGGAGCAAAGATTTTATCTGTTTGCAACGTAATCGGCAGCTCCATTGCCCGCGAATCAGACGGCGTGGTTTATATTCACGCCGGGCCGGAGATTGCCGTTGCCTCGACCAAGGCTTATACCGCGCAGCTGGCCACATTTTATCTGTTGGCTATCTATATGGGGATGGTTCGCAAGACGCTTAATTTCAAAAGCGCGGATAAACTTCTAAAAGTATTTACCAAAGTACCGGCTTTAATGGAGAAGATTATCGCGGAGCAGGGCAAAGTTAAAAGCGTAGCCCAAAAATATATCAGGAAATATCACTACCGCCTTGCCGAACAGCTTAAATTTCTGGAAAACGAAGTTAAAGTATTCAAAGACGCGCGTAAAGCGCTTGCTTTTGCTAAGGTCTGCGCCCAAAAATCATATTCCGCTTACGGCCGGCGTTTCGGCGATTTTCCGTTTTTGTATCTGGGCCGCAATATCAATTACCCCAGCGCCTTAGAAGGCGCGTTAAAGTTAAAAGAAATTACCTATATCAGTGCTGAAGGCTACGCGGCCGGAGAGATGAAGCACGGTCCGATCGCGTTAATCGATGAGTTTCCTCTGGTTGTTTGCATCGCGCCGAAATCGAAAATTTATGATAAAATGCTGTCCAATATCCGGGAGATAAAGGCAAGAAAAGGGGTGGTTTTGGCTATCGCGACAAAAGGGGACAGGGAGATTAGAAAGAAAGAATACTCCGATTTTTTAATTCAAATACCGGATATTGACGAATTTTTCTCGCCGTTACTTGTGGCCCTGCCGCTGCAGTTGTTAGCCTATTTTATCGCGGTAGGTTTGGGCTGCGATGTTGACCAACCCCGAAACCTGGCTAAAAGTGTAACTGTAGAGTAAGTTATTACCTGGGCCTTTTCCCGAATATTTTCCGCTATAATCCGCAACAATTTTTACCTCTAGGTTAATATCCATAACCCCTTGTAAACATTAAAGATAAAAAATAAGTCCTGCCCTTGTAAAAGCATAAAGCATATGGT
Source organism: Candidatus Omnitrophota bacterium (assembly GCA_018813905.1). Taxonomy (GTDB): domain Bacteria; phylum Omnitrophota; class Gorgyraeia; order B26-G9; family B26-G9; genus JAHJAO01. Next base: position 25,215 of record JAHJAO010000113.1, read on the forward strand.
ATACTTTAGAACATTTTTTAGTTGATTACTAAATACATTGCAAAAGTCATAACTTAATAACTAAAATTCGTATGTTCAAGACCGGCAAAAAATCTAAAATAATCCTGCGTATTATTTCCATCATCCTCATCCAGGCCTTTTTGTTTATGGATGTGGCTTGGTGCGGAGGAACGCAGCTTTTAAATGACATAACTCCGCATAAAACCAGCACGCTTGCCCCTAAAATCTATATCAACGCCCAAAATTTTCAGCAGACATTTAATAATTTCAGCCGGCAGATTTTTGCCAATATACCCGTCGTAAAGCAAATCCAATATTTTTCTAATCCTAACCCAGAGCCTAACAATACTCTTTTATCTAAGATAGATCTTACCACAAACACAGCTTTAAAAATCAATACCGCCAAAAATAGACTACAGGGTTTATCCAAGGTGGTTAAGAAAATAGATAGCAATCTAAACCGCGTTTTAAATTATTCCAGCTTCATTTTAAAATCTCTGGCTGCTACCGCTAAGTTTTTTATAAGCATGTTTTTACGTTTTTTTAAATTGGGGTTTAATATCCCGTATGAATTAGGCAATATTGCTTCTGGTAATTGGACAGAAAGCCAGCATTATGATTTAAACCAGATAATAAAAAATCTTATCGATGATGCTGATCATAATCTAAGCGACAACTATGATCACAAGCAGTTAAAAGATGATATCAGGAATATTGTAAATACCTTTGATAAATTACCACCGAAACTAAAAGATGAGTTAACATACCGATTGCAAGCTACGAATCCAGAATATACACTTGATTCTTTAGTCAAGGATTTTAATAGTTTATTAGACAATCCCAACTTAAACCTTTTCTTTTTAAAGCCAAAGTTTAATGAGGATAAATTTAGCTTTCTCTATAAAGACGAACATGGAACAGAAATCCCCTTACATGCCCGGGCGCATTTTGGCCACAATCAAACTAAAGGCAAAGATAAAGAACAGAATTGTTATATTGCTGCGCCGTTTTTTGATAGTTGTACAAACGGTGAGAAACTAGCCCTGATTGTACATGAATTGACACATCTTTTATTGGGTAAAGGCGATCAGGTTCATAGCATCGCTGAACAAATCCAGTTTGCTTTCATCAGACAATATGATACAAAAGCTGATATTCCCAAGATACAAAAGGGCTTAGTTGAATATATAGAACTTAAAGAAAAAATCACCCATGCTGTATCCCAGGACGATCGCGAAAAAGCAGAATCTCTTTATAAAAGATGGATTGAGGTTACAGAGAATTTAGATATTAGCGATGTGTCTGTGCATAGTATATCCTCACTTATCTTTATGAGCCTGCAAAAACAGATTGCACCGGTTTTAGGCCAAATTATTACCAATTTAAAGCTTGCCGGTGGCGATGCAAATCAACGCGGTATTATTATCGGTTCAATTTTAGAAGATGTGGGCATAACCGGTCCTTTAGCCCGGCTGATATTTGATATTATAAATTCAATGCCGTTTTCAGTGGACTCTATTGAATATGATTTAGAAAATAGCCTCTTGGCGGTTTCAAGTCGCTTAGCTACGGAAATTAAACGCGTAGCTAATCCTGAATTCTCACAAGATATGAACAGTCTTATCGAAGAAGTTGTGGATGAAGTAGTTGGAGCCTTATATGAAGATAAAGTAGAAAAAGAATACTGGCGCAAAAAGATTTTAAACGATGTTGTGCCCAACCGCATCGACATGCATATACCAGAACATCTTTTCCGTAAAGACCTGTTTAGTGAAAATAAGGATCTGTTACTGGCAACTTTATATACATTTAATCATTCGGTTTGTGGTTATGGGGCATATTCTGGAAATTTTAAGAAATTATATCTTAGCTCCGAAATTAATTTTTCAGAAATAAGAAGTACGTTTAAACACGAACTCATTCATTATCTGGCTGATTACAAGCAGATAAAGATAGATATAAACTGGGAATTTACTACCTATGCCATAGATCTTACCGACAAAATCATGTATTCCAAAGCCGGTGATATCGAAACAGCCGAACGCGACATGGCCCTTTATATCCATGAATATGGTAGTGGGTTAAAAGAACTCTATAATCGCGGCAAAGAACTTGGCGAAAATGATGAAGCTACCTACATTCTAAAACCGCACGAAGTCGAAGATACAGCGGGATATTTTTCTATTGATCTTCTGGTTATCGAGGCGATAAAGGTCTATCAGGCAAAGGGCATTCCGACCAAAGAATTAAGAAGGTATCTAACCTATAAGACAAAAGCCAATAGAACTATATTTGAAGAACAACAGTTTTATCGCGATCAATACGCTGCCCAACGTGTAGCCGGTATAATTATGGCCGGGATATTTATGGCCGAGTATGAAAAATCAGGTATTCATCCGGTTACCTCCTTAAGAAATTATTTTCATGAGCTTGACCAGATATTCGGTAAACCTTCAGAAGCTGACCAGCTGTGGATAGATAATACGCTTATTCCAGAACTAGAAACCCTGGCCCAGCAGCTTTATGGTAAAAAGACACGCTTAGAAAAAGCCGATGTAACCGATAAATTAGGGCTTTGGATATTTGACGAGGTCAGTAAATGGCAGGCAACGATTAAATACTGGCCATTTACATTATATCCGCGCCAAAGACAGGATAAAGACAGAAAACTACATCAACAGCTAGCACGGGAAAGATCAATTGGAAATCTGCTTTTATCTATTTACCGTTTTCGTTATGGAAAAGATGAAAAATTACAAAAGCAGCAAGCGGAATTATTTGACAATCCAGCTTTTAGTTGCTTATGGGACACATTGTTAATCCCGCGTGCTGTATTTCAGGGAGTGCCTACTGTACAGAAAAAGATTAACCGTATTGTGGCTGACGGTGAGATTAAGCAGGGCTTACAAGTACCAGAATTAATTCAAAAGGTATTTCACGATAAATATAATCTGGGCAATGCCCAGGCAGAGCAGGATTTATTTAGCGCCTATCCTTTACATATTCAATATATTGATTCTGTATTATATCAATGGAGCCAGCATAAGCAAGATCCGCGTGTTAAACCAGGCAGTGAAGTGAGTATTGCCGTGACCAAGACCTTTAATGCCTGGTCAAAGATCATGTTTAATGCCGACCAGTTTCGTAATTATGAAGATATATTTGAATTGATCATGCAGGAGATCTGGCCAGAATATAAAAAGCTCTTTGAACAGGATGTTGAAGATGAGAAAAATCGTAACCTGATTGAGCAGATGGAAAAAGAAGAACTGGTCGAGCCAGGATTGATGGATCCAGATGGTTTAAGTGCTCAACAGCAAAAGATGCTGGAAGATTTCTTTAATGCCTTACCCCAAGATATACAAGATCAGATAATCGGGCAGGCTATGCAGATGATGAACGCTGTTTCGGCGTGTTCTGGTCAGGGCTCAGCTTCTGATATGCCAGATGCCGCGGGTCAATCCGGAAAGTTTTCTTCAGGCCAGATGCCATCACAAGCTCAACCACAAGCATCTGCTTCTAGTATTGAACAGAGTATTGAAGCCGTAGAATCTCTTATCGGACAAGTAGAAAAGATGTTAGAAGGGATTACTAAGCAGGCGGATAATATCGGCGATGAAGCCCAGTCTATCTCAGATCAAATACCAACTTCACCCGGTAAATTATCAGAACACGGCAAGGACAAAGCAGAGCAGATTTCCAATATGGCGCATGAACTGCAAAATTCAACTGCTACATTAGGCCAGTTAACAGACCAGATGCAGCAGGGAACCGGCGATATTAAAGACAAGAGTTTTGATCTACAGGATAGTGCCCCGCCAGTTGAATCTGCAACATCAACTGCCCAGGCTGCAACAGATTTAGATGATAATACCCAAAAACTGCAGGATAAGATAAAGCAGTTGCAGGATAAAGTGAATGAACTTGTTAAGACCGCAGATCGTTTAAAAGACTTTATGCAGACATCAGATGATCCTTCTCAAATCGATCAGGTGGGAAAGGCAGTACAAAAGGATAGTGACGAGGTGGGAAAATCATCGCAGGAGATTTCAAGCAGTACCCAGACTATACAAAATTCTTTACAATCATTGCAGGATCAAATTAAATCATTAACCCAGCAGATAAAAGAATATGAACAAGGGATAAGTGAGTATAAAGAAACGGCAAAAGCACAACAAGAAGTAGATGATACTCAAACCCCATCTGAGACTTCTGTACCACAAGATCAAGCTGGTACACAAGCACAAACAGGTGATGCTCAAAGCGCACAAGATTCAATTCCGACTACAAGTCAACAAGCAGGTGATCAAGCAAGAAAAGAATCTAACCAGATGCCCTCAGATCAACCTATGGCAGAGGTTTCTAGTTTACCAGATGGACCTACAGCATTAAAGCAGATTTTAGATAATGCCAAACAGCTTACAGATAGCGATGAGATGGTAGATAGACACGAAGACGAAGAATTCACTACGGTTGTTGATGAGGCCTGGCTTGAGGCGTTAAAAAAGAAAGAACTGCTGGCCGAGATGCAAAGAACCGGTTTAAACAAAGCTGAACTTAAAGAATACAAAGAGTGGAGAGAGTTACTTTCGGAAGACCTCATTGATAATATGACTGATCTTTTCCGCGGTTTTATTGTCCCACAGCTGGATGTTGAGAAAATACGCAAGAAATATTCCGGCATCTTGAAAAAACCGATAAAAGGAATATTAGGCGGATTGCCGTTTATAAAAAGACAAGAGGCGACACCACTACCTGTAAAAATAACCTTACTTATTGATGTAAGCAGCAGTATGAGAGGAAACCGAATTCTTTGGGCCAAGCTTACGATGATGCTGCTTTTAGAGGTTATCTTTGCGATTAAAGATGAATTGGAAAGCTTAGGGTATCCTGATAATCTCGTAATTATAGAATTTGAGCTGGGCTCGTTTAATCATGGCACCTCCTTATTTATAAGCCATGATACAAGCTCAGAAATCGGCGAAGATCGTAAGGAACGCTTGATTTACGATGCGATTAAAAAGCTTGAGGCTACAGGTTGCACGGATGAGAAAAAGGCATTAGGTGAGTTTACCACGCGTCTTATTGAATCAGAAGATCCTGCTGGTTTTGAAGATAAGGCCAGAAGAATTTTAATTGCTATTGGTGATGGCGATGTTGATTCTATTGCTAAAGACGATATTCGCCAGGTTATAGAATATGCCCTGGAAAATGAAATTGAAATATTCGGCGTAAGTGTAGGCGATGATTCATCGCGACAATCTGTGTTGGATGCCTTTAGCCGAGAGCGGGCTGTATTGCCGCAGGAACAAGATCTTTCTGACTTACCGCTTTTAGTTATGCAGAAGTTTGCTGAGTGTCTTAAACCACCAGGAGCTGACATTCCCTGGGAAACAATTATCAATTCTGTTTTTGGTATTTTTGGCTTTGGCAGTATTTTTAATTCATATTTAAAACCGCTACTTAATTTTTTTAACAAAGAGACAGAACAAGATAAAAATACAGCAAAAGAAGAGCCTTTACGTAATACAGAATATCGTCATTTCTTTTATCAGACAATTGATGGTAAGGACTATCTTGTCTGGCGAAAGAAAGATAAAAAAGGAGATATCCAACAATTAAAATGGCAAAGGGGTGCCGGAGGCCTTTATACGCCAGAGCTTGTTACCGTAGATGATGATGATAACGAGCAGAAGATTTTGGATATACTACAAAGTGTATATTTGCAAGAGGCTGAATATGCATCCTATTCTCAGGACGGTAAGTTATATCTGCGTTATGGCTCAAAAGGCGAAGTATTACTTATGGAAAAAGATAGGGAAGGATCCTGGCAGAAAAAGAAGGAATTCTTACCTAAAACTCAAAGCACTAATTTTAAAGAGCAAGGTTCATACCGCATCTATGATCAGGGTGATTTAAGATGGAGAATAGACAGCCTTGAGAATATAGATATCGAGCTAGGAAAAGATGTATGGTTTTCGGTTGTAGGTGCCAGTAAGTTCTCGCAAAACTTATATATAGAATATGATGAAGCAACAGGGATGTATGTAATATTTGATTCTGTTAATTCGCGTGTTGTAATTGCCAAGAAAAATGATAAATATTTAGACACGATATACGATCTAGCTATCGGTAATCTTAAACCCCAGCTTGAGCCAGAAGGAAAACTTATTCGTTTAATCGGCAGCCAGGGCTTAGGAAAAGATGTCTTGATTCGGGCTGCAGCGCATTTAGCCAATGAAGAGGTATATTTTGTTGCTGGTAATAATGACATGGAGCCTGAAGATTTTAGGGAGTATCAGACAATTGGCTTAGAAGAAGAAGCAGGTACCGGGCATTTATACACTGCCACTAACCACGTACAGCATAATGGCGGCTGGGTAGTGTACGATGAATGGAATAAAATAAAGCCTAAAGTAAGAAGCACCTTAAAAACCCAGATTGCGGCTAAAACACATCAACGCTGGGTAGAGGAAAATGCTAAAGAAAAATTAAGCACGTTTAAAAATCATGAACGCGCGAGATTTTTTGCTACGGCTAATTATGACGAAGAGGGGATTGTAAGCTCGGGTATCTCTGACCAGGCCCTACAGGAACGCTATGCAAATATCCGTTTTGTCTGGCGCGATCCTGCCTCTGAGAAGGGATTGCAGTACAAGTTAGCACTTGATGAAATAAAGAAATTAAGACCTGAGCTGGCTAATAACGAATTAAACGAGGAAAAACAGCGCATACGTGAAATTATAGATATGTTAGTGGATATTAGCTGGCCGATGCGGCTTAGCTATGCTGGGTATGATAGTACACAGCAGCAGGAATTGGTCAAAGATGATTTTAAAAACTGGACACGGCTTTTAACTGACGATGCATTTATGCCTGCTACAAAGCCAGGCAAAAATCTTAGACGCGCACCATCACCCAGAGTTCTAGCCAATATTATCCGGCACGCAGTTATGTATCCCAAAACCTGGCAGCATACTGCGTGGTCTGTAGTGGAGTTGTGGTTTAACTTCTATGCTGATGGCATGAAACCACAGGATAGAGCAAGACAGTTTAAAGCTATAAAGCAGCAGTTTGAATTTCCCGTACATACAGCCGGTAGTAACGGTATAAAGAATGAAGATGATCTTCCGCCTTTAATTTTAAAGGAAAGTTATTTTAAAGTAGAAGATGAGTATTTAATCGTTACGCCTGAGAAGATAGATGGGCAAAACTCTGAATATTGGGACAAGATAAAAATCTGGATCCATCCTGAAGCACGCGAGTATATAAAGCAATATGGCCTACCAGAAGATATGCGCTATTGGTTGAGTATCGGCAATGTCTCGAATAGTTGGTTATTATATTGGTCATTACAGGCAAGATCATTAGGAAAGAGTGTGATATTGGTGGGTGAACAGGGAACAGGGAAGAGCTTTCTTTCCCAGGCTATTGCCCAGCTTATCAGCGGGCCGGAAATAGAGATGATAGAGATAACTCCGGATACGGATAAAGAAGCCTTGACCTTCCAGGCGTATATAAGGAAGGGAAAAAGTGGGTATGATTTTGGGCCAGTAGCAAGGTCAATAGCTAAGAAGAAGACTTGTGTATTAGAAGAATCCACTCAAGGTTCACCCGGTGTAATGGGGACATTAAACGAGGCCATAGAACGCCATTTTATGAATATGCCTAATGGCCATAAGTTGGGAGAAGAAGGAGATGGCCGCTTTGGCGTAATCCATGCGGTAAATACTCCGGGTTCTTCGGCATTTCATGTAAAGGCATTTAGTGCTGAGTTTATTGAGCGGCATGCTGTGCTGCATGTGCCGCAGCTGCCTTTACAAGATATGAAAGATTTTATCATTAGCCTGGCTACCTATAATAATACCTTGGTAAATCCGAGAGTTATTGGCGAAAGAAGACTGGATGTAGCATCTGGAGAAATACAAAAATTAGCTAATACAGACGAAGATAAATGGGATGGGTTATTAGGGGCAATTCAGTGGATACGTTATCAAAAATCGCAGAACCCGCAGGATAAAAATTTACTGCCGCGCGTGCCAGGTATGCGCACCTTAAAAAATATGATCAAAGAACTAAAAAGCTACTGGCAGACAAAAGCAGCGTTTTATGATGGGGATATGCAGCAGCTATTTCTTGATTTCTTTAACAAACATTTTGTCTTAGAGGGTAGTTTAAAACAAAAAGCTGCCTGGGCCCACGAGATAAAAGATGCATTTACGCAAGCACGACTTTGGTCAGATAAAGAAGATGGCCTTGAGAAATATCTGGCTGGTGAAGATATGATTGTCCAGAAGCTGCCGCTTTTACGTAAGCCTGATACCGGAGAATATCAGCTGGATAAGATACTTGTCTATTTACAGGAAAATACCCAAGGCGTAGGAGTTGCCGTTCATATCGAGCAGTTAAGAAAATTAGTAACAGATATTGCCTTAGCGAGTAAGGACTGGGAAGTGCTTAGTTTTTCACAGAGGCTAAAGCATATGTATAAATTAAAAGATATCTACCAGATTTTAGGCTTAATCTTTGAACACCGTCAAGGCCGTGGCTATACTGCTCATACTGATGAAAATATTACCATGATGAAGGATATCCAGGAAGGCATTGTTCAGGCGCATGCCTTAAGAGAAAACTGGCCACCTTCGTTTTTTGAGCAAGAAGGTAATTATGAGGATCTTGAGAAAGCTTGGCAGGGTGAGCAAGAAGAAGTGCTTTCTGTAGGAAGCTTAGAGATTGACGATATCTTAGGTAAGATTGCTGTAAATTTTGAAGATACAGAATATAAAAAAGAACAGATTGTAAAGCTTAAAAAGATAATCGAGGAGAAAATACCGGGCTTAAAGAACAAATACCTGCATGAAATCGTATTGCAATTGTCTTTACTTATGGCGATGCGGGGAGATGTTTATGATATTTTAAAGCACCAAGCCCAAAAAGAGCCGGTAAAAGAATTGGCGGGATATGTTGATGATGTAATAAACAGCAGTTCATTTCCGCTGGAAGCTCAAAAGGCGGTAGTTTTTCCGGCAGAATATCTCGAATGTTTCGAAAAAGCCGGGATGAAGAATATAACGCCGCATGAGGCGGCGAAAAGAATTGAGGAGATTTTAGCCGCGGAAGAAAAGCACGCAAAGATTATGGAGGTATTTAAGCAGTATCCGGCCCTGTTTCAAAAACTGTATTCATGGATGGTATTGATGGCCACAGTTCCGGGCCTGGTTGCTAATGAAAGGGAAGAATTTGTTAATTCAGCAAAAATCATATACGCGCTTTGGCAGAGGATAACCAAGTCGTTTGAACAGGCCCCGGATGTTAAGGATAAAGATAGAGATACGGAAATGCCGGCAGTTGAAAAAAGGGTGTTGTTTAAAAATATGGCGATGGAAAATGAAAAGAAATTAGAAGTGAAATCTTCCGACGGAAGAAAAATGTTTTTACTGCACGTAAAACAAGGCGATAAACCCAATATTTATTATATAGATAAAGATGGGAGAGGAAGATTTTTATTTGATGAGCCACCAGATGAAATTGTCGGGAAGACATTAACCAAAGAAGGCTATGGTTATATCGAAACAAAAACAGGCGGGAAATTCGGCATCTATTACGTGCGACCGGACAAAGACAAGGCAATCGAAATAGTAACCGGCGCAAAAGGAGAATTTTCTGACTGGGAATTAAAAGATAACGGTTATGGTCTTGTGCCTGCCACATTAGCGGATGGTTATAGTATTTACTATGTCCAACCCGGCAAAGACAATGCCCTGGAAGTGGTAAAGGGAGCCGAAAGTATCCTTGCTTCGTATATAGCAGAAAGCGGCTATGGTTTTATCGAAGCAAAATTAGCGGACGGCTGGAGTTTTTACTATCTCCAGACCGGTGAGGAACCAATTGAAGTAGTAAAAGGAGCAAAAACTATTCTTGGCCGAAAGACAACAGAGAGGGGTTACGGCTATACCAACGCAGAATTAGTTGACGGCTGGAGTGTTTATTACGTACAGCCAGGTGAGGAACCAATTGAAGTGATAAAGGGAGCAAAAAGTATTTCTCATAACGATATAACTGAAAGCGGCTATGGCTATATCAAGGCAGAATTAGCTGACGGCTATAGTCTTTATTACCTGCAGCCAGGTAAAGAACCAATTGAAGTGGTAAAGGGAGTAGAAAATACCTTTGATCAAGTGATAACCGAAAGCGGCTGTGGTTTTATCGAAGCAAAATTAGCGGACAGCTGGAGTTTTTACTATCTCCAGCCCGGGGAGGAACCAATTGAAGTGGGAAAGGGAGCAAAAAATGTCCCTGATTGGAAGATAACCGAGAGAGGCTATGGCTATATCAAGGCAAAATTAGCGGACGGCTGGAGTTTTTACTATCTCCAGCCCGGTGAAGAACTAATTGAAGTGGTAAAGGGAGCAAAAAGTATTCCTCATAACGATATAACTGAAAGCGGCTATGGCTATATTATGGCAGATTTATCGGACGGCTGGAGTGTTTATTGCCTACAGCCGGGCAAAGACAAGGCATTGAAAGCGGTGAAAGGAGCAAAAAAAGAGCCTGCTGTAAAGATAACAAAGAGCGGCTATGGCTATATTGCGGCAGAATTAGCTGATAGCTGGAGTGTTTATTATCTGCCGCCAGGTAAAGATAAAGTATTAAAAGTAGTAAAAGGAGCAAAAAGTATTCTTGGCCGGAACATAACAGAGAATGGTTACGGCTATATCAAGGCAGAATTAACTGACGGCTTAAGTTTTTATTATCTGCAGCCCGGTGAGGAACCAATTGAAGTAGTAAAAGGAGCAAAAGATATCCCGGTTTGGAAAATGGCCGAGAGCGGTTATGGCTGTATTGAGGCAGAATTTGACGAGGGCTATAGCGTTTATTACCTGCAGCCCGGCAAAGACAATGCCCTGGAAGTAGTAAAAGGGGAAGAAAATATTTACGATTGTAAGATAACCGAGAGCGGCTATGGCTATATTGAGACAGAATTTGACGAGGGCTATAGCATTTATTACCTGCAGCCAGGTAAAGACCAGGCATTAGAAGTGGTAACAGGAGCAAAAGAGATTTCTGGTCGGGAGATAACTGAGAGAGGCTATGGTTATATTAAAGCAGAATTAGCTGACGGCTGGGGTGTTTATTACGTGCAACCGGGCAAAGACCAGGCATTAGAAGTGGTAAGAGGAGCAAAAAGGATACCTGATTTGGAGATAACAAATAGCGGCTATGGCTATATTGCGGCAGAATTAGCTGACGGCTTGAGTGTTTATTATCTACAGCCCGGTAAGGACACAGCCTTGGAAGTGTTAAAAGGAGCAGAAGGTATTCACGATAGTGACATAAAAGAGGCTGGTTATGTGTATGTTGTGGCAAGATTTATTGACGGATATCATCTTTACTGCATACAGCCAGGGAAAAATCCGGCAGATGATGCTAAGGTGAAAAAAGTGGTTGAAAAAGCGAATGAAATCTTATGGATGGGTTTTGACGCAAAACAAGAACATTTGATTGTTTATTATAGGGCCGGAGATGGTTATTACTCGCTTAAATTAAACACAAAAACTCAAGCCCAAGATAAGTTATCCGTTATTGAAAAGCAAATCGAACAAATAGAATCGGAAGTTGCACAATTGATAACCGGACTAAAAAAGAGCAAAGAAGGCGGTTTAAATAAAGATAGATTAGCCAAATATATAGAAACACTCATCGCTGAGTGTTACCGGACAAACGGAGACCACGATGCTTTCTCCGGGCAGAGGGTAGAGATAATTCAAGAATTGGCAAGCTTAACGGAGTTAGATTTAGAAGGCGTAATAATAGAGGTAACGGATCTATCGACAGTAGATCATATCCAGCTATTATTAAAAGATAAAACAGATGATTCCATTGAACATGATGCGGATGTAAGAGAAGCCGTGGAAATAGGGCTCTTATTATTTATGGCGCAAAACAAACGAGAATTTTTAATTAATACCCTAAAGCCAAAAGCTGAAGAATGTATGAATACAGGAGATGATGAAGATTCTTGGCAGAAAAGAATAGCGATAATTAAGGCCATAGCGAATCTGCGGGATATAACTGATTTGATATTAGAAGGGCAGACTCTTGATTATGTTATTGAGGAATTTTTAAGATATAAGACAAACCCGAGTTTAGAAGTAAAAGCAGAGGTAAGAGCCGCGGCCGAGGCGGGCTTGATTAAGTTCATTGACCGAAATAGCCGGCAAAATTTAGCTGATGTTATAAAAGAACAAGTAAAAAAATGCGAGAAGACAAAGGGGCAGGGGGATAAGTTTTTCCAGCAGAGGATAGCGATTATCGAGGCGTTATCCGAACTTGAAGATTTAGAGGCTATAGGACTTGATGATTTAGGTGCGGTTAATTATATTAAAATATTTTTATTTAGGAAGAGGGAAAATAAATTCGAAGAAGATCCTCAGGTAAGAGCCGCGGCCGAGGCCGGAGCAATTAAATTTGTTAATAAAAATAATCGGAAATTATTAGCGGATGTAATAAAAGAACAGATACAGAAGTGCCGCCGTTCAAAAGCAGATGACCCAAGAACCACGTTCCAGAGGATAAAAATTATAGAAGCCCTGTCCGAGTTAAAGGACTTAGAAGATATAGAGATTGACGGGAAACCCGCCGCAGAGCAGATCCTACAGCTTTTAGAATATAAAACGAATTTGGCAAATGAAAATAGCGATGCGGTCCGGGCAGTCGCAGAAGACAGCTTTGCGCTATTTGTGGCTAATAACTCTATAAAAGGCATGAAAACGGATGTTGTTTTAGCAAGCATTATAAAACATGAAATTTTGATATTACAAGCACAAAGGTCAAGCTACCCAGATGATTTTTATATAAGGGTTATTAATGAAACCGTGAATTCTCTATTAAAATTAACAGATTTAGAAAAGGTAACTATTGATAACGGGACAGGTTGGGATTATATTTTAGATTTCTTAAAAGGAATAGCGAATGACAATAAGGAAAAAGCTAATGTGAGAAACGCAGCTGTTGAATGCCTGTCGCTGCTTTCATTTATTAAGAAAAAGAAAGAGTTAGGAGTGCAGGTATGGGTAGCGGCAGTTAAATTGACGCAACAAATCAGCGAAAAAATGCAACAGTTAGATGAGCTTATCGCGAAATTGCCGCCGGAGCGACAGATAAAAAGGTTGGAAGAGGAAATAGAGCAGATAAAACTTCAGATAAAGGCAAAAACAAAGACTATTTGGGATGAAGAGAAACTGTCAAAATACATAAAGACTTACGCGGAAAAATGCTGGTATTCTTGCGGCGAAAAGGATACCAGCTGGTCAAAAAGAGCGGCGATCATCGAAGTTTTTGCGAGATTAAAACATATCGGTGACATAAAGATAGATGGCCGGTCTGACTTATTGAACCATAAAGAAAACATTACGGTTGACGGCGTATCCGCCGTTGACTACATCGCGGAGCTTCTAAGAGATAAAACAAAGTATGACCACGAACAGGATAAAGACATAAGAGCCATGGCGCAAGAGGCGCTTATTTTATTTTTCGATAATAATTGCCGGGAAAAGTTAGGAGTGGTTATTCGGGAAACAGTAGATCGGTATAAAAAAACGGTCTTATTAGATTCTGCTGATCCATATATCTCACAGAGGCAAGCTGCAATAAGAACATTATCCAGATTAAAAGACCTGGAAGATATCATGGTTGACGGGAAACCGGCGCGGGAAGTGATAAACGAGTTTTTGGAAAGTAAATATAAAGATGAAGACGACGCGGACGCAGAGTTGCATATTGTCGCCGGGGTAGGTATGGATTTGCTTGCAGCCCAAAGCAAACCGGAAACTTTACTGGCAAATTTCATAAAAACATACGCGGAAGAATGCCGCAGGACATTCGGCAATAAAGATGAGTTCTGGTTCTACCGTAAAGAAAGAATATTGGCACTGTCCATCTTAAAAGATTTAGAAAATATAAAAATCGATGGCGAACCGGCAGTAGATTATATCGAAAAACTTTTAAGGGATAAAACAGAGCGCGATAACGAATTAGACCCACATGTATGTGCCGCGGCAGAGGGAGGACTTATTAAATTTATTGCCAATAATAAAAGAGAAGAGCTATCCAAGCTGATAAAAGAAAAAGGAAAACGATGCCGCAGCACTAAAAAAGCAGGCGTATCTGGTTTTGCTCCGGAAAGGTCGGCAATCCTTCGGGTATTCAACCAATTATTGGATGATTTGGAAGGGGTGGACAATATAGATGGGGTGCCGGCGCGGGACTACATAATAAAACTTTTTAAATATAAAGCCTCCAAGAAAAATGAGAAAAGTGGTGATGTAAGGTCGATTGCGAAAATAAGCCTGTTTGCCGATACTATTAATAAGGGAATAGCAAAGTTAAGAAAGCCGAGTTTGCCGCAGGACGCGGCCGAACTGCAACGTAAGGTTGCGGAAAAACAGAAACAAATCAAAGAGTTAAAAGCCAGATTGCCTGCGCGCAAAAAGAGCGTGAAAAGATCACAGGCAGAAAAAATATTCCGGGAGTTTTTAAATCAGGCGCGTTTGCCGGCGTTGGTACGCGAGAACAATTATATAAACGAAACATCCATCGAAGACAAATTGCGGCAAACAGGTGTATTTTTAAAACCGGGCGCTTTGAAGCTTACGGAAGCGCAAAAAGATAACTTTATCAAGGCCTGCCCGGATGAGCTGGCGAATAAAGAATTTAGCGACATCGTAACGGATAAGACCATGTATTATCTAATGCAGGACCTGTATGATTTTAAAAACGGCGTATCATCAGGAAAACGCAGTTTTGAAACAGCCTATGATACGATGTATTATAAAAGCGCGGGTGAGAAACGTATCCGGCATTGCCTGAATATCATTAACGCCGCAATCCAGACGGATAAAATAGGCGAATTGTTTGAGCTGGATGTCGAGGATGATCAAGGAAATGCTTTAAACAAGAACATATTGAATGTTATCGATGAGGCAAAGACGGGACTGCGCGAGCCGGAAATACATATTGCGATTATCGCGGTTTTGAAAAACTTGAGTAAGGCGATAAAAGCAAAAAATGCCGCCAAATACGCGGATAAAATTGAGGCGATTGAACAGATGGTTGCGGCGGCGGTTATGGCTGTTTTGGAAACAATCATATCTGAAACATATAAAAAAGATGTTGAGAAGAAAGTAAAAATCATCGTAGATTTACTCGATGCCGGAGCGGGGGAGTATTTATCTCATTCCCCCTTCCAAAATATTTATTCTTCGTCAACTCCTGGAATAAAATCCATAAGAGATGAACCGCCGGATAAAAGAGTGCTTTATTACGCGGATATCGCGCGGGCGCTGGCGCGTAATGGGTTAAAAGAGAACAAGTTTATGTTTGACGACACTGAGCATATTATCCGTTTAGCGGGGAAAGATCTTCTGCCAATCGAGTCCTGTTTTGACAATGATGAAATCAAAGACTGGCGGAATACGGGCTGGGTTGGTAACGGGCTTGTAGTTATTAATTTTCTTGACGCGTTGGCGCAGACCGGATACGCAGAGATAGATATAACCCATTATCTTAAATACGCATATGAAATGCTGGAGTCGATGGACGGCCTGAAAGCGCATTATTCTATGATGGAGCAGATGCTGAAGTTTTTTACCACGCTTGTGAATTTAAAGGATGAGGGGATGTCCAAAAAATTATCCCAAACTATAAAAATTCAAGTGGATGAATTTATCAAAAATGTCAAGTTGAGCGATAATGCAAGTATCCGCATAGAACAGAGAAAAAATCAACAGGAGCTGGAAAAGCGTTTTGAATTAAGTCTGAAAGTTATTAGATTTTTGTCGCAGCCAGCCGTGCAAAAATTAATCCCCGAGGCAAATAACCAGATCAAACAGCTTATTCCAGTCGTGGATGATCTCAGGGGCGAATTTGCTTTAGCCGATGTATTAGTCGCCACTAAGAAGTTTATTTATACGTTAATCGATGCCGGCTTTGCGGATGAGATTCTTGTCGAAAGAATGTTTTTCGGCCTGGAGGAAGTAAGTTTTATCCAGTTTCTTTACAAATACGCGCAATGTTACCCTTTAAAGTGTGGCATGAACCAAGTAAATCCGGCTTATACTGCGGTCCTGCATGAGGGATATCGGCATCTGATGGAGGGATTATATTCAATTGTCTTTGCCTGGCAACCGGAGGAAACAGGAAAATCCGCTGTTCCTCCGGGAGATATCGAAAAGGTCATCCCGAAGCTTACAGATAAGAGAATCGCAGAGCTTATATCTATGCTTACCCCTTTGCAAGTACAACAGTTACTGGATAAAGCCGCACCTTTAATGCCCCCTCAAGGACTTGAGCCGCAAAAAGCAACGCCGGACATTCGTGTTGCGATTACAAGACAGACACCTTTTATAAGAAAATTACATAGCGAAGGATTATTTTATGGTGGCGCTACGGGAATAATAGAAGGCGAGTATATAGATAAAATATTTGAATATGCCAAGGGATTGGAGGCATTTGCCTTAAGCAAGGAGGAGAAAGCACTATATTTGCTTAATGAGTATTTCTACAAACTGAAATATAAAAATGAAGATGATCAAAGCCTGCTTAATGAAGCAATAAAGGTAATAAATCTTTTAGATAAGAAGGAAAAAATTAATGTCTATCTTAATATCGTTAATCTATTTGTACAAATAGGTCAACCTGAGAAGGTATTGGATATAAATACAGGAATTAGTAATAAAGATGGGGTGATTGAATTAATAAATTCTCTTATTCCCCCTGGAACCACAGCTGATATCCGCAAGCGTTTTGTTCTACCCCTTAATGCTTTAATCAAGGCATTGCAAGCAAAAGGAATGACAGATAAAGCTGAAGAACTTAAAAAGGTATTTGATAGCCAGATACAAGCTTTAAATCTAGTGTCTGTCCATATGAATACGTGGATGAAAATTTATCAAGAGCTTGGAATAATAGAAAAAATCCCAAAAGATGAGGTAAAAAAACTATTTGAGCTTATACTTAACTCCGGCACGGCAGAGGAAAAATTTGAACTTAAAATTCAGTTATTTGAAACCATGGCGGAAGTCGGCTTAATCGATGAAATCAAGACATGGCTTACCAAAGATTTGGCAAGTGGAAAGACTAATATTCTTGAGATGATTGAAGAAGATATTAAAACTCAATCGCAACAAAGTGTTGATATTGTTAAAGATGCGTCACTTTACAGTCGTTTTCTTGCTGCTGTTTCTAAGACAGAATATTGGACACCTACTCAAATAAGTAATCTGCAAAATCAAATCTTCACTTATATTAAACGAATAGATAAAATGAGACTTCATGCCCAGCCGATAATCGAGTTCATTAAATTTTTAATCGCAAGCGGCCAGGCAGATGAAATCATCAATCTAAAGAATGACAATGGCGCAAATCTTATTGAGATGGCAGAAGAAGGATCATTGGAGAGTGTCTATGAGCTTATCGATGTTTTATCTCAGCCCCAGGCAGTATCCAAGCTTCTTACACAGGAAACGATAGACGAATATATTGACTTGCTGATTAAAATAGTTCTTAGTTCTGCAGAGGGATATTCAAATAACAATGAGGAAGTTAAAGGAATTAAAACATTAATTCGCCTGGTGAAAACTTTGGCAAGAGCAGGATTATCGGATAAACTGCTTACAGTTAAAGATGGCGTTGGCAACAAAGATATCTTTGAGCTTATTTTTGAAAAAGATCCGCAAATCCAAGGTAGGGTTTTAGGTGAAATAGTACAATTGCTATATAGCGTTACGTATTGTGGAACAATTAAGAAGCATGCTATGCCCAAGGTGCAGGAGATGACACCTTTTAAAAAAGAATTTATTTCGCAGCTGCGCGATAAAGGGCTGTTTTTCGGCTCTGCAAGGCACGAACTCAGCATGGAGGAGTTGTTGGCGCTACTTGCGCCGCTCGGGGAAGATGAATTCACGGATAAGATGTTTGTACACGGTATAATTAAGCAGTATCTTAAAAGATATTTGCTCGCGGCAAAATACGGAATTAATGCTGATGGAAAAGATACATTTCTGCGAAAGGCGTTTTGGCGGGAGAGGACAAACGGGCAGGGCACCCTCATGTCTTTGCTTAATATCATTAATGCCTTGATACAGGCCGGCGAACTTGAGAAGATTTTTACATTAAAGTCGGAGCCGGAAATTACTGATACAGACAATCCGTTTATATTCCCGTATTTAGAAGTTGTGGCTGCCGGGGAAAGAAAGTGGCCATTTGATGTGAAAATGGATATTGTTTTGACCGTAAATGCGTTAGTTGAGGCATTAAAGGGACGAAAGGATATATTCGATAAGATTGAGCTTGAAGAAGAAGATATTTTGAACCGGCTGAACAACATTGTAATGTCAAATATTATAGCTGCAAGAGCCGAAGCGGTAGAAAGCAGGTCTGTCCCAAAACAGATTGAATTTATCCGGGTTTTGGCTCATGCCGGGCGGAGTAAAGAGATGGATACAATGGCCTTTTCACTTAAGGAGATGTTGAGTAAAATAATGCCCTTAGGCATGATCGAAAGAACCGGGTTTCTTGCCGATTTTATTGAGGCGCTGGTTGTAGCGGGAATGACTGATAAATTAGCAAAGCTTAAATATAAACCGGTCAGCCCTGGCGCGGGAACAGATGAAGTAAATATTGTCGAATGGGTTTTTGGCAACATCATGGAAACAGCGCTTAACCCCGATAATTTTAAACAAATGGCTAAAGATCATGCCGAATATGCTAAAAACGCGAGCCGGTTTCTCGGGGTTGTAAAACAAACCGGGCTGCTCAAGGATGAGGATATAAAGACCTTAATTCATCAAATCCGGGGGACGATAGATAATAATATATCTATAGAGTATGTCGCGGAGCCAATGTCCGAGTTTATTTACGCCTTGCTCAATGTGCAGCGGCAGGGAAAAGATGTGAGCGCTACTATCAATGAGATGTTGGATAAGTTTTTAAAAATTAGTTCTCCGAAAAATGCAGGTAAGTATCTGCCAATGGATTTGGTTAAGGCTTGCTGTAAACTTATCTCTGTGTTATCGCAGCTGGAGGTAACAGATAAAATAATTGCTGATGTTAATAGCAAAATCCAACAGCTTCTTTCTGAAGTAATCCGTAACCTAAACGACGACGCTACCGCTATTGGACGCATTAAAGGACTACAGCAGGACGATGTTATAATGGTAGTGAATACACTTATTGATTCTGGTTTATTTGATGAGTTGCGTAGAACTTGGCTGTCATTATTGTTTGATGAAACAAAAAAATACGCAGACTATAGCCATAGCATACTGAATGATGCCTGGGACAAGCTGATGTCGGTCATCTACAATCTGGCTTATTATGCGGGCCCTAAACAGAATGTGGCAAGTTCGATAGTGAAATCAATTGATAGAAAAGGCGGCGTAGAAGAATACTTATCAAGTATTACGGATGGAAAACTGCCGCCGGCGGATAATATTTATGAGAGAAGTCATGAGGTAAAAAAATTCAAGTATTCGCCAAAAGGCACATACCGGGCAGAGCTGAGCAGAGATACAAGAGCTATCCTTCTTTATAATAATAAAACCGATAAAATTCTTGCGATGACAAATGCGGAAAGCGATATCCCGATTTTCGACTTTATTCTTACTAATGACGAAAGATTTTTGATAGCGGTTATTACTGTAGAGTTAGGACAAGCACAATTAGTTCTGTTTGACCTAGAACAGTTAAAGACAAAAAAAGACGGCGATGGCCCCATTATCCATTTAACGCCTTATGTGAAGTCAATCAATTATACTGTTAGTAAAACTACAAGCCCACAAGATCTAACTAGAATTTGTTATATAGAAATTACCCAGGATGATCAGCATCTTATTGTCGGATTTGAACAGACCCAACTCGACAAAAAGAAACAAGTAAATGTTAAATGCGGTGTAGTGCCCCACGTATTTGAACTTAAAGACGCAAAGGGTGATTACAAAAATAAAGATGAACTGGCTTCGAATGTTTTTGGGCAGCATCTCTCTATTCGCACAAAGCCGACAGCAGGGATTGTCGAGGGCTCAAAATTATCTCCGGATGACAGATTTCTTGTGCTCAGAGATAAAAAAAGAAGAGACGCTTTAGAAATATATAGCCTAAAAGGTGAAGACGGAACTCTTCCCATAGATAAAGGTTTAGAAAATTTCCCGACCAAGTTTGAATTTGATCATGACATCCTGGATTTTACTTTTACTAATGATAGTAGGTTTTTAATTGTGGCCGCAATTATAGGCACAGAAGAGAAATTAATATTTTATGATTTATCTACAATCGTCTCTGGGCCTTTTTTACCTCAATATGCTGAAGTACCCCTGCCTTCTGAGACAGGCTTAATTTCGCGAATAAAGGCGACTCCAAAAGATAATTTTGTGGCTATAAGTACGATGAGAAGAGCAGTACATTTTGTTAAGATTAAACATAAAGATGGTAGATATAAGACAGAAAAAGAATTGCAGGAGAGCTTGGAAGAGAAATTCGATATCACTATAGATGAACTAACGCATAGCGTTGATGATCTTGATTTTTCAAAAGACGATACTACCTTTGGCTTTTTTGAAGGGGGAGACTTGCATAGTTATCATTTTCCGATAGAAGAGGTAGAAATAAAACCAAAAGAAACCCCGCAATCCGCAAAGTTGCTCAAAGCACTGCTTTACCTTAGACAAGTTTTGCTGTCAAAAGAAACAGTTTCTACGGAGACAATAGAAATCCCCGACGATGTGGTGGAGGCTTTATGGGTTTTGTCGACTATAAAACAGCCGCAACAATATATGGAGGAAAGCCTGGACATATTGAGCGCGCATTATGAGCTGATAAAGCTATTGATAAAACAAAGCTGGTTTGAAGAGCTGGTAAAATACATCGAGGCATTCCAGGATAACCTGGATTTTGGCGGGGCCGGGCTGATGAGTTATATCGCGCAAAGAGATGTAGACAAAAAACCAGTGTCTTATATAAACGTACAAAAGCAGATTGAAAAATTGCGAACTAATATCGATAAATTACATAAAGAAATGGCTGATAAAATAGAAGAATTAGCCTTGGAAAATATTAATTGGGCCCAAGGGGAAGCGATTCTTGATTATTTCTTTAGATATTATTCCTCCAGGCTATCGTTGGGGAGCAGGTCGACAACTGTAGTGTTTGGGGCTTTAATCAAAGGGTGTGATTTTGGCGAAAAGTTTGCTAAGCGTTACGGGCTTGAACTGCCTAATGATTATCAAGATAAAAGGCTGATCGAATTTACATATAAATTATACGCAAAATTTTGGGTGTCTAAATTATTCCCTGAGCTTGACAGAGAAGCAGCCGGATTTGTAGTTTTTGACGGCTATGAGGGGCAACTGGGAGAGGCGATTGAAGGGTCGATAACGACAGACATTGATTATAATTTCATGTTGAGTCTATTGACGGATAAAGAAAGAGAAGCTTCTGAAATAAAAGGAAATTATAGGCCAAAAGATAAGAAAACAGCCTTAGATTTAAAACGGGCGATTTTAGGAGAGCTGAAAAAGACAAGCTGCCGAACATTGTATACGACTAATAAGCCGGATATGACAAAAATGCGCGGTTTGGTAAATAAATATTCTAAAGATAAAGCAAAAATATTGTCCAAGCCGCCAAAAGAAATAATAACCATAAAAACAAGAATTGCGATATTAGAGGAGCAGCTTAAGAGTTTATCAGCAGAACAACAGCCCAAAAAAGATAAAGAGTCAGATGCTAAAGGACAATTAGAGCAAAAGTTATCAAAGTTGGTGCGTGAGCGGGAAAGATTAGCAAAAGATATAGCGGTTGTTTCTTTGGAAAGTATTAAAAAGCTAATTGAATCTATGAAACTAGAACAGGATGATGTTGTAAGGAATGTTATGAAAGTATATCTGCGCGCTTTTGATTCATATGGGAGGTGTTTGATTACTTACAGCTATCCTCAGCATAATTTTAGACAATATGAATTTTATATTCCTCCCGAAGTTAGTGCAATAAAAGCATTACGACAGTTATTAGGTGATGATGTATCGAACCATTTTAAGGATGAAGATAAACAAAAGATTAAAGATATACTAGAAGAATTGAAAAGACAAAAGGCAGAACATAAGAAGATACAGAAGCAAATAGAAATATTAAAAACTGAATTAGCCCGCATCGATGCCCTGCGCTCAGTGGATATTGACGTTACTGCGGGCAAAGCGGATGAGTTAGAACGACAGTTGGTTACCAACATATTGGTTGAACAGGCAATATAAATAAGAATTGTAGATTATAGATTACAAAAAACCCGATCATTTCTGATCGGGTTTTATATCTGGCGGGGACGACGGGGTTCGAACCCGCGACCTTCGGATCGACAATCCGACGTTCTAAACCAGCTGAACTACGCCCCCATTAATAAATCACAAATTCCAAATATCAAATTCCAAAATTTCGCTTGCTTCGAGTCCTACCTACTGGCCTGCCATCCGGAGTCTGCTTCTTTGCATCCACCTCGTATAGACGCAGGATGGTGGGCGCGGTAGGACTCGAACCTACGACCCCCTCCGTGTAAGGGAGGTGCTCTAACCAACTGTGCTACGCGCCCCTGATTTATCAGGGATATCAGTGTATCTTATTTATATAATTTTGTCAACAGCTCTTGGATTTTCGAATGTAATCGCAATACAATAATGTCCGGTATTAACAAAGCAAGAATGTCCTGTTCCAAAGTTGCTATAATGATTCTTTTCAAAGGAGGATCATATGGCAGGAAAGGACATTATAATGGCTACGCAGGAGGAGCTGAAACGA
>JAHJAO010000114.1 GCA_018813905.1 Candidatus Omnitrophota bacterium
ACTGCGCTCCATTATTGACATTCCCTTTACGTTATGTTAGGGTGTTTTAATTCCAAAATTTGCATTAAAAAAAGAACTTGATCCTTAACTCGTTCAGTATAAAATAGTTAGCAAAAGCAAGCATGGCATAAAAACATGCGGCAAATTTTGGGATACCTCGATAAGCAAGTTTAAATCCTGAACGTGTTTAAACTATCGCCCCTGTCGGGCGGATTTTGCAATAAGCAAAATCCGGGTTAATAAAATTTCACCAGAAAACTATCTATCAAGAACTTTCTGCTCATGCACCCAAACAGTGATTTTAAAAATCTGCCCAAAGACATTGCCGCGGTTTTAGATAAAATCGGCATCACTTCCCTTTATCCCCCGCAACAAGAAGCGCTCAATAAAGGCGTGCTTACCGATAAAAACTTTATCCTCTCTATGCCCACGGCTTCCGGCAAAACCCTGATTGCCGAATTAGCCATGTTAAAAATCCTCTTCGAAAAAAAGGGTAAATGCTTGTACGTCGTGCCCCTTCGAGCTTTGGCGACAGAGAAGTTCGAAGAATTCCAAGATAAATATTCGTACCTGGGAATAAAAATCGGCATTGCCAGCGGTGACTTTGATAAAGTTGATCCCGCTTTTTTTCAGAAGGACATACTCATTGCGACTTCTGAAAAAGTCGACTCGCTCCTGAGACAAAACGCATTGTCGCTTTGCTCATCACTCGCCTGCCTGGTGCTCGACGAAATACATTTAATCGGAGACGAACACCGCGGGGCGACGCTCGAAATTATAACTACCCGCCTGCTTTCCATAAATCCCGCGCTTAAAGTATTGGGCCTAAGCGCGACTATCGCTAACGCTTCCAGCCTCGCCAAATGGCTAAATGCCGAGCTGCTTTACAGCAGTTGGCGGCCTGTGGTTTTAAAAGAAGGGGTCTATTACCAGGGAGAAATAAAATTTGCCGACGGCTCAACAAGAAATCTGGCGCAAATCGATATCAGCGATGATATCGCAAAATTAGCCGTAGACTGCATCCTGGATAAAGGGCAGGTATTGGTCTTTGTAACCACCCGAAAATCCGCTCAAGCCGAAGCAAGAAGAATCGCAAAACAAATTGCCCTTTCCCTGGATGTTCAAGAAAAAAGAAACTTAAACCAAATTGCAAAAAAACTGGAAGACACAAAGGGCGAGACGACAAAATTACTAAAACAATTAAGCGAATGCATAAGATGCGGCGTAAGCTTTCATCACGCGGGGTTAAATCATTTGCAACGCAAATTGATTGAAGACAATTTCAAAAATAATTTGATAAAAGTCATCTGCGCTACTCCGACATTAGCCGTAGGCGTAAATCTGCCGTCACGCCGCACAATCATCCGGGGGCTATACCGGTATGCGCTGGGTCGAGGCATGCAACCGGTAAGCGTATTAGATTACAAACAGATGAGCGGACGGGCCGGACGGCCTAAATATGACACCTTTGGCGAAGCAATTTTAGTGGCCAAAAGTGAACAGGAACGGTCAGATCTTTTTTGCGATTTTATATTTGCCGAGCCCGAACCGGTAAATTCAAACCTCGGTAACGAAAATACCCTGCGTTTTCACCTTTTGGCGGCAATTGCCAGCGGTTTCATCGCCAGCATATCAGGGGCAATTAGTTTTATAAAAAAAACCTTCTTCTGTCACCAGGAAAATAACGTCGATATGACGGGCTTAATCGAGGGCATTATTGAATTCCTCGAAATCGAAGAAATGATTTCTAAAAAGGCCGATAAATTAGTACCGACCGCATTCGGTACGCGGATTAGCCGGCTCTATATCAACCCCATCACTGCCGTAATAATTCGCAACTGCCTTGAGAATTTACAGATAAAGCTAGAAACTTTGAGCATTCTTTACCTTGTAACTATTGTGCCGGACATGACTAACTTGAATTTAAAAAAATCAGATCTGGAACTAATCCTTCCTTTTGCCGATACATACAAGCAAGAGTTTGAATTTGCCCAGGTATTCGGCGCCGATTACAGTACGCATCTTGCCCGCATAAAAACCGTATACCTTATTAGCCGTTGGGTTGAGGAGGAAAAAGAGGAGCTACTATGCAATACCTTTGATATCGGCCCGGGCGATATCTACCGCCTGATAGATACGGCCGAATGGATTTTATATGCGACTGCGCAGCTTGCTGAACTTTTCGGAAGAAAAAGAATAAAACCTCTTCAGGAATTGATAACCAGGGTCCGCTACGGTGTCAAGCCGGAATTATTAGAGCTGGTGAATTTAAAAGGCATCGGCAGAATCAGGGCCCGCAATCTTTTTCGCCGCGGGTATAAAACCATTACTGACCTAAAGTCGGCAAGCCTTACGGAACTGGCGAAAACTTCCAATATCGGCAAAGAAACAGCTCAAAACATTAAGGCGCAACTTGCCAACTTCTAACTTTAAAATAGCGGCCCTAATCGTCCAACACAAAAGGACAATCACGGACATCTTCGTATCTTATCTCATCCACGGCTTGGTTCTTACCCATACCGCGGAATAAACGATTCGGACAATTGATCGCCAGACCCGCGTCTTTGCCGGCATTTTTATATGCGTGCACAACATGGGGGGGAATGATTACGACCAGCGGTTTATCTTTTTCTGCGGTTAATGTGACTTTTTTGCGGTAGGTGGGAGAATTAATTCTATTATCCCAAAGATAAATTTTAAAAACAGACGTACCCAAAAAACAGAAATAATCCGACTGTTCTTTATGTTCATGCGGCCCCCTTGCCATCCCCGGTTTAGTTAAGGAAATATAAGACATAACCGCGTAATTTTCCTTTTTCACTTCATCCTGCCGGTAATATTCAAGCAGCCAGCCGCGCATATCATCGAATTTTTCAAGCTCTTTGACAATAACGCCATTTATTTCCATATCCGTTAAACCTCGATTATCGCGCTGTCTCCCACCAATAACCTTAAGGCCTTATGATTTTTACCGCTGTCTATAACTTGCGTATTTTCTCCGATTAAACTGTCTTCAAGCCGGGCAACTCCGTCAATCTTAACTTTTTTAAGGATAACCGAGTGTTCGATGCTCGAGTTTTCAATATGCGAATCATCCCCGATGCTCGTATACGGCCCGATAAAGGCGTTTCGGACTTTAACCCGCAACCCGACGACTACCGGGCCCCGGATTGTACTATTTAAAATAGTCGCCCCTTTTGCGATAAAAACCCTGCCGCTAATTTTAGACTTTTTATCAAGCCTGCCTTCAATTTTATTTTGCGTATACTCATCAAGAATAGTACTGTTCGCTGAAAGGATATCATCTTTTTTGCCGGTATCCAGCCACCAGTCTTTTAGAATTTTACCTCTTACTTTTGCTTTCTGTTCGATAAGTTTTTGGATAGCATCTGTAATTTCAAACTCCCCCCTGGCGGAAGGCCTCAAAGTCCGGATAACCTTATGGATCTTGGCAGAAAAAAGGTACACACCGACCAAAGCCAAATTGGAAGGAGGTATTTTCGGTTTTTCTACAAGCCTGACTATCCTTCCCTGCCGGTCCAATACGGCCACGCCGAAGGCTCCAGCGTTATCCACGCGTTTTAAAAATACCAACGCGTCCAAGTTATCGCGTTTGAATTCTTCGAAACTGTCTCTAAGTTTTTCTTTCAGCAGGTTATCTCCCAAGTACATCAGAAAAGGCTCCTCTTTCAAAAAATTGCGCGCAATTTTTACGGCGTGCGCCAATCCCAACGGTTCTCTTTGCAGAATATAGCTGATTTTTATCTGTTTTTTTTTGACTTGGGGATGCGCGTTGAAATAACCTTTTATTTCTGCCTGGGTACCGGGCGCAATTATCACTCCGATTTTTCTTATGCCCACGCTCTGGATATGATCCAATACATATTCCACAATCGGCTTATTCGCTACCGGCAAAAGTTGCTTGGAACGCGTATAAGTTAAAGGCCTCAGGCGTGTCCCGGAACCTCCGCAAAGAATTAATGCTTTCATTGTTTTTTATTTTAAATTTAGGTTAGAAGATTTTACAATAATCAAATTTTTTACCGGCATCTAGACTGGTCAGCGCAAAACCAATCGTAGGTAAGCGACAATCCCTGTTTGAAATCAAATTTTGGTTTAAAACCAAGCGATTTTTTTGAATTTGAAATATCGGCTAAGGTCTTAAAAACATCTCCTGCCCGCTCGGGCAAAAATTCGGGTTGCAAGGACTTGCCGGCAAGTTGGTTTAGAATTGCTACAAGCTCAACTATGGAATTATCACTGCCGGATGCAATATTGAAAACTTTACCGGAAATATCCGGTATCTTGGCCGCAAGCAGGTTAGCCTGCACCACATCCTTTACAAACGTAAAATCGCGCGATTGTTTTCCATTGCCAAAAATCGGCGGGCAGATATCTTTTAAAATGCAACAGATAAACTTAGGGATGACTGCCGCGTATTCGTCATCCGGCGCCTGTCGCGGGCCGAAAACATTAAAATATCTCAAGGCAACCGTTTCCAAATTAAAATTTTCGCTAAAAATCCGGCAGTAAAACTCACCCGTAAGCTTTGTCAGGGCATACGGAGAAATTAAAAGCGGATAATCAGTTTCTCGCTCGGGGAATTTATCGGTCATACCATATATAGAACTGGATGATGCAAAAATAAACCGCTTAACGTTACACTGCTGTGCGGCACGCAAC
The DNA here is from genome assembly GCA_018813905.1 of Candidatus Omnitrophota bacterium. Taxonomy (GTDB): domain Bacteria; phylum Omnitrophota; class Gorgyraeia; order B26-G9; family B26-G9; genus JAHJAO01. Next base: position 4,684 of record JAHJAO010000114.1, read on the forward strand.
ATGTTTAAAGTCCCGCCGATATTAACCTCATTATACTCGTAAGGATTATTCATGGACTTAGGCACGCTGCGCAACGCTGCCTGATGCAAAACATAATCTACGCCACTACAGGCTTTCAAACAAGCTTCATAATCACGGATATCGTCTTTTATCAAACAGTATTGTTTTGAAGAAATCTGGCTTTCGTTTACAAAAGAAAGGTTAGTTTCCTTGCCGCTTGAAAAATTGTCCAGGACAATTACGGCCTGGCCCTCGCTCAAAATATGCTCTACGATATGTGAACCGATAAAACCTGCTCCGCCCGTAACTAAAAATTTAGACATCTTTTCCTCTTTTTGTATAAGCAATAACGTTTTTCAAAGCGTAAAAATCTTCTGTCTTTTCTTCCCGTTCATCCCCTTTAACGCGTTTCTGGTATCCAAAATCAATTTTGAATTATTGACCACAAAAGTATAATCGATATTCGAATGATCTGTCACAATCGCAACTAAGTCAACCGCCGTTAACGCCTTTTTCGTAAACTTAACCGAACAATATTCGGCATCCGGTAATCTTAATTTATTTATGAACGGGTCGTGAAACTGGACTTTAGCGCCTCTCTGTTTTAAAAGTTCGATTATTTGCGCTGCCGGAGATTCGCGGGCGTCCGCGACGTCTTTTTTGTAAGCAACTCCCAGAATTAAAATACGTGAGGCATTTATGCTCTTTTTTTTAAAATTTAAAACTTCGTCTATCCGGCCGACAACATGCTGCGGCATCTGGGAATTAACCTGGGCGGCAAGCTCAATAAACCGCATTTCAAAACCAAAACTTCTTGCCTTCCAGGCCAGATACAACGGATCAATCGGAATACAATGCCCGCCCAAACCCGGCCCCGGGTAAAAAGGCATGAATCCGAAAGGCTTTGTCGCCGCAGCATCAATAACCTCCCAGACATCAATGCTCATCTTATTGCACATAAGAGCGATCTCGTTCACTAGCCCGATATTAACACTGCGGAAGGTGTTCTCAAGCAGTTTTACGGTTTCGGCCACGCGGGTGGAAGAAACCGCTACAACTTTATCTACAATCTGTTCATATAAAACGGTCGCAGCTTCCGTGCAAGTTTTTGTTATACCACCAACAACCTTAGGGATGTTTGTGGTTTTATATTTTGGATTTGCGGGATCCACTCTTTCCGGAGAAAAAGCAAGAAAGAAATCCCGTCCTGCTTTTAAACCCGTTTTTTCGAACATCGGCAGCACAACTTCCTCGGTTGTCCCCGGATAAGTAGTACTCTCCAGAATAATCAATTGCCCCTTGTGCAAATAACGGGAAATCAGCCGGCAGGATTCAACGATAAAAGAAATATCCGGATCTCTGGTCTTGCGCAACGGCGTCGGCACACATATATTTATGGTATCAATATCCAAAAGATAAGAATAATCATTGGTCGCATATAGCCGGCCTTTGGCGACTATTTCTTTTATATCCCGCGCTTTTACGTCAGCAATGTATGATTTCTTATCGTTTATATATTTTACCCGGTTTGCATCCAGATCTATCCCTACGACATAAAAGCCGGCCTTGGCCAATTCCACAGCCAGCGGCAGGCCGACATAACCCAGCCCGATAACCGCGCACTTTGCTTTTTTTCTTCTTATTTTTTCTAATAAATTCATATGATTATACTTACTAAAATAATACCATTATTCATTTAACAAATCATCAACTATATTTTAGTCTGTTGACAAAGTTTTAGATAAATTTTTGTAAAGTTTTATTTGGAATCTCTAAAAAAATCTTTTTCCAAACAAATAAGTTTCTTTTTCAAATCCACCCCCAATGAAAAACCGCCGGTTTTACCCCTGCTTGCCACCACCCGGTGGCAAGGAATTAAAAGCGGCAGAGGATTTTTCTTTAGTGCTTGCCCCGCAGCCCGTTGCGCCCTCGGGTGTCCGATCCGCTGGGCTATCCATTTATAAGTGCGAAGCCGACCCGGTTTTATTTTGCAGGCGGCCAAAAGCACTTTTTTTTCAAACAGCGTAAGCTTGTTTAGTTTCTGCATTATAATATCAATATTTTTATCAATATTCAACGATATTTTTCGCTGCTTTATGACCTTTCCTCTCGATATTTTTGATTTTATACCTTTCTTCATCGGCCTCACAGCTCTATTATTTAGACGAACTATTTAAACCCTACACTTGTTCGTACGCCGCACGCCGGAAGATAAGGCATGTTTCCTTAAAATACGATGATACGTTAGCGCAAATCTATGCGCCTCATCACGCACTTGCAAAAGCAGGCGCAGTGCCGCTGAATTTTTAGAAAAAGCAACCGGGTCTTTCTGCCACCAGACGAAAATATGTTCAAACCGTTTAGCTATGCTGACTACCGGTATGTTTTCTTTTATTCTCCGGAGTTGCCGGATAATATGTCTTAGATGCCCGCGCCCGCCGTCAATTAGTATCAAATCCGGATTTTCCAGTTGATTTTCAAGCGAACCCGTAAACCGCCGCTTTACAATTTCATTGATCATCGCGTAATCATCGACCCCTTCAACCGTTCTGATTTTAAAGCGCCGATAAGCTGACCTGTCTTTATGGCCATACCTGAATCTAACCATTGCCCCAACCGCATTTTTGCCTTGGATATTAGAAACATCATAACCTTCGATTAATCGGGGTTGCCGCTTAAGACGCAAAAAACTCTTCAGCTCTTCCAGCGCTGTTTTTGGCTTAGTAGCCCATCCCTTCTGGCAGATTAATCCTAAACCAACAATCTGGTCTCTCCATTTTGCCGCCTGTTCATAATCCTGCTTTTCTGCGGCCCGATCCATCTTGCGGGATAATCTTCTTATCAATTCCTCTTTCCTCCCCTCTAAAAAAAGATGGAGATTCCTTACTATCTCTGCGTATTCTTTCTCCTGAATCTTCCCTGCACAGGGGGCTTTGCATTTTTTAAGAGCGTAATACAGGCAGGCACCAGCAGGCATGTGCTTGCATAAACGCAGCGGAAAAACCCCCCGCAAGAAAATCAACGCCTGCCTTAGCAGTTTTGCACAGGTATAAGGCCCAAAATAAGCTGAGCCATCGCATTTTTTTCTGCGCACAACAAGTAAGCGCGGAAACCTTTCGAACAACGTCAGCTTTAATAATGGGTAGGCTGTATCATCTTTTATGGCCACATTATAGCGGGGTTTATATTCTTTAATCAGCCCGGCTTCGATGATTAGCGCTTCGGCCTCGGAAACGGTAGTTACCCAATCGATATTGCAGATTTTGCCAATCATTATTTTTTGTTTTGGGCTATGTTGGCCGCGGAAAAAATAAGAACTTACTCTTTTTTTCAAAGAAGCCCCTTTGCCCACGTAGATAACCTGGCCTTCGGCATCCTTCATCAGATATACACCGGGGCCCTCGGGCAAAGTTTTGACTAATTCAGGCACGTCCATAGTCCTTAATCCTCTTTAAAATTCCCAACCGCCAAACGACAAAAAAGAAAAATATCATTCCGCTAATTACGCTCAGCACTAAAGCAAGCCACGCGGGTAAGGTGTGTGATAAAAAATCGTATTCCCATCTGCATCCCAGCCCCATAAAAACTGAACAGGCCAACACAGGCAGACTCAAAGCGGATAAATTCCGCAGATCTATCCCCCCGATTTTATTCTTTAGTAAAAAAAACAAAATAAAAAAGTTGCAGGTAGCCGAAATCGACGTAGCCAGAGCTATCCCCCCCGTTTTTAACGGATACATCAGAATAAAATTTAGAATTATATTAAGAAGCAGAGAAAAAAAAGTGACTTTTACAGGCGTAATCGTATCTTTTAGGGCATAGAAACAGGTGCTGATCATCTTGGATCCGCTATAGGCAAAAATGCCAAGACTGTAATACATAAGTGCCAATGCCGTAATTTGAGTGGATGCGGCATTAAACTCGCCCCTCTGGAACAAAACTTCGATAATCGGTTTGGCCAGAAAAAACAAACCGACGGTTGAAGGAATCAAGACTACAAAAAGCAGCGTTAACGAACCCCTTAATGTCTTGCGCAAACCCGTAATATTGTCGCCGTGTGCCTGCTGAGACATTAACGGCAGGCACACGGTCGCCAAAGCGATACCAAAAATAGCCGTGGGAAATTGAATCAAACGGTTAGCGTAATAAAGTGCCGCTACCGCACCGCCGCCGACAATTTTGCCTAAACTTGCGAATAGGGTATCGGCGAAAATATTCAATTGATAAATGCTTGAGCCCAAAATTCGGGGCGCAAGTAATTTGCCGATTTTCCTGGCGGCGGGATGAAACAATTGCACGGGCCAATACAGCTTAAAGCCTTTGCCAACTAATGCCGGAATCTGGACCAACAACTGTAAAAATCCTCCGATCAAAACGGCTACCGCCATGCCTAAAATCGGCTCTTTGAATTTTGCGCATAATGATATGCCGAAAACAATCATCGTGATATTTAAAAAACATGGGCCCACGCTCGGCGCCGCAAAATGCTTCAACGCATTTAATATCCCCATAAAATAGGCGGCCAAACCGATGAATATGATAAAAGAAAACATTATTCTGGTTAATTTTACAGTCAGCTCAAATTTTTGGATATCCTCGGTAAAACCAAAGGCGATAAGCCGGACAATCGCCGGCGCAAATATTATTCCGGCAATTGCGACTGTTATTAATATCAATACCAACAAATTAAACACGCTATTGACAACCCGCCAGAACTCTTCTCTTTCTTTTTCGGGCAAATACTCGCTTAATACCGGTATGACCGCGGCATTTACCGCCCCCTCACCCACAAGATGCCTTAATGTATTCGGGATACGGAAAGCAACGACAAACGCCTCCGCGGCCATTTGCGTGCCAAACAGGTGCGCAATTATCACGTCCCGGACAAACCCAAGAATGCGGGAAAGAAGCGTAAAAAAACTCACCACCGTAGCTGATCTAATCATTCTTTTGGATTCCGACATAAAAATCGCCCATTCTTTATACTAAAATATCACTGTCTTTTATAAACAACTTGACAAAATCACCTTTTCTATGGTATATTTTTACAAATTCTTAAGAAAGGAGAACGCATATGCCCTCAAGAAAAGCAGCCTTAAAAGATTTGCATCAGTCCAAAAAAAAGACCCAGCGTAATATCATTTTTAAAAAACTACTAAAAAAAGCGGAAAAGAAAATCTCCGCTTTAATATCTAAAAAGGATGTAGAAAAAATAAAAACCGAAATTAATAATTTCTTCTCTCAGGTTGACAAAGCCGTTTCCCGGAAAATCCTACATAAAAACACAGCCGCCCGAAAAAAATCCCGGGTCATGAAGAAAATCAAAAAAATATCCTCGTAACATCTCCTGAAAAATCTAACTCCTGAGCTAACGACTATCGCTGCAAAGCGTTATGACTAAGGTCTGCAATGCCAGAAGCGGCTCCTGCCGGCCCTGTTTTATATCCATATCGGATGAGAGCAAAAGCCGAAAACTCTTATCCAGCCATTCCTGCCGGACTTTCTTCGCTTGCTTTCTTAGGATCTCTAAAGCATACGGATTGAGTTTGAGTTCTCTTTTAATATCTTCGTTCGAACAATCGACATCCTCTAGCCGTTTAACATTTTCAACGCGTTTTAACTGCCAGTTTATCAGGCCGATTATCTCCGCGACATTTTTACCGCCGCGATTAATTTGCTCAAGTATCGCCAACGCCCGGGCGGCATCCTTGCGCATTAATGCATTTACAAAATCAAACCGGGAATCAACGCTTGTCTTGGTCACGATTTTTTCAACGTGGTCTCTGCTTATCTGTTTGGCCTCGCCGGCATAAAGGATAAGCTTATCCAGATCTTGAGATAATCCAGTAAGTTCGCTGCCCGCGTTCTCCACTAATAATCCCATTGCGTCAAACGCGATTTTTTTGCCTCTGGCGTCAAGATACTTTGTGACCCACCGACCTAAGTCCGGCCCCACCAAGCGCGAAAATTTAACCGGCGTAAGCAACGGAAAAAGTTTCTTTATAAAGCCGTCATTTTCCCCTTTTGCCGTTTCCAAAATCAAACAAGTTGTATCGAATTTGGAACTTTTCAAAAATTCGATAAATTCTTTTTCGCTTATTTTTAATTTCTCCGCGTCTTTTATAATGACAAGCCGCCGGAGAGATTTTACCGGTTTAACATTAAGCGATTCCAAAATAGCCTTGTAATCGGTTTCGCCGCAGAAAAACACGTCGTAATTGAAATACAGGTATGCTTGCGGAATAAGGCGGGCCTTTAACTGATTTTCTATTGCCCGTTTTAAAAACTGCTCTTCGCCATAAAATAGATATTTGCCGCCGATTTTATCAGCATCTATTTCGCCTTTTATATCCCAATAGGTTAAGCTCCTCACCATAGCGTAATAACTTTATTGACAATATTTTTTGCTAAGTCCTCTAATGCTTCTTTACGGGCGGACTCTTCCGTTTTGGCCGAACTGCCTGTAAGAAAAAATTCCGTGTCCCCGGTAAAGTTAGCCGCTTCGATTTTAACTTCATTATTCGTCAGGTCTACAAATTCAAAATCAACCGCAATCGTCAGCCGGTATTGACGCACTACATCGTCTTCGGCATAACGCACAACATCGCGTGAATACCCCACAAGTTTTCCTCGCACTATCGAGCTGGCATCATCGAGAGCGGCAATTTTCAAATTGCCGTCCTTTTGAAAAAAAGAAATCAGCTGCGGCCTGAATTCATTTTCTAAATTTGGCTGGTCGGTATTATTTCTAAAATTATCGATGTAGATTGACGTTATATGCCGGGGCAAAAAGCTGGCTTTAGTCGTATAGCCGCAGCCGGAAATAAACAATACGCAGAGTAGAAAAAGCTTGCATATTATCAGAATAGACTTCACTTAAAACCACCGAATTTTTGCCTGGGCTTCAAAAATGCCTATTTTCTTAATTTTTTGAGTTTTTCCCGCGCCCGCTGGCCCCAGGGAGTAGCCTCATAAGAATATAGTACTTCTTCATAATATCTTACAGCAGCATAAATCTTTTTCTGTTTTTCATAAAACTGGCCCGCCTCATATATTTTTTTGGCCCTAAGATGCACTAGTTTATTTAGCAAACTCTCGGCCTGCGGTACATATTTGTTTGTCGGAAAGCGCCGCAAAAAATATTGTAAATCGTCCGCAGCTTTGTCAATAAGCCGGACATCGTAATCTTTTACTAAAGAGGATACTTTGAACGAACAAAAAGCGATCTCATAAACAGCTTGGTCTAAATAAGGGCTGAATGAATAATCGTCATGAATTTTTTGAAATTCATCGCGGGCGTTATTATAGTCGCGCATTCTCAAATAACATATTCCCAGTTTATACTGCGCCACGTCTGAAACTTTACTATAGGGGGAATTATTTATAACTTTCTCGAAAATTCTTTTGGCTAATTCATATTTTTTCTTTGAAAAATATTTTTCACCGATAAGATATTGCCGTTCGACTATCGCATCTAAACGTTCATTCAGGGGGTAAAATTTGATGATCGACTCGTATGTCTTAAAGGCCCGCCAAAATTTTCCTAATTTTTCTTCGCATAATGCGATATGGTATTTGGCTTCCGGCGCATATTCGGTTTTGGGAAACCGCGCAAGAACTTTCTTGAATTCAAATATGGCTTTACGGTATTCGCCGTCTTCGTAATACCCCTTTGCCCAGTCAAGCTGTTCTTGGGGGTTATCAAAAGTGCGGTATACCGGATTTATCCACTTTTTGGTCTTAGGAGACCACACCCAATAGGCATACCCGCATTCGGAAAATACGCAAAACATATAAACTATCAACGCAAAAATAAAACAATATTTTTTCATATTTATAACCTTTTTTTGTGCTACAACTATAACACAATCAAGAGGTACTGTCAACCTTCGCCTGTCGCGGCAAGCATTACAGCTAGTTACCGCACACGTTTATAGAAAACAGGGTGGTTTCAGAAGACTGCATCGATACTGGATAATCGGCCCGGTCAGCCGTTAAAAGGCGTGTCTACTATCTTTTTTATGAGTTGGAGCTGTTCTTTGCTTAAATCCGAAAATTCTATACCGATGCTATACTGCTGCTGAAAAGGTACTTCCTTAACCCACACTACCCGGCCCAAGGTCTGCACCGGAGCCGCCTCATTCGACCAGAACACTTCAAACATAAGTTTATGCTCGACCGGATAGAAATAAAAGGAATCCAACTGTATCCCGCCTTCGCTGATATCCTTTGTAATTAAGTTGTGGAACTGGCTTGAATAACCGGGAGGTAAGCGCGCCGACTGAACCGGGAAGGAATAACTGACCCGTATACATTTCCGGCGTTCTCTACCCGTAAGCATACCCTCCGGCATCATCTTTGCTCTCTCCCCGCTTTTAAGTCGTATTTTACTCTCCCCGCAAACGCAAGTCAAGGCATAAATAGAGATTTCTGAAAAAGTCTAAAAATACAGAAATCTCTGCAATCTTAAATAATCACTGTAATCAGAGGTCTCTTGCGTGATTTTAGATGGCTTTTCAGAGACCTCAAATAAGTCTTTGCCAGCGCAACATTTTTTTATATAATATATTAAAACTGTTATGTTCAAAAAAATTTCTTTCATTATCTTTATGGTTTTATTGACCGGTGGTCTTTTTTTAGTCAGCGGATATTTTTTCCTGAACCTATTTTTTATCCCCAAAAAATTAATCCCGCAAATCGAAGCCAGCCTAACCTCTATCCTGAAACGGCCGGCGGATATTCGCAGCATTTACCTTACGCCAAAAGGCAGCATTATTATATTGAAACCGGCGCTGTACAACCCAAACGAAACCGGCGCATTTTTTAGCTGTTCAAGCATAAACATATCCATTGCCTATGGTATCCTTTTGAAATCCTGGCGGGAAAATAAAAATTATTTTGACATCCCTGTCCATCTAAAATTAAACGGGATATCCTTAAATCAAAACCCAGTATCTATTACCGGTGAAATTGCCGCGGATTTTTGCTTAAAAATCAATACTCAAGATATTAAAAACTTCGATTGGCAAGGCGAAGCAAAAATTAAAAATTTTTCCCTCACCCATATCCCCTTGATTGGCGATATAAAAGATATCACCGGAACGGTTAAAATCAGCCGGGATGAGATATCCAGTTCCGATATCCGCGGCCAGACCAACAACGCCCCGGTAAATTTATCTTTGCGGCTTGTTGATTTCTCTATGCCGGAGCTTAAGTTAAAGATAGAATTATCCAAGCTGCTCGTAACGCTTGACTGCATTATTGACCCTAAGGGCAGCATAAATTTTAAGACAATCGAAGCCAAATACAATAAAATTAAGTCGTTTGCCTGCGGCAAGATAACAGATTTACAAAGTTCTCCCCATATAAATATCACCTCAAATACTATCCTAAATTTGCAAGATTTAGCCGCTCTCCCCCTGAACATAAAGGATACTTTTACGTTGCTCAACAGCAAAGGCGACGTGCGGATAACTGTTGATTTAGCGGGGCCGCTTCAAAACACATCGGAGTTGAATGCGAAAGCAACGATATCTTCCGAGGCCGTTTCATTGCTTAACTATAATTTTGAAAATCTTACATTTAACTTAAAACTAGATGCCGGAAAAATCGCCACGGCTGATCTTGTGTTCAACTGGATGCAAAATACCATCAAGGCTTGGGCTGACTGCGATCTTACTTCTAACGCCTGGCCGTATGCTTTAAAAATAATCTTAAACGACTTGCGAATTGAAGACTTGCAAAGTTTGACACCAAAATCGATGGATATCGAAGGCGAACTCGATATCGACTTAACGGTTAAAGGAGAAGCTAGCAATCTTAAAAGCGTGAACATCGAGCTAGAAAATGTGCTTAAAAATTTAAAATACCAGGGTTTATCTTTCCCGGATCCGATAAAGACAAGTTTTATGATTGATGTTCTGGATTTCAAGAATTTAATTTTGAAAAAAGTATCTGTTGCCAATAAGCTTTTAAGCCTGGACTTGGATGGTAAAATTACAAACCTTATTTTCCCCAACCTTTCTTTAAACGGCAAGTTGACTCTGGCAGCGGAAAACTTATATCTATATCCCGCCTTCAAGCTCCCGCCCAGGCTAACATTGCAGGGTACTGTTTTGGCGGGTTTCAAATTGACCGGGCCGGTAAAGGCGCCGGATAAACTTACGTGTGATTTCCAAGCCGCAAGTTCAAGTTTCAATATCGGCGAATTTTCCCTGACGGATATTATACTCAAAGGCGCCTTTTCCGACAATGCGTTGAATATCTCGTCTTTTTTGGTCAAAATATTCGACGGCAATATGCTAGGCAATGGCCGGATCAACCTTGCGGAGCCGGACAAAACAACTTATAAATTAAATCTTGAACTGAAAGATCTTGATATCTCAAAAATCGCCCGCCAAATAAAATCGGCGCCGCAAGAATTGGCAGGCAGATTTTCTTCGACGTTGAATATGTCGGGACAAGGTTTAAATCTCGACACACTCAACTTTGCCGGCAATCTAAAATCTAAATTGGCGCAGGCTAAGGTTAAAGGTACGCCCATTGATAAAGCCGGGCTCGAAGCGGATTTAAAATACGAACGGCAAAAGATTGCCTGGACGAATTTGTGCATCGGGTATAAAGACATCACGATATATTCCGAAGGTTCAATTTCCGCCCTTTTGGAAAATCCCCTAGTTGAGTTAAGCCTTAAATCAACCATAAACCTTGCCGACATTGAAAACCTGCCGTTCTCTTTTGATTTCGATTTTAAGCAGTTAAACCCTCAAGGAGCACTAGATCTAACATTGGGGGCAAACGGCCCGCTCAAAAGCCCGGAAGAGCTGCAAATAACCGCATCACTGCTTGCAGATAAATTCAGCATTAAAGATATCTTATTTACGGATACGGATATTGCCGCAAAATTACATAATAAATTGTTAGAGACTAAAGCGAAATCAACCGCTTATAGCGGGCAACTCAGCGCAGAGTTAAATGCTACTCTTTTAAATAAAACTTGTACTTATGACGGCACCTTTAGAATCGAAAAATTGGACTTCGGCAAATTAATTGAAGAATCTAAAATCGTGCCTCAGCCGCACAAAGGAATTTTTAGCCTGGATACAACTTTCGCAGGAGAAGGCGCAGCGCTTGATAAACTCACCGGCAATGCCCGCGCCCAAATTATAGATGCCCGGCTTTCCGGCTTAGAGTTGCTTCAGTCAATCGGCACGCTTACAGGAATAGGTTTTCTTTCTAATTTTAACGTGACAAAAGGAAACGGCACCTATGTTCTTGGCAATGGTCTTGTTTCTACCGAAGATACGGAACTGTCCGGACCCGACGCAAACATTCAGGCGCGCGGAAATGTTGATTTCAAACAGAATCTTAATATGAACATGAAACTCATCTTAACTCCTAATGCCGCGCAACAAACCCGGCCGGAAGTTTTATAAAATTTCTTTGCTTATGAAAATAACCAATACTACACAGAAGTGGATATAAAAGGCACCCTTTCCAAGCCTAAACCGGATCTGAACAAATTTGTCCAGGAAAGGGTTAAGCAGCGGGTGCAAAAAGAAGTAAAAAAAGCCATTTTTAAGCAGCTGGAGGGAATATTTAAAAAATAGCGATGTTTAATTTGCGCCGCACAAATAACTTGCACAGCAAAAAATTCTGTGGTATTGTAATTTTGGCAGTGGGATATGTCGGCAAAAGCTCGGCGAAATTATTTTCGGTCGGTGCGGCCGGCGGGGAATAAAACCCACTGCCGTGCAATTATAACCATCTTTAACCGGTAAGAGCATGAAAAAACTAATAGCGATATTAAAAGGAAGAACTAGAGTAATCGCGGAACTGCTGCATTTTTTATGGGAATATAAACTCTGGTGGATAACGCCGATAGTTATAATCCTGCTTCTGCTGGCGGTAATAATAACTTTCGCATCGAGCACGGCGGTTGTGCCGTTTATCTATACGCTATTTTAATCCTAACTTAAAAAAATATCCTGCCAGCAAAAAACCTTATTTTCGATACTGTTCGATTAGTGTCCAGGGCAAACCAATGTCGGCGACAACTATTCTGCCGGTATATTTTTTAGCGTAACGCTTAAAAAACCCTTTTTTCGCCGTACCAAAAGTAACGGTCGTATCGGCCCGCACGCAGGCTTTGAAAATCCGGCCTGTGGTTGCACACAGACCTGAAGGAATATCCAGCGCCAATACCTTCTCCGCCCGTAAATTAATCTGTTTTATTACATCTTTAAAAATACCGGATATGTCTTTATTCAAACCGATACCGAAAATTGCGTCCACAACCAAACCCGCCCGTTTAATCTGCGTTTTGACCTGCAGCCAATCCATAAGGTTCAATTCTATCGCTTCTACCCCTATCTTCGACAGGATTACAAAGTTTGTTCGGGCATCACCCCGAAGTTTGTTTTTTTTACCCAGCAGAAAAACTTTCACTTTTAATTTTTTGTTCGCCAGATGCCGGGCCAGGACAAAGCCGTCGCCACCGTTATTGCCGGGGCCGGAAAATACGATCACCTGCTTATTCCTCCGCCGCCGAATAAGTTGCAAAGCGACCTGCGTTGCGGCCAACCCGGCATTCTCCATTAAAATCAAGCCGGGAATAGCATACTCGTTTTGTGCGCGTTCATCGATTTCCTTTATCGTTCTTGCATCAAGCACGAACATAAAACTCCTCTTTTTTAGATCCGAAAATTAAAAACGGATATACTACTATATATCCGCTTTTAAAATAAAGTCGGCGTAATATTTATTTAAAAATAATCCTTTGTTTTTCATTCATGCTTTTATAAATTATGGCCGCAAGAACAATCTTTAAAAAATCAGGTAAAATAAAAGGCGCCACTCCCAATTTTACCGCGTGCGCAACGGACAGTCTCAAAACAAAACCCAGCCAGGTGGCGCCAAAAAGGTAAATGACCAAGATGCCACACAGCATGGAAAAAGCGATTGTATTGAAATTAAGCTTATTGTTCGCCGTAAATACCTCTATGAGCCAAGCGATAATTGCCGCCCCAAATATAAAACCGACAATATAGCCTCCGGTAGGGCCAGCTAATTTCATCCATCCCCCGGTAATTTGGCTAAAAACCGGCCAGCCAAACATCCCAAAAGCAACATACAGACATTGCGATAAAATGCTATCTTTTTTTCTCAGCATCGCCCCGGCCAAAATTACAAAAAATGTCTGCAACGTTACCGGCACCGGCGTAAACAGCAAGGGGATATAAATATATGCTCCAAAACTTACCAGGATTAAAAAAGCCAGCATCCCGATTGTTCGCCGCAATGAACCGTTAATAACTATCTCTTTTATAAAAATATTTTCCATAAAAACACTTTGCATAATTGCGCCTCCTGGGATTATTCGTCCCAAACACCAATCGTCCGAAATTTATTATATCTTTTTTCCACGATTTTATTTCTAGAAACCGCCCCCAATTGAGCTAAATTCTCCTTCAAAGAACTTTTCAAAGCTTTGGCTGTCGCCTCATAATCACGGTGCGCCCCGCCTAAAGGTTCTGGTATTATTTCGTCTATTATGTTTAGTTTAAGCAGTTCGTCAGCGGTAATTTTTAACACTTCCGCGGCATCCGGCGCATTAGTCCGGCTTCGCCAAAGTATCGCGGCACACCCTTCGGGTGAAATAACGGAATAATAAGCGTTTTCCAGCATACATACCTTATCGCCCACACCTATGCCCAACGCCCCGCCGCTTCCTCCTTCACCAATAATCACAACTATTATCGGCACAAGCAGCTGCGACATCTCACGCAAATTATAAGCAATAGCTTCTGCCTGACCACGTTCCTCAGCCTCGACACCTGGGTAAGCACCGGGAGTATCGATAAAACAAACAATCGGCACTTGAAAATGCTCGGCGAGTTTCATTATTCTTATGGCCTTGCGGTATCCTTCCGGATGCGGGCTGCCAAAACTGCGGTACAAATTCTCCTTTGTATCCCTGCCCTTCTGATGCCCAATCAACATAATTTTTTTATCGTCGATTTTGCCCAAACCGCAAACAAGCGCCGGGTCATCCTTGAAATGCCGGTCGCCATGCAATTCCATAAAATTAGTCATGATTAAATTGACATAATCCAGCGTATAAGGCCTCTTGGGATGGCGGGCTATCTGCACTTTTTGCCAGGGAGTAAGATTGCCAAAAATCTCCTGTTTGAGCATTTTTAGTTTATCTTCAAACTTGTTGATTTCATCGCCCAGATC
>JAHJAO010000115.1 GCA_018813905.1 Candidatus Omnitrophota bacterium
AGATTTTTCCAAAAAACATCAACGTGCCGATTAAAATAAATAAGGCCGCGCCGCAATATCTAACCAGCTCCGGCTTTATGTGTCTGGCTAAAATCGCCCCGATAAAAACCGATATTACGGTTACCACCATATAGGCCGCGACCGAACCCAGCCATACCGAAACCGGTTTTCCCGATTTCGCGCTCATGCCGATGCCTACTAATTGCGTCTTATCCGCAAGTTCCGCCAGGAATATCGCGCTGAACGTAGCCAAAAATATTTTCCAGTCCATAATCTTTTTTCCTTTCCTATCAAAACTATTATTTATCAACAAACCCCCGGTTGAAAAGAGAATTATATCCTGTCCGGAAAATTAGAAAAGATTCCGTCTGCCCCGAGCTTTTTAACTTTTTCTATATCATCGGTTTCGTTTAAGGTGTAGACAAATACCTTCATGCCTCTTTTGTGCGCGTCGTCCACCAGGGCCTGATTTAAAAATTCTTTAGACGGATGCAGTGAATAAGCGCGGATACGTTCGACACACTCAGCATAGCCGATGGGTATGCCGGCGATTACCGCGCCCAGTTTAACCTTATCCGTTAGCCGCCTAAAATCCAAAAGCTCATAGTGATTGAAGGAAGAGATGAGAAAATCATCCCACTGCCATCCTTTGTCCCGGACATAACGGTTGATAATTTCAAAAACTTTTCCCGCAGCGCCCTCTCTTTTGATTTCGATATTAACTTTTGCTTTTCTGGCTATCGTATCCAGGGCTTCTTCCAGGGTAGGAATTTTTTCTCCTTTTCCCGCGTCCAATGTTCTTAACTCGGCAAGCGTTTTATCTTCGACATAACCGGTACCGTTAGTGGTCCTATCCACTTTGGTATCGTGGAGCACGATAACTTCGCCGGTTTTGCAAATCTGAGCGTCCAACTCTATCCAATCGACGTTCAATTCTACGGCTTTCTTAAACGAACGCAGCGTATTCTCCGGTTCGTATCCCGCGGCGCCGCGATGGCCAAAACGTAACATCATATTTTTACCTCTTTCAAATTATCTCTTTAACCATCTTGTTTACTTTTTCGGCAATAGCCAAGCAGCCCGTGAGCCCGGGCGAATCTATCCCGACTAAATTAATCAATCCTTCAAGATTATTATCGGATTCTTCTTTGATAATAAAATCCCTGAACCCCTCGCCCGGCCCCTGCAGCTTTGACCTTATTCCGGCCATATCCGGCCCTAAATCTTCGATATCGATAAACGGCAAAAAACGTTTCGTATCTTCGTAAAAAACATTCTTTTTGCTTTCCTCGACCGCATAATCAAGCCTGTCTATATACTCGGCGTCCGGCCCCAGCCTTAAACCTCCGGCCAAATCCAGAGCCGTATGAATACCTAAGCTCACATGATTTTCCAGCGGCACTGGATAGATAAGATGGCTGATATAACGCGCTTTGTTATTATGTACCCGGAAATAATCGCCTTTACAGTATTTCAATTCATATCCCTTATTTTTTATACCAGAAATTTTAGCAATTTTATCCGAATATAATCCCGCGGCGTTAATCAAAATCCGCGTAAAAAAACTAAATTCTCCTTCCCGTTCATCCCGCACAAAAACTTTATACCCGCCATCGCTTTTTTCTATATTAATCAATTCCGTCCCGTAAGCGATTTGGGCGCCGCTTGCGCCTGCTTCTGCTTCAAAATTTTTCATCAACATATGCGTATCTAATATCCCGGTAGACGGTGAAAATATCGCCGCCGCGGCGCGAATATTCGGCTCGATTTTTTTTATCTCGGAAACGTTAAGCATTTTTAAGTCGGAAACGCCGCTGGCCATCCCGTTTTTAAAGAGTTTTTCCAGTTCTTGGGTTTCAGTATTATCGACGGCAACTATGAGTTTGCCGATCCGCTTGCAGCCGATATTATGCTTCGCGCAATAGTCATATAACGCTCCTTTGCCCTCCAGGCAAAGCCGGGCCCGCAAAGAACCGGGCGGGTAATATATGCCCGCGTGGATAACTTCGCTGTTGCGGGAACTCGTTTCCTGCCCGAAAGAAGAATTTTTCTCGACAACTACGATATCGCGCAAATTTTCCGATATTTTTAGCGCGCAGGCCAAGCCAACCACTCCCGCGCCGACAATAGTCACGTTTACTTTTTCCATTATTAACCTGTTTTATTTTTTAAAATCAAAAAAGCCATGGAATGCCCTCATGGCTTAAGCTCGATTATCCGCTCCATACACGCGGCCGCAGATGCTGTGCCGGCAATTGATTTTGTAGTTATGAATTCAATATCTCAACCGCCTTATCATTATTCGAAGTAGAAAGGATGATTTTTGCCGGACAGCCGCCGGAACAAGTTGTGCAATAGAAATAATTTATATTTATCCGGTTCTGCGCCATAAGTTCGGATATATTTTTTAACGCGCCCGGGCGGTTCTCCATGTCTATGATTATCACATCATTTTCCGCGATCTGCTCATAACCGTTATTAGCCAGTTCATTGACCGCGGCAAAATTATTATCCGTGACGAAGATAAGCGCGGCCTGGTCGCCGATATTATTTGAATATCCGGCAATGGCTATCAAATTTATCCCGTGATTAACCAAAAAAGACGTCACCCGCGCCAACGCTCCAACTTCGTTGATTACCCCAACTGAGATCTCCTTACCCCGAACCAAGCTTTTTATCATCTATCCTACCTCCTTGATTTAACATCTTTCATTAGATAAATTATACACGGTAACATAATAAACCCCAAGAAAAATTTATTTTTTCCGCGGCGTTTGCGTTCAAAAATAAACAAAAACCCCTCGCGCCCGGAAAAGCGCGAGGGGCAAATCGGTTTTATATTTTAAATACTACTTTTGCACCGGCAATCAGTATTTATTATAATTCATTATTTCTGAAAACGCCGACAGCTTTTTAAGTTTCTTTTCCATGCTACCTATGCCTTTTTTTATTTTCCCGGCGTCGGTATTTATTTTCCTGAATTCGCTTGCGGCGGAAGAAACGTTTTTAGCCGTAAGGTTGAATTTAAGATAGCGGTCAATGTCCTGAATGGCTTCGATTAATTTATTTAAATTTTCCTCTGTTTTTTGCGCTTCGCCATCAAATCCGGATAAAGTTTTTAGTTCTTTATCCCGGCTCGTCATGCCGCGCCGGCGCATGGTAGAATTTTTAATCGACTCAAGTTCTTTCAACCAATCATTAAAAAATATTTCTCCCTGGGTGCTTACGTGCCTTGTAGTTTTGCGAAGCGTTTCAATCTGAGAAAGAGTATTTTCGATTTCCTGTTCAAATTCCCGGAATTTATCCTTCAGCTGCTGTTCTTCAATGGTTTTTGCTTTACCCAATTTTAAAAGTTCATCCGCCGCCCGGGATATGTTTTCAACCTGTAGGACTGTCTGCGTCATTTCCTCATAAACATCCCGCTTTTGTTCTTGCGGCTGGGAACATGCTACCGGCTCATCTTTAGTCTCTTCACACTGTTTTTCCTCTTCTGCAGTTATATCCAATTCCTCCTCGTCTTCCGGCATAGCGGAAAGCGCGTCCTCTGCTTGAATAACCGCACTTTCTTCCTCGCCGGATACAGTTTCGTTTTGCGGCAAATCCATTTGCGCGGACGAGGAAGCAATCAGAATCAGAAAAAGAAACAAAAAACTTACCGAAACTACCACTAAAAATCTCTTCATTTTTTTCCCTCCTAAATGAGCCCGCCACTGTGCACTTATAAAGAGCACTTGGCGAGGCGAATTTACCCCGCCGAATATTCGGCGGGATTCCCTTATTTTATTACCAGCAACAATAAATTTCAAGCTATATCACCTGGAGCGATTTTTTCGTTACGAGACGAAAGTTTGATTGACGCGCGATGAGTTTTATGAAAAAATGGGTGGGGTAGATTAAAAATTAGTTATTTTTATTCTAATTAACTAACGAATATTAACTATGCTAAGGCCTTCAATAAAATCCGCGTGGGATAACAAAAAATATATATTCGCTATTTTAGCCTTATGGCTATTCCATTGCGCCGTAAATTTCTACGTCCTCACAAACAGCGAAATATTGTGGAAATGGGACGGAGTGGCCAGACTAGTTGAAGGTTTAGTCTTTAGCCGGCACTTCGCTATGGCCGCCTATAAAGAGGCCTTTGAATTCTTTATACACTTTGAAGGCGGAGCGCACCCCAAACTCTATTCTTTGGTAGTCGGCATCGTAATGGCTTTTCTGAATAGCAAAGAGTTAAAAGATGTCACTTTAGCGATTGTATTCAGCAACGCTATTTTTTTTCTTATTCTTCTGATAAGCACCTATAAAATCGGGTCTATTTTAGACAGTAAAAAAAGCGGCCTTCTTGCCGCCATTTTATTGTCGTTTTGCCCGGCGATTTTTGCCCATTCCCGGGTGACCATGTCTGAATTTCCTCTTGCCGCGATGCTCGCGCTATCCATATTGTGCCTTTTAAAAAGCAACCGCCTTACATCATTGCGTTACAGTATCTTAACCGCTGTTTTATTCACACTCGCGCAGCTTACAAAAGAAACCGCCTTTTTCTTTATATTACCCCCTTTTCTTTATTACGCCGGGAAGTCTTTTTATCTTAAAGAAAATAGAAAAAAACGCGTTTTCAATTTCCTCGTTATCCTGGCGTTGTTCGCTTTGCTCACAACAATTATATACCTTTTTGTAAATAAGGAGCTGCTTTTTAGGTATTGGGGAAAGTCTATTGTGTGCGGCGGGGCCCTGCTTTATTCTGTACCGGTCAGGTTTTATTATTTCAGGATGCTCTTCTTTTTTTATATCGGGCCGTTATTGCTGATATTTCTAATGCCTTTGATATCATTTTACTTTTTTAAATCCAAAAAAATCAATCTGTTTCTCGTTATCTGGTTTATTGTTCCGTTTATTATGTTTTCTTTCTCCCCAAACCAGGCGTTGAGATTTTTAATTCCCATTATCCCGGCTTTTTGTTTACTGGTAAGCCAGATGGTTTTTTGGCTTCCTGATTTTGCAAGAAGAAAATTCGCGGCTGTTTTGATTTGCTTATGTTTGCTGCAATACACCTTTTTCAATGCCCTTCCCAAATCCTCTTCTAATTCCTGCGCGGCATTAAAATCGTATGGTGCTGGTACGATATGGGTTATAGGCCATGGGGTCGGCCTGTTCCCGTCTTACAAAGAAATGGATTTTGAATTGATAAAACTTTTCTTAACGACATTAAATTTATATAGTAATCGCACGCTGTGGCTTATTTGCCATGAAATAGGTTTGTTTTCTCCATATAAGGAGAACGATTTTGAATTGGCAGAAAAACTATTAGCCGTATTTGAAAAAGAAAATTTGGAACGTATCAATAAAGACCACAATAGAGTGTTGTTCACATTTACTTCCGGCCTAGACGGCCCGTTAGATTATGGATTCATATTTCGCCGGTTGCCGTTCATGATCAATTGCCCTCAGATACAAAATATAACCGAGCGGCCCAAGGAAGGCACGGTTGATTGGCAAAAGTATTTATTAGGCGCGGAATATGTGATTTACAAAACAAGCGACGCGGGAGAAGTAAATCACGCCTCTGCGGATATTGTTGAAGGGTTTAAAATATCTTTAAATAAAAATAGAGATTCTTTTAAAGCAATCGCGGTTTTCGATACCTCATACGGGGACCAGATTTTTGTTTATAAAAATTTAACAAAAGAGCGCTCCCAAAAAGCTGATTAAAACCGTTTTTCTGTCTATGCCGCCTTCCGGCCAAAGGCAATCATTCGTTTGCGAATAGCGGTTTTGGTTTTGATTTCACCGGATGTGCCGGCGTTCGGCACAAGGAAAGATTTGAATTTCATGCCCGTATATTTTGCGGTCAAGGCAAATGGTTTGGCGAGAACGTCCAGCCCCACACCCTCATACGCGCTTGCTATCAAGATAAGCATTTTCCCTTTTAATACGGTCCTCATCGTGCCGGCGGCGTTGTCCCACTTGTAAAGGGAAAACATCCGGTCAAAAATAACTTTTAGCTGCGCGCTTGCTGCGAAAAAATACAGCGGCGTGGCCACGACAATCACGTCCGCTTTGGCCATCTCAATAAGGACGCCTCTGACCTCGTCATTAATCACGCATTCATATTTGTCCGATTTCTGGCATGCCCGGCAGGACATACAGCCCGGTGTTTTATATTTAAGATATGCCGTATGGATAACTTTAATCCGGGCGCCTTTGGCGCGCGCGCCCCGGCTAAACCAGCGCACAAGCGTCGCGGTATTGCCGTCTTTCTTTGGGCTTGCGGAAAGTATAATTATCTTCTTAGCCATAAATTACCTTTATTTCCGTATAATTATACCCTTGTTTCGGGATTACAAAAAGAATGCGGATAACTTCACTCTTCTTTGGCAGAGTGATTTTGGCAAGGATATTTTAGGCTTCGTAAACCTGGAGCGTCGCCTGCGCCATCTTCTCTTTCGTATAATGCGATTCGAGTATCTGCCTTCCGGTTGTGCCCAGGCGGCTGCTTAAAGCCTCATCATCAAGCAGTCGGATTATCCGGTGTCCCAGCGCTTCAAAATCCCGTTGTTTGATAACAAATCCGTTTATTCCGTCTTTGATAATCTCCGGCATCCCGCCCATATCGGTTACGATAATCGGCTTACTCATCGCCATCGCCTCCAACATTGCCAGTCCAAACGGTTCATTCGCCGTAGAGGGATAAATCACCACGCGCGTTGCGGCGTACATTTCCTTCATCTCTTCCAAGGAATACGTGTCTATCAGGACATTGTTTTCCAACTTAAAATGCT
The DNA here is from genome assembly GCA_018813905.1 of Candidatus Omnitrophota bacterium. Classification (GTDB taxonomy): domain Bacteria; phylum Omnitrophota; class Gorgyraeia; order B26-G9; family B26-G9; genus JAHJAO01. The sequence goes on from JAHJAO010000115.1 coordinate 6,783, forward strand.
TTATCAGCTTCACCAGATACGCGATATCCTTTTGCTGCGTCTCGCCCCAATCGATAATATTTTTTGACCCGGCAAATACAAATACCGCATCCGGATATTTTTTCTTAACTATATTGATAGACTTTATGCTGATATCACACCCTTTGGCCAGTCCCATACGCGCCGGATGAAAGATAACCGGCCGGCCTTTAAGTTTTGGGTATTTATCGAAAAATGCCTGTGTCGGAGCTTTCTGAACAAATATATTTTGATTAATCCCGTGGTGAATTACGGTTATTTTTTTCTCATCAACCCCGATTCCGATCATCTCTTTTTTGATGCAATGGCTGACCGCGATGATTTTGTCCCATTTTACTTTAAGCGTCATATCCAGATACAAAATATCATCCCACACATTATGCGCGGTCAGAATAAGCTGGCTGTTAAACTTACAAGCCATGCTTTCAAGCAAAGACGTATGCATTTCACTGAAATAATGCATATTATGCGCGTGGATGACGTCCGGTTTTGTCCGGGAAAATAAGTCAAAGTACAACTGTTCCAATTCCTCCTCTAAACCTTTAAATCCGCGTTTATACAGCCAGTTCAGGTCAAACAGCGGAGTCCTCTGGATGTTAACTCCCTCATATTCGTAATTGCCGGGAATCCCTTCCACCGAGCCGGTCAACAGGCTCACCTTGTGCCCCAGCCTTACCAGTTCCGGCAGGATTATAGTAAGATGCGTCTCTACGCCTCCGATAAGCGGGGGGAATCCCCAATGCAGATGAACGATATTTAATTTCTTTTTAGCGCTCAATAGTAAAAATACTCCTTTCTATCTCGGGAACCTTTCCGTTTAAAAGTATAACTTCTGCCGCTTTTCAAATGCCTTAATCTGTCATAAATACCCAATTCAACCGGTTGTTTATTGACGGAGATGATTTTCACTTTCATTTCGTCTCTACTCAACTCCAATATTATCGTGCTTTTTTTCCAAGTAAAAGAAAATGAAAGCTTCCCCCACGTCCAGGGCATGCCTTTTGGGTTTATAAATAATTTTTCTTTCCTTACGCTTACGCCGGCAAACCCAAACACCACCACTTGCCATGTGCAGCCTAAAGAAGCGGCGTGAATACCTTCGTGCGTATTTCCGTAAAGATTACTGATATCCGCGCGCAGGGCGACATTAAAAAGATTGTACGCCCGGTTAAAATCTTCCGTTTCGCAACCGAGAATAGCGTAAATGGCGGGGCTCAAAGAAGATTTATGCACTGTTCGGCCGACATAAAAATCATAGTTGGCTCTTTTTGTCTTCGCGCTGAAAACATCGTTTAAAAGATATATAAGCATTAGGACATCCGCCTGTTTTATCAGCTGGGTCTTCGCGATATCTTTAGGTTTGAGTTTCAGCGGGATTAAGGGAATGCCGTTTTCATCGGTTTTGGTGATGCCAATTTTTCTCAGTTTAAAATATCCGTCAAACTGTTCAATAACATTGTTTTTATTCGTGTTGATCTTTAAATTTGCGGCTATCTTTTTCCAGACCTTTGCTTCTTTGTCGCAGAAACCGAGCCGGTTTTTAAATTTGCTAAAAATTGCCCGCCGGTTCTTTATCTTAAAAAAAAGTTTATGGGCAATAAGTATGTTCCATTTAGCCATCATGTTCGTAAAGGCGTTATTGTTCACATCTACATGGAACTCGTCCGGCCCGATTATATGATTAATCTCATACTTTTTATTTTTTTTGTTGTATTCAACCCTCGACGCCCAAAATCGCGCGGCCTCAAATATCAATTCATAGCCGTACCTTTCCATGAACGCCTCATTGCCGCTAACTACATAGTATTTATAAACGGCGTAGGCAATATCCGCGGTGATATGATGTTCCATTTTATGCGTGGATACTTTCGTAACCGTCCCGTCGATATCGCGCGCCCATTCCGGGGTTTCCTCTTCTCCCGTCGTCGCCGATTCCCAGGCGAATTTCGCTCCTTTATACCCTTCTTTTTTGGCGAGCTTACGGGATTCTTCAAGCCGCCGATACCGGTAAAGCAGCATGCTTTTAGCTATGGAGGGAAATTTAAAGATATAGAAAGGTAAAAGGAAAATATCCGCGTCCCAGAATATATGCCCGCGGTAACCCTCGCCGCTTAACGTCCGCGCGCCGGCGCTGGAAAATCCCTCGTCGTTTTGCGCGCAAATAAGCATATGGTATATATTAAATCTCAAATTCCTTTGCAAGTCCGCCGTACCTTCAATAACAATATCCGCTTTTTTCCACAATTTTTCCCAAGCCAGGCAATGCTTATCCACAAGGCTATTAAAATCAGTGCGAAAAGCGTCCTGGAATATCTTAAAAGTTTGCGCTTTATAAATATTGTGTTTTTCTTTATAGGGGAAATGTTTTATGCAGAATATTTTTGTAAAAATAATGCTCTTATTTTTCTTCAGATTAATGCGAAAAACGTTATCGCGGGCAAACACATTTTTCCGGCGTACCTTATAATAAAACCCGCTCCAATAGGCCAGAATATATTTTTTGCCTGATGTTTCGGCTACAAGATACCCCGCTTTATGTTCTTGGCCAAGCTCACGTATGCGAAAATGCCTTTTTCTTCCTTCGCTGAAATTGGCTACATTGGACACGGACGTATCTATGCCCGTTTCTACTTCTATCGCGCAATCTTGATCAAGCGCGGTAAGCACCACTTGCATCACGCCGATATGTTTATTCTCCATGGACATAAATCTTAAAGATTGATAATCGTATTTTCTCTTGCGCCTGTCCCGGTACATTGTCCGGCGCAAAAGCATCCCCTTTTTCAGGTTAAGCGTCCTTTTGTTTTCGAGGACATCCATGGTAAACATATCGAGTTTTTGTCCCTCGATACTAAACTTAAAATTAACGGGATTGGGCAGATTAACAAGCTCGTCGACCTGAGCGCTGATTTTGTCATAAATGCCGGCGATATAAGTACCCGGACGGCTGTTGTAGGGCATCTCTTCCAAAATGCCTCTTGAGCTCAAATAGCCGTTGCCCAGGGTAAATTGTGATTCTCTTATATTCTGCAGCCGCCTGGCCCAGCCGTTTTCGTTTATCAACCAGAGCTCATCATCTTTATATTTAGTGTGCATATTTTTCCTCTAAAAACTAATAGCCGCTTCCGGCGGTCTTAATTCGCGCAGCTATTTCAAAAAAATCTCGTTTTCCATTTCTTTACCGTAGGTGTAATTTACAATTTTATTCTTGCTCAAGTCTACATTGGGCACGATAATAACCGCTTTATCTTCGCCGATAAACCGGGATCTCCTTACGCCGATAGACAACACTTCCGCGGTTTCTCCCGTAGGAAGTTTGATTTTATCGCCGACTCTAAACGGCCGGTCAATCATAATAAGAAACCCGGCGATAATATTCGCAATGGTATCTTGGGCGGCAAGGGCGATAGCCAGCGAACCTACGCCCAGCGTCGCGATTAACGCGTTTATATTTACTCCGTATAGAGGAAGAACGACGAGAAAAGCCGTTATCCAAATGATCACATTCAACGTGCGCCGGATAATCGGAAGCAATTCATTGTCTAATGTAGTCGCAGTCTTGGCCGCGATATTTTCCCGGTACCAGCCGATAATCGCCCCGGCGATTTTATGGATAATAAGCGTTATCAAGATAATGAAAATAGTGCCGATATATTTTCGCAGTTCATGACGAACCTCAAGCGGAATCGCCAGCGCTATCCTAATCTTATAAAATATATATCCGGCGCAGAAAAACAGTAACAGAAAAAAAGATACAAAGGTCTTTTTTACAACCACCCAACTTACTTTTTTTACTACGTCTTTCATGGCAATCTAATTATAACACAAACAAGCCGCCCGGCTCAGAAAATTTCCGGTTATTTTATCACCTTGGCCAGCATTTGCGCGATTAACCCGGCAATAGGCGGAAAAAAGAAGACGCTGACAAAACGGATAAGCGTGAACTTCCAGCCCATGATCCCCACTTCCATGGGCAACCGGGAAACCGCCCACAGCGACCATCCGGTCAGAAAGGCGACCATTGTCCCAATACTTGCCCCGGAACGCAAAAGGCCGGCGGCTAGCGGCAAGTTCACATACGGCCCGCCCGGAGAACACGCGCCGGCTAAGGTACCGACAACTATGCCCCGCAAGCCGGAATCTGTCCCAATCCATTTAGAAAGAAGCTCCCGAGGTAATACTACCTGCGCCATCCCGGCCACAATAAAAGCAAACACGAGCAGCGGCAGTATCTCTATGGTCATCTCCCAAGCCGATTTGAGGCCCTCAACATGCTGGCCGCGCTGGTAGCCGATAGAAACAAGCACGACAGCAAATACGCCCATGATTAATGTCGGAATTAGCATATTTGAATTACTCCTTTTTTTATCCGGATTCATTTTTATTGGCATATGGTTTCTTTAGGTTTTACGAAAAAAGCGCGTTCTTCTCTTTCCTATTCTATCACATCGGCAAAAAAAAACGCCCAGGCAAATTCTGCCTGGGCGTTTACATTTTAAATCGAGCCGGATAAAATACCGCCTTATTCCTTCATCTCCTCCTTCATGGGGCAATTCATCATACCTTTACCCATACCCTTCATCATGCCTTTTCCCATACCCATACCTTTACCCATACCCGGCATCATCGAACCATGCCGCATCTTGCCTTTTTCACATTTCTTGTAGAGCTCTTTTAATTTTGCCTTTTGTTCTTTGCTTAAGGTATTTTTTAACGCGGCATACGCGCCGATTAGCACCTTGGCTTTTTCTTTTTTGAAGTCGTATTTTTTATCGATAAGCTTGTTTACGGCCTTGGTGTCGATTACATCTTCATACAGGGCGGATTTGATATCCATGCCCAGGATTTCGATTTCCGCGTTTTTCCGGATTAAATCTTTTTTGGTATTCGTCTTCAATTCCTTAATCTTTTTTGCCTGGTCTGACGAGAGCCCAAGCTCCTCTTCGCTGGAAAGGATCAAGTGCGCTTTGTAAAAAAACTTCTCTTCCATATCCATTTTTTCCATTTTGCCCTTATTCATCCCGTCAAAGGCGTAAATATTAGCCGCCGCGAACCCAAACATTAACAAACAAACTAAAAACATACTTATTGCCATTTTCTTCTTCATACCACACCTCCTCATTTGTTCCTACAATTCTATACCTTTTCAAAACTATACGCAAACGATATGTTTTCGGCTAATTTTTACGGATTATTCTAATATTTCTTCAACACGCTTGCATTTACCAGCACATCCGTTAACCGCAGCCATTCGGCGATTAATTGCCTCAACCGGGTGGAATGAGTTATATTGCTAAAACGGTTATCATCCAGAACGTTTACGGCCTGGATAAAATCATTAAGCGTGATTTTCCCGAAAGAATAATTTTCCGTTTCATCAACCACGACATCCTGCGCTAATTGGATTTTTTTATTGGAAATGGCAATTAACTCTCGTTCTCTTTCTATCTGCCGGTATAAATTTTTTAGGTCAAAATAAAGCTGCGCGTCTATGCTCTGGGCGGACAGGCGCGTTTTATCCAAAGTTATCTTGGATACTTTGTGCTCCGCGTTCTGGACCTGTTCAAAAAGAGGCAATTGCATCGATACTCCGGCAATAATTTTATTATCCTCATTTTCGATTTCAAAATCATCCCCGTTAACCTCGTAGCCGAAAATCAAATTTATCGACGGCAAAAGATCGTTGGCGTTTTTATCCACTTCCAACAAGCTTTTATTCTCCAACAATCTCAAGATTTGATGCGTGCGGCTGTTTACCTTAAACGCCTGATAATCCCGTTCAAAATCGATGCCTTCCCATTTATACAAAGCAGGTTCTTTTGGCATTAAAGTTTCCACGCCTTTATAGCGAATGGCTTTTTTTACCATATTTAGCGCCCGGCCGTATTCTTACATTAAATTAACCAGTTTTTCTTTTTTGGCTAAAACTTGAATATCGATTTTATGGACATCGATGGGAAGCGCGATTTTACTTATGCTCCTTTGTCGGATATTTTCCAGTAATTTCAGATTTTCCGCGTAAGACGATTCGCCGATTTTTAAATTTTCGTAGGCTTCATACCAGTCATAATAGATATTGATGACCGCGGCAAAATAATCTTCGTACGCTTCTATGATCTGGTGCCGGGCCACGTCCATTTCCAGTCCGATAATTTTATCCTGCAGGCGTGTTGCGCTGCCAAAAGCGTTTTTAGCAATGGGCTGAGAAATGGAAAAAGTAAACTCCGAAGAATTTACCTGTGAAGAAAAAGACGGCGTCGATTTATAGGAGGCGGAAAAACTTGTGCCGAAATAAGGAAAAAGCTTCTCTAAAGAAACCGTGCTTTCCGGCTCTTCCCGGTCCTGGCTTAAAAAAAAGTCGTATTGCGCCTTAACCGAAAGGATTAAGTCGCGCGCCGGCAAATTTAAATCCTTGCGGTATTGCAGGGCAAGCTCGTCAATAAGTATCTCTTCAAACTTCGTATCATTTTGAGCCGCTAACTTA
>JAHJAO010000014.1 GCA_018813905.1 Candidatus Omnitrophota bacterium
ATTTTTAACTTATAATTTATAATTTTTAGTTAGATTGCTTGTTCAATAGCTGCAATCTTGCACTCAAGCTCTAATTTCAATAATACTTCTGCCGGCACGCTTTGCCATGCCCGGGCAATTGTTTCCTCAATCTCCCGGTAAAGCTGTGCAAACTCCTCGAATTCTGCTTCGCCTTCTTTTGCCAAAAGCTCTTTTCTCTTTTCAAAATACCTTTTTCTGACCAACATGCTAATATCCGCTCCGGCCTCTTCACCAGTCAGCTTCGGCGTGGCATAATGCGTCCTGATACGCCTATCCAGAACCACTTTCTTTTTTGCCTCTTTGGCAAAAACTGCCCCAGGAAGGCTTTTAAAGAATCTCATCCCTCTGCGGCCGATATAAATATTCCCTTGGGGGAAATATTTTATTTTATTATTTGGCGTTATGGTATTAGCCGCATGCTGTTTTATTTTAATTTCCCCTTTTTCAAAATACGCGGGATTCGAAAGTGCAGCACGCACTTTTATCCCTTCCTGCTTAAGTTTTTCCTGAATATCCGTTCTTGCCAAAAAACCCAGAATCAACTGTTCCGGCCAAACAGAAGCAATAACTATATTAATCTGTTTTTGGCCGCTGGCATCTTTAATCTTTCTGAAAATTTCTATTGCCTCGGCATTAAATTCCATTTTTGCGATAAAATTTTCGCAATCTTGCGTACTTACGCCTTTTAAAAGGGAAAATGCATCCTCCCCAGAGCCGTACAGCCGGAATTTCAAATAGTGCCCGAACATATTTTTAATTTTTCCTAGGAATGCAAACAAGCTCTTGAGACCGCTGATATCTTGCAGTGTGCGCTTTATGTTTTCAAAGACTAAAGCTGAAATTTTATCTTTCACCAAGACATCAGAGAAATCGGCATATATCCAGGAATCATCATATCCCGCGGATTTCCGGATAGTGGCCTGAAATTCTTCCGGGCCCACATCGACAAAAGCCGCTATTTCCTCTTCTCCAGATGGTATTACCTTGCGGCAGACGATATAATCTCTCCTTTTAGTTTCAGTTATAAACACATGATCTCTTCCCGCATACTCGCAATATTCCTCCTCAAACACCAAATCCTGTTCCTTTAAAAAATTCCTAAGTTCTGAATTAGTCTTTACCCCCTTTTCCGAGTATTTATCCGGAAAACCCGCGCCGGCCATATTCACGATAATCATGCGGCCGCCAACTCTTAATTTCTTCAATGCCTTCCCGATCACCTGTCTATAATCAACATAGTTCAGAATATCGGAAAAAACCACTGCGTCAACCGGCGCTTGCCCCAATCCGCTTGTATCTTTTAAAAAATCTCTGACCGCTTGCGTTTCTAAAACTTCATCCAACTTGTGCGCGTATGATTTTACCAGTAAGAAAGGGGTACCGATGTGCGGCTCTAAATTTTTAAAAGGCACTTGATACGCACTATCAATTCCAATAACCGCATGCGAATCTAAAAACGCAAAAACTCCTGTAATCGGGATTGATGAAGCGCCGACATCAAGAACTAACCGGCCGATCTTTCCCGCCCGCCCTAATTTGCCAAGCAGATCGTTTGTCTTTTTTTTCACCGCAACCGGTCCATAGGGTTCTTCGAAAAGAACCTTATCAAAATCTATTTCTTCCCAAAACTTCCGGTGAGTAGACACGGCAAGAAATTGTTCCTGAAATACGGAAGAATTGATATAAATCTGCGGGGATAAGGTATCAATAGGATTTGGCGGGCAGTGATTAAAAATATCCAAGCCCTGCGCAAACGTACAATTTACAAGTAAAAACGCCTGCATTAACGCTAGCGCTATCATCTTGAAAATTATATTTGTTCTTCTTTTTCTATCTATATTCATTTTTAATCCCCTTCGGGGACACCAGCTCGAAAATTTGCCCAAGGGGAAATTTTTGAGGGGCTTACTAATTAGATTGCTTGTTCAACAAGCGCATGCAAGCTTATAGCTTGCCCCGCACCTTTAGAAATACCGCCTAAAATGCCCGGGATCACGCTTCCTATTGCTGTCAGGGAAGAGCCGGTTATTTTCTCCTCAAACTGAATCCGGGTAAAATCTTCGTGCAGAAGATTAATCTCATCGAGAATAGCAAGCTCTAGATATTCAACTTTATAAGAAGTCCCTTCTATTGCCTGTTTGCGCCTGCCTTTTAGCTGTAATACGGTATCGGGTACGCTTACAATTTTTTCATCCGGCAATACTCTTTTGATTGCTTCATTGCGTTCTTCCGCTCTTATTCTGACCCTCCCCAATTCCTGCTGCACGCCGGCTAATCTAATGATAATAATATGCTTTATACCGGATAACTCTTCTGATTTATTGCAGGATTGTATAATGCCGTTAATTACTTCCAAAGCACTTGATATCCTCTCCGTATATTTTTTGCCGGGTTTTCTTATATTGCCAAAGTCGGTAATTATAGCAAGAATCTTCTGGGCAAACTTGGTAAGTCTATACTTATCAATAAGCCAATCTTTTATGATAGCAAGATTTTCCGACTGCCTTGCTATGCGTTTATCAACCTCATCAATAAGCGCTAATGCCGCATTGCAATTTTCATGCTCGGCTTTAACCGTCAATATTTTTTGCAGGTGCGAAGTTAAATTCTGCAAATCTCTATAATCTTTGGCCTCTTTTTGAATAGACGCCATACCGGATTGGATATTATTAAATCTTTCCAGCGCTAAATTAAAATTGCCGAATCGTATCGCATGCTCTACTCCGATAAGCTCATTTTTAAGTATTTCAAGCTGGATATAGTCCGGGGCCAAAGGAAGATACCTTTTCACTGTCTTGTTGCCTGTTTCAATTCTTGAGGCGAGCTCCCGCAATCTCCTGTTCAGTTCAAAAATGGTCTCATTGATCTGTGCAATGGTTTTTTTATAATTTTTCCTGACAAAATATCCGTCTTTTTTCAAAATATGCAAAAGATGCCCGGCCGCGTTCTTTTTCTCATCCTTATGCCCGCGCCCCGTCCACGCATACACACTCTCCAAGGCATTGCGCGCGTCCCGCAGATTTCTTTCGCTAACGCCTTTTTTCCAGCCGGCAAGATAAACATCTCTTACTTTCACCAGGCGTTCAATATTGAAAGCTACGGTTTTATAATCTTCTCTCTGGCTCTCGACGGTGTTGATATTCTGGCGCTGCGGGCTTTCCGGGATATCTTTAAGTATTGTCCTTTTACGCTGTCCGCCGTTTTCGAATATTTTATGGGTTGATACTTGAGCTGCTTTTTCTTCGCTAGGCAAAAATACCGCCTTAAATTGCCTCTCTTTTTTTGCCAGCTTAACCAGCTTGTGCAGCGTGGCGTTTCGCAGTTTTACGACAACTTCAAAATCCACCCACTCGGCATCCGAATATTCGCCGCCTAACCTGTCCCGGAACTGCCTTTCCGCCCAATATTGATTGTACATAGCCCAAAGATTTGCCCAGAGCTTTTTATCGATCATGTCTTTAAAATAGCTTATTTTTTTGCCGAAAATTTTACACAGTTCTTTTATAAGTTTTTCCCTTTTTGTTTTTTCGGTTTTTAACCCGTAAAATAAATGCCGGTAAACCTTCCCTCCGGTATCATCGGTTATCAGCGCTTGCAGGCCTTCCAGATTTAATTCTTTGCCTTCTTTTGTCCATTTTTTCCTTTCCTCAGTTACGATATGGTTAACCCATTCATCGTTTGAAGCGACGAAACGCACCCGGATATTTTCAAGCTGCTCAACGTCTATGTCTTGAAGCAGCTGAGTAATCGCTTGCCTAAGTTGAGGGTAGAAAGAAAGAGGGGTTAATTTATCAAAAGAAATGTTTTTCTCTATAAGTAAAATATGTTGGAAATCTTTCGCAAAACTTATGTTTTCAATTTTTACAGCCGGGCTCAAATATGAATACACGGCGCTATTTTTATCTTCCGCCCTTACTGCATTGACCGTAAAAAAAGAATAGATCATAAACAGCGCTAATATCCGGAATAAAAATTTTTTGTATTTTGCGGATGGAAACTTCATTTTTTTTACTTGTTAAAATAGTTAGTTAACCGGTTAAATGCCCACTCAACTCCTTTATTGATAGTTACTTAAAAAATTTAAAAAGTCTAAATAAAGGTTTTAAAGTATACCACATAAAAGTTGTTTTTTCAAGCTGGGGCCTTAAAAATAAGGATGGGGCACTTTGATTGTAAGTAATTGTTTAACAAGAAGTTATGTTAACAAGATTCAGGCAGGTAAAATTCTACTGGCTTTTATGTGCTGCGTTCTTTTTTATTATTTCAATAAACGCCTCTACGACATCGCTGTCGAATTGGGTTCCGGCGTTTCGTCTTAATTCTTCTATCGCTTGTTCCATGCCCATGGCTTTACGGTAAGGGCGGTCTGAGGTCATCGCATCATAAGCATCCACAACGCTGATAATCGTAGCTTCTTTTCTAATCCTATCCTTATCTAAACCATGCGGGTATCCTTTGCCGTCTACCCGCTCCTGATGCTGCTCGATAATCTGCGCCACTTCTTCAAAGCCGCTCAGCTGCCGTATAATATCCGCTCCTTTTTTAGGATGCTGCTTGATTTTCTGCCATTCATCTTCCGTAAGCTCTCCTTTCTTTATCAGGATATTGATGGGTATCCCGACCTTGCCCACATCGTGCAACAACGCGGCGAACTTTAAATTCTCAAGCTCTTTATCGGAAAGATTTAATTTCTCCCCGATTTTTAACGCCAATTCCTGCAGCCTTTCGCAATGCTGTTCCGTATAGCGGTCAGCCACAGCTACCGTCTGCGAAAGCATGGATACAATCTGTATGACCATTTCCCGCATACGCTCCAGAACACACTTCTGCTCCGTAAAATCAGCCGCCACACCGTACACGCCGATTAATTTATCATTTCGCAATTCGGGCCACAACTGCACCCTCAGAAAACACTCGTTGCCGTCTCGGGTCAACGCCTTCAGCTCATCATTTTTACGTTCATTGCCTTTAATTACCGCTTCGAATATACTCTTAATTTTTTCACGTTCTTCCGGTATCAGCAATTCGGCAAAGTGTCTTCCTACAACATCCTGTTCGGCAAGGCCCAACACTTTATTTACAGCCCGGTTAACACTCGTTAACTTCCCCTTCAAATCACAGGTAAAAATTATCTCGTTAGCGTTTATCAACAAATCCTGGTACCTTTGTTCTGAATCTTTTAAATTCACTTCGGCATATTTACGTTTGGTCACATCCCTGCCGATGGCCTGGTACTCAAGCAGGCCATTCTTTTCATCAAAAAGCGCCCGCGCTGTCCAGTTCAGCCAATACGCGTTTCCGTCTTTATCTTTAATCTGCTGTTCGAAAGTAACTATCTGATTTTCGTAAGTTATGGAATTTATGCTCTTCTCAACCTTGTCTTTCTCTTCTTCAAAAACATAAAACATAAAATTTTTACCGATGAATTCTTCGCTTTTCTTATCAAAAAAACGGCAGTAAGCCTGGTTGACGAAAGTAAGTATTCCTCCGGGGACAAAACGGCATATCAATTCCAACTGGTCTTCTACCACTGCCCGGTAACGTGATTCACTCTTGTGCAGCATATCATAAGCCTTTATCTCGTCACTGATATCGCGCACCGTAGCGAACACGCAATCCCGTTTGCCGATACGGCCTTTTTTCAAACCTATTTCTACGGGAAAAATCTTGCCTGTTTTCGCCAGGCACATCCATTCAAAAATCTGCGGCCCCTCGCAAAACGCTTTTGCGATTAACGATTTGGCACGCGTTTTCAGCTTATCTTTATCTCCGTAGCTTATATGTTCCAGCGATAATTTGAGCACTTCTTCTCTCGGATACTCAAACAATTCGCACATTTTCGTATTTACCTCAAGAATCTCCCCCGAGTCCGGGTCATGCACAAAAACAGCGTCGTTGATTCCGTCAAATATCCCTTTGTAATCTTCCAAGGCGGAAGTTAAGACCGCTTCTTGTTTTTTTAAAGCGGCGATGTCGATATCAATAGAAAATATGCCCGTACATTTGCCATTATTCATCTGCGGAAATATCGTAGCGCATATAGTCTTTCTTATAGCTGATTTGGTAACCACCGTCGATTCCCTGGCTTTAGCGGCTTTGCCGCCCCGGCAAACTTCCTCGAGCGTCAAGCGGAACTTCGTTCTTTCGTTTTCCGGTATGATTAACTCCGCGATATCCTTGCCCAGCGCCTGGTGTGACGAGTATCCGTATGCGGCCTCAGATGCCCGGCTCCAAAAGAAAACTTTTCCTTTTGCGTCAAATCCCTGGATTGGAATATTCGGCAGATGTTCGGTAAGTTTTTCCAGGCGAGAGATAAAAATATCCCTTCTAAAAAAGCAAAATAAATAGCCGAGGATAACCCCGGCGCTTACAAATATCACAAAACAAAAGCTTATCGTCAACCCTAACGGTATCATATTGCTCCCGGTTATAAAAAATGAATAAAAAAAATAGCCCGCTATTATTATAAACTAAACGGGCTAAAAATCAAGAACTTTAAAGAGGTCTCTCTATGAAAACCTATACACAACCCTATCAGAGACCTCTGATTACATTAAGCGGAAACTTGTCAAGCCATTCGGAATACCCCGTTGCCTGCCTACCGTCAGGCAGGCAACGGGGTTGGTTCCTTGATTGTTAGGCTTGACACTGAGCGGACAAACCCTTCGGGCTTGCTACTCTGATTTTTCGACTTCACTCAAGATAAACCCTAATGTCAAATATTAGGGTTTGGCGCCGAATGTGTTCGGAACGGATTATATCAGGAAGGATTTTCTGTTTTTTAGTCTTAAATTGAGCTCTCGCACATTACGACCTGGCTAGGCAGAGAAACCTCTTTTTTCTCTATGAGTAAATCATCCGAGTCAACCTTGTGCCTTACGGTACGCGTTTCCAGCATTGCTTTTATATTTTCTTGCGGGCCCGTAATCTGGCCGTTGGAACTTTCAGAAGATGGTATCTGAGGACTCTCCGGCTCTCTTTTTACTACTTGCACTTTAGTTTCTGCTTGAGGTTTTTTCATCATCTGTATCGGCAAAGGTACGTTTACTCCCAGATTGCGCAAAGCCGCGCCGATATCTTCGCGCACAGCCGCATTGCGGTCTTTGAGATGTTTCTCAATTATTGTTATCAGCCTCTGGCTGCCATGATACTCTATTTCCGTAAGCCTTCTTATGGCCATCGCCGCTTTATGGCGCAGCGCCTGCACGGCAAAGTTGATTTCTTTTTTGGTCCCGGCCTCAACGGCCTGTAAAAACGCGTCTTTATCTCTAAGCTTTCTTTGCTGTGAAAAATCCAGTATATATAGCGGTATCTCTGAAGCAATTCTTTCTGCGTCAACACCTAATTTCAGTTTTTTAACTTCTTTTTCTACGGCGCGGATTACTTTTTCCGCGTCATTCGTAGTCATTGCTCCGCTTGCCGGGCTAAGCCGTAAACCGGAAACAACCGCATCATAAACCCTGCCCAATATGCCTTCCACATTTTCTCCCAGGGCAAAGGTAAAAATCGGCTCCAAATCTTCTTTGTTGACTTCCTTCGCATTGCTCAACGCCTCATTAACTAACGTATCGATAATAATCCCTTTATCCGCATATCCTGCCTCATTATAGAAACTACCCAGTTCCGAATACCCCCGGTCTTTTTTCTTAACCGCGCTTTTAAGCAGGCGGATTGTCCGGGAACGGGTTGTACGTCTGGCCATAATAATATTTGCTACAATTGTGCCGACTACAACAAACAACAGCGCCGTATTGAAAACCCAGCTTCCAAAAAATCCCGCGGTATCGCTTTTCTGCATCTCGCCCGCAACCGGCACCGCCACGCCGCCTAAAACCGAACTCCTTCCGAAGGAAACCATTCTCTTTAACAGCCGGCTGATCGCGCTTCCCTGATTAGGGTTAACTATCTGCTGGTATTCTCGTTGAACCTTATCTACTTCGCGAACTATTGCCGTCCTTTGATTCGGAGTTAAGAATCCATATAGTTCAGAAAAATTCTGTTCATAATCTAAGGGCAATTTACGGATATGCAAATTAAACCAAAACCAAACCGCCACACTCCTAATGCCCCGCTCCTTAACCATGCCATAATACGCCGCGTATTCTTTCCATGTTACACCATACGGTTCTGGTCTATTTCTGTCATAACCCGCTATATTCAAACTTTCTTTTATGATTTGCAAGGATCTCGTCCATAAATTTCGAGGGGGAAGCCCTGCTTCCAATAAACCTCTTATCGCATCCCATCTCCCATCGACAAAATTCTGTATAAGTATTTCCGCCGCGGTTTTTGTCAATCTCGTCCAGTTAAAATATTTCAACACCTCATCTGTCTTAACCGGCCACTTCATCATATGGCCTCTTATCCCGCCTTCATGCGCTAATCCAGCTTGGATTAATTCTGTGAATAAACTTGGTGCGGTTTTATGTAACGTCACTAGGTCTGGTACGATCCTCATAGATAATGCCAATAAATGATCGTTATCTTTGAAGGGGATACGGAAAAATTCGGCATTATCTTCTGGTTCATACAAAACAAATTTTTGTATCCCTTGCCAATGCAGAGGATAAGTATAAGTAGAGGCTATTTCTTGTATAGCTTTAATGAGTCCTGCTGTTTCCTTGGGCAACCCTAATTCTTTTGCCGTAGCCATAGCGGCCGATCCGTCTTCGTCTATATAACTAAAAGACTGTGTGTCATGTGTCAAACGATTAATTGCGTCCTGAATAAGATATATTCTTATCTGCAGATTATGCTCAAAAAACTTATGCGTTACGGTAAGCGTACTCGCTTCAGAAATGGAAACCGCGATATCCGTAACCCGGCCGTCCTGGACCACTGCCGCTAAGTACCGGATATTCTTAATCCCGGCTTCCTGCAGCTGCCGGGCAAAATCTTCCTGCCGCAACGTATCCATTAACAGCGCTAATTGTTTGCGTGTAATGCCGTTATCCCGCAGCTCCAGGCCCATTGCTTTTATTTCTTCTTCTAATTTTTTCCGCGTAAGCGGCCACGGTAATG
>JAHJAO010000015.1 GCA_018813905.1 Candidatus Omnitrophota bacterium
CAAGATTATACCACTTTTTTAAGGTAGAAAGTAGTCTTTTCAGGGCTTTGGCAGATAGATCTTCTTTTAGCCCTACTTCGTTCCTTAGGAACTGATTTAAACGAATTATAGCTTGAGTTTCAGCGATTAGCCTCTTGGTAGTGTATTTTTTCATCTTTGCCACCTCCTACTTATAATAGACGCAGGAAGTGGGTAAATCTAACTAAGTATTTTACAAATAAAAAGGGCTGGACGGTTAAGTTCAGCACCTGTGGATTTGTATACAAAATAGGCAAAAATAAGTATGATACACTAAAAGGAACGCCCCTACTTTTTATAAAATAGAGGCGTTTCGTAAAATACCGAGATCTTACCTGCTCAATTAAAACCTTATTGTGGCTTTGGCTGAAAAGGCAGTTTCGTCAACAAAGCGACCGCCTAAATCAATTGAAACTCCCTTCATAGGAAGAATGGAAACTCCAATAAAAGGACCTACCTTCCCCTTACTTTTTGCAGCGTCCGATTGATAAGATGTGCCAGATACAGTGGCCTTGGCTGAAGTCTTTATATCAGAATACTTTACTCCAACGTATGGAATAAAATAGTCGAACTTCTTACTAATACCTAACGCCACTTGCCACTCATCCCATTTTGCTTCTATCGATGAGCCGGGAGTAAACTGGTCTTTGGTATATCTTACTCCATCAATAACAATGGCATCCACGCTAATATTTCTGGATTGCCTATAATTACCATCACCGAATATTTGAATCCCAGAATCCTCCCATTCATGAATTATAGCACTAAGACCAAGCCCCCACATAAGCTTATCCTCAAATTCGAACGTCACATCTGAACCTAAGTCGCTGTTTTTTAATTCGGCATCGCTCAGTCCACCAAATAATGCATAAAAATCAAACCTATCCGAGAACGTCAAACCTACTTGTCCACCGTAGAAATTAGCGTCAATTTTTCCGCTATCCCCACCACTTTTAATTTTACGTGAGAAATTATCATACAGAACTGAGCCAGATACGTCAACAACACCCGCAATCTTCTCATTAAGGAACACACCTTCTTTTCCCTTTACCCCCTGTGGCAGATTAACTGGAGCAGCAAATACTTCCAACTGCACGAGAAGAAATATGGCCGACACTACTAAATAAATTAATCGCTTCATTCCCTCTTCCTTTCTTAAATGCTAAAAATAAAAAAGCAACCCCCTGCTTTAGAGAGTTGCCTTAGATTTGACTTTTAAACCCCATAACTACCTCTTTTGTGGAATTGGTCTTAGTATATCTCCGTTAATATCATAAGCAAGGCTTATTTTTACTTTTAAAGCATAAAGTAACAACAGAATATAACTATTTCATTGGTACAGTCCTCCTTTGAGGTGTATAATTAAAACATTGATATAATTCAAAAGGAGTAAAGATGAGACTGGGACTGGAAGGAACGCTCTTATTACTTTTTTTAGCACACAATGTTGGCATTTTTGGTGCTTTCTATGTTTATGATGATGCTCGTACAAGATATCCCAGCAAAGTTTGGGCCTTGGGATGGGCGATATCAGTTTATATCCTATTTATAGTATTTATGTTCTTTTATTTGATACAGAGACCGCCAGTAGTATTTGCAAATATTCCAAAACTATCGTTAAGAAAGAAAACTCTAATTTATTTTACTTCATTTCCTCTTTTTATAATATTGATTATCATTTTGGCGATAATTACTAAATAACCCTAAATCTGCCCTACAATTAACGAAGCCTTTTCCTTACCAGAAATTCCAAGATTACACACAAAAAGGGCTGAACGATTAAGTCCAGCCACTGTGGAATGAGTAGCTTATTTATGTTTAAAGGTCTTCAATTTCTCTCTATGTATCTGCTTCTTCTCTCTTAACAGCCTTGATATGTCCTTCTGCCTTCTGGTGATTTTTTCTCTCATCTCATCTTATCTTTCATCTTTAAAAGCCCTCTTAAAAAAACAAAAACCCAAGGTCTTGTGCTGCTTAAGCACAAAACGCTTGAGTTAAAAAATTATTGACTAGGCCGGTTATCCTTGCTTGCTTGCTTGCTTGCTTGCTTGCTTGCTTGCTTGCTTGCTTATAGTTTTATCCTTCTCTTCCAAAAAACCTCCCCTTGAGATATGTTAATATTTTACCACTCCGGAAATTAATGTCAATAAAAACGCGGTCTAGGACCCCAGTCTAATGCGGGCTAGTTTTTTCGGGCTCTAACACAACTTTATTCGTCCTACCAGAGAACGAATTAGCTAAAATCCTAAACAAAGATCCGGTTCTAACTTGAAAACCCCCTGATTAATGGGGAGCATTACACTATCTATTTAGGTAAACAGTCGTTTCTCCAGCAACATTCTAATCGGTCACAGTAATCATTGACTGTACTAAAACAAGGGAAATTACCTTCGGCAGCCTGAATGGAGCGGATCAGAATCTCTTTTTTCATACCTGGCTTAGGTTTTATTCCTAACTTCCCTGCC
>JAHJAO010000116.1 GCA_018813905.1 Candidatus Omnitrophota bacterium
ATTTTTATAGGTATTGGCTTGGCCTTTGACCTGTTTGGGTGTCTGGGCCTTGTGCGGCTTCCGGACGTATATAACCGGCTTCAGGCTTCGACCAAATGCGTGACTATCGGGACCTGCAGCATACTCTTTGGCACCTTTTTAATCGTGGGCGGTACGGTTTGCGGCATGAAGGCGCTTTTGTGCATTATATTTTTAATTCTGACGTCTCCGGTCGCAGCCCATGCGATTGCGCGCGCGGCGCACCGGGCCCAGGTGAATTTATGTCCGGAAAGCGTTGTCGATAGATACGCCGAGGATAAAGAAGGGGAGAAACCGGTAAAGGATTAAGGCGGTTATGAAACTACCGAAGATAAGAGAGTTAATCGAAGCAATCAAGGCGTTGGTCAAAGGGCCATACACCTCCAAATTCCCGAAAGAGGCGCATGTGCCTCATCCTAATTTCCGGGGACAGCCTAAATATAACCAGGATAAATGCGTTGGGTGCCTGGCTTGTGTAGAGGTATGCCCGGTAGGAGCGTTGGATTATAAAGATGAAACCAAAGACAGAGATAACCCTAAACGCGTGCTCATTCATTATACGGACACTTGTATTTTTTGCGGCCAGTGCGAAGCGGCCTGTATTGCCGATCACGGGGGGATTAAAGCCTCCGGCGACTGGGAACTTTCTTTTTTCGACCGCAAGCATGAAGCAAGGGAGACTATAGATAAGGAATTGCAGCTGTGCGAAGTTTGCTCTAGTCCCATTGCCTGCAAAGATCATTTGAGATGGATTTCGGATAGAATCGGAGAATTAACTTTTTCCAGTCCCACGCTGTATCTTTCCCGCCTAAAAAATCTTGGTATCGTAGATGAAAATATAATATCCGCGTTCAAAGACCAGGGGCGTTCAGACCGGATTAAAATTCTCTGCGCCCGCTGCCGAAGAGAAACTACGCTTACGACGAAATAGGCCGGTTTTACAAATATTATATGATCATGGAATTTCCCGCTGCATTTTCCAAACTTAAGCTTGAAGGGCGCGTGGTAATCGCCGGCATCGGTAATATTTTAAAAGCGGACGACGCTTTTGGGCCGAAACTTATAGAAATGCTGGATTCCAAAATAAACGCGGTATGTATCGATGCGGCGACGGTGCCTGAGAATTATATCGGCAAGATTGCCGGCTATCGCCCGGACACGATTTTAATCGCCGATGCCGTATTTTTGGGAAAAGAATCCGGAGCATGTGAAATATTAGAGAAAGAAGATATCCTAAAATGCGGTTTTACGACGCACGACATATCGCCGGCGATGTTTATGGAATTTCTGGAAAACAGGACGCATGCTAAAATATATATGCTTGGCGTACAGCCGGAAAATTTATCTTTGGGCGGTGAGATGTCTTCTGTTGTTAAAGAGGCGCTTAAAAAAACAGCCGCTTTTTTGCTCAGCACCTTAGGAGAAGATCAACATGCATGAAACGCATCTGATTGAACCGGTTATAAAAGGGATCGAGGCGCATGCGAAGAAAGAAGGGGCAAAACGCGTCGTCAAGATCAGGTTAAAAATCGGGGAGTTTACCGGCGTAAAAGAGGAGTCGTTTCGGCAAACTTTTAAAATGCTGGCTAAAGGCACAATCCTTGAAGAAGCGGAGCTGGAAATCAATTTTTTTCTGGCAGAGCGTATTGAAGTTGTTTCCTTCGATATTGAATGAAGATAAACACAGATGATGGTATTGTCGAATAATGTTAATTACGGATACAAAACCGCATTGGCTTAATAAAAAGATTTCTCTGTCGGATACGCAGGTTCTATCCGGGATGCTTGGGGATTTAAAGTTAAATACGGTTTGTCAGAAAGCGCGTTGCCCGAACATCGGCGAATGTTTTAAAAGCGGGGTAGCGACATTTTTGATTTTAGGTGATATCTGTACAAGGAGTTGTAGATTCTGCGCCGTAAAAAAAGGAAAACCATCAGCGCCAGATAAGAATGAGCCTTGTAGAATAGAGGATGCGGTAAAGAAGTTAAACTTAAAACATGTGGTGATTACCAGCGTTACCCGCGATGACATCGCCGACGGCGGCGCCGGAGTTTTTGCCGAAACAATTTCCGGGATAAAAAATATAGATAAAAATATTATTATAGAGGTGCTCGTGCCTGATTTTAAAGCAAGGTTAGAATCCCTGCGCACGGTTATCGCCGCCCGTCCGGAAATTTTCGCGCATAATCTGGAGAGTGTGCCGCGCCTGTATAAAAGAATAAGGCCGCATGCGGATTACCAAAAGTCCTTGCTAGTGTTAGAGTCGGTAAAGGAGATGAACAGCAATATCTATACAAAATCCGGCCTGATGCTCGGTTTGGGAGAGCGCGAAGAAGAGGTGGAAGATGTTTTGCGTGATTTGCGCCGTGTTAAGTGCGACTTTTTGAGCGTGGGCCAGTATCTTTGCCCCAGCCGGAAGCATTTTCCGGTACAGGAATTTATAGAACCGGAAAAATTCGACAGGATAAAAATCAAAGCGCAAAGGCTGGGATTTCTGCATATAGAATCTGGCCCGTATATACGCAGTTCTTACCGGGCGCAGCGATATGAAACAGTTAAAAAAAGAGAGGTAAATTTTGGCTAAACAAGGTATGTTTCTTTACGGAAAAAATTCTGTATATGAAAGGTTAAAGGCAAATTCGTCGTCGATAAAAAAGGTTATTTTAGAGACGAGTTTTCGCGCGCCGCACATAGAAACGCTGATAAAAAAGCATGGAATCCCGACGGAAAGAATTTCCTTGTCCCGGATGGAGCGTTTAAAACGCGCGAAAAACATGCAGGGAATTCTGGCCGAAGTTGAACCGTTTAAATACGCGGCGCTTACTGAGCTTTTGAAGCAAGGTTTAACTTTTATATTTTTGGACCGGATAAACGACCCGCAGAATTTAGGCGTGATTATCAGAAGCCTCGCTTGTTTCGGGAATTTTGCCGTTATCATCCCGGAAAAAGGGGCCTGTTCAGTTACGGAAGCGGTTTTGCATGTCGCTTCCGGCGCCGATAACTATGTTCCGGTGGCGATGGTTGGCGATATGCCTTGTGCGCTTGGGCAGGCCAAGGACGCAGGTTTTAATGTATACGCGGCCACGCCTCAACCAGAGGCTTTGGACATAAATAAAATTTCGTTTCCGTTTCCGTTAGCTTTAATTCTGGGCTCGGAAGCGCAAGGGGTCTCGCCGGTTTTGGAAAAATATATTGATTATAAAATCCGCATTCCCATGTATGGCGCGCAGCTGTCTTTGAACGTTAGTATGGCCTGCACGGTTTTTTGCCACGAAATATGCCGGCAGAAAAAACTACTTAGGTAACTTTAAGGCATATAAATAAAAGTTTTACCTTGAGATTTTATGGATACTTGTGTTATATTGTCATAGATAAAGTTTCTTAAATAAAGAGAAAGACAGAAATACTGTATGGTTTCAGCCGCACGCAAAATTATCCGGCGAAGAAGAGAAAGAATGATCGCTTATTTTTCTATGGAAATCGGCATTGATTCTCACATTCGTACTTACAGCGGCGGATTGGGAATTCTGGCCGGAGATACTATTCGTTCCTGCGCGGATTTGAATGTGCCCTTGGTCTGTGTGAGCCTGCTATACAAAAAAGGGTACTTCAACCAGAAAATCGACGAACACGGCCAACAGCATGAGTTGCCGTATGAGTGGGACCCGCATGAGCTTTTAAAGCGCCTGCCGCAAAAAGTAAGCGTGACGATTGAGGGGCGTCTTGTATATATTCAAGCCTGGAGGTATGTGGTTGTCGGCGCAAACGGGTACCAGATCCCGGTAATTTTTTTAGACACGGATATCGAAGAAAATACAGAACATGACCGCAGCTTGAGTTATTACCTTTACGGCGGAGACCAAAAATACCGTTTGAGCCAGGAAGTTATCTTAGGAATCGGCGGGGTGCGGATGTTACAAGTTATTGGGTATGAACATATTACCCGCTATCATATGAACGAAGGCCATTCCAGCCTTCTAACCCTGGAATTGTTGAGCCAGAACAAAAAAGAAGTTGAGCCGTACTGGGATATTGACGGCGTCCGGCAGTTATGTGTATTTACGACTCATACTCCGGTCCCGGCCGGCCATGACCAATTTGATTATGGATTAGTCGCGCAGGTATTAGGGGACTTTATCCCGGTGGATTTATTAAAAACCGTCGGCGGCCAGGACAAATTGAACATGACCCATCTGGCCCTGAATTTGAGCCATTACATAAACGGAGTAGCTAAAGCCCACGGCAAGATATCCCAGGAAATGTTTCCCGGCTACCATATCGATTCCATAACCAACGCCGTACATTCCGCAACCTGGGTCTGCGAGCATTTTAAGAACTTATATGATAAGTACATCCGCGGCTGGAGAAACGATCCTTATAGTTTGCGCTACGCCTTGAGCATACCGCGTGAGGAGATCTGGGCAACGCATCAGGCGGCGAAAAAAGAGCTTATCGACTATGTAAATTCCGCAACCGGTGCCGGGCTGGACTGCGATACGCTAACTATCGGTTTTGCGCGGCGGGCGGCGGCTTATAAACGGGCTGATCTGGTATTGTTTGATACCAACCGCCTTATTAATATCGCCGAGCATACCGGAAAGCTGCAATTTATTTTTTCCGGCAAGGCCCACCCCAACGACAATCCCGGCAAAGAGATGATTAAACATATTATTTCCGTATCCCGGCAGTTTAAAGATAAAATCAAGGTAGTCTATCTTGAAAATTACGATATTGCCCAGGCAAAATTGCTTACCGCGGGAACGGATTTATGGCTGAACACGCCCCGGCGTCCGCAGGAGGCCTCCGGCACCTCCGGTATGAAAGCGGCCCATAACGGCATACCTTCACTTAGCATCTTAGACGGCTGGTGGATTGAAGGATGTATCGAGGGGCTTACGGGCTGGTCTATCGGGCAAGCGGCAGATACGGAAAATATCGATGCCGACAACGCGAATTCCCTGTACGAAAAATTAGAAAAAATTATCGTGCCGATGTTCTATCATAACCGCCAGAGCTGGATAGACATCATGCGCCACGCTATCGCCATTAACGCCTCTTTTTTTAATACCCATCGCATGGTCCAGCAATACGTTTTAAACGCCTATTTTTTATACTAAGTAAAATTATTTTCCTTAATTATAAATTTTTCCTGCGCGTAACTGAAAAAAAGAAAGTATTTTTTTAACAGGAGGCGGTTACTATGGGGAGATTAATTAAAAAGATATCAAAAACAGCGGGATTATCTCCGGGCACGCTTGTCCATGTGGGCGAACACCGCACAGATAAGGTAAAAATTACGGTTATCGATTATAATGAAGGCAGTTTTCTTGAAAAAGAGCTAAAGAGCGTTGAAGAATCTTTTCCGTTTAAAGATAGCCCTACCGTTACCTGGCTTAATATTGATGGGATACAAAAATTAGATGTGATTGAAAAAATAGGAAAAAATTATGATATCCATCCTTTAGTTCTGGAGGATATTGTTAATACCGGGCAAAGGCCGAAGCACGAAGATTTCGGGAAATATATTTTTGTAGTTTTAAAAATGCTCATGTACGATGAAGGAAAAAATGAAGTGCAGTCGGAACAGGTTAGTTTAATCGTCGGCTCAAATTACGTTATTTCTTTTCAGGAACGCGAAGGAGACGTTTTTTCTCCGGTGCGGGAGCGCATTCGAAGCGCGAAGGGGCGGATTAGAAAAGAAAACGCGGACTATCTGGGGTATAGTTTGATAGATAATATCGTAGATAATTATTTTATTATCCTTGAAAAATTGGGCGAAAAGGTGGAATTAATAGAAGAAGGATTGATTGCCGACCCCACCCCTAAAATTTTAAAGGCAATTCATGGTTTAAAGCGCGAGCTTATCTCGCTGCGCAAGTCAGTCTGGCCTTTGCGGGAAATTATCCAGGGAATCGAGAAAGGAGAATCAACACTGGTCAGAGCTTCCACGCGAATTTATTTCCGGGACGTATATGACCATACCATACAGGTAATCGATACGGTCGAGACGTTGCGGGATATGGTTTCCGGGATGCTCGATATATATTTATCAAGCGTCAGCAACCGGATGAACGAGGTGATGAAGGTGCTGACGATTATCGCGACTATTTTTATACCGCTTACGTTTATTGCCGGTATCTACGGCATGAATTTTAATTCGGACATATCCCCTTGGAATATGCCGGAATTGCGTTGGCGGTTTGGTTATATAGCGGTGTGGGGCGTGATGGCGGCTGTAGTTGTCTGGATGATTATATTTTTCAAACGCAAAAAATGGTTTTAAGAAACGTATATCCTTCGTGTTGCTATATAATATTCGATGTCAAAAAACGTTAGAATTTTTCAAACGGCAATAGTAGCCATTGTTTTTATCGGCCTGGTTTTTGTGTATTTTTTGTTTTTCAATAAAGCCGGTTTACAATTATTTGCGAGGATGTATCTTGCGCAGAATACAAATCGGGGGCTGAACGATGTTAAAATTTCCAAGACTGATACCCGCTTACCCGATAAAATAACCTATCAGGATATCGAGATTTCAAACCTGAAATTTCTGCCCCAAGGCGCGACGATAAAGATACAGCAGTTTGATTTCTGGCTGAGCCGCTTGAATCTATCCGGCGTTAATTTTGTTGTGCAAAACGGCCGGCTAAACCTGCCGGATTCAGACGTTATTCTTTTTTACGGCAGTTACGAGAATTCACAGTTAAACTTTACGGTTTATTCAAAACAGGTAAATATTCAGACAATATTGGACCTGTTTTCTAAGGGGGCGTGGGTAAAGAATATCGCCGGGGTTTTAAAGGATTTGGATATAATTGCCAGCGGTGAATTGAATGAGCCGCAGTTTAAAGGGGCGTTTTATATTAACAATCTTAAATATAAAAGATTTTCCCTGCGCAACTGCCCGGCGGCTTTAGAGCTGGGCTTGAGGAATATTAAGAAAGGTTTGGAACTTCAGGGGGAAATATTGTTTAAAAGAGGGGTTATGTCCGGCCCAAAAACAGCGGTGGTGTATTTGAAGCCAAGTAAAATCATTTTTACCCGGGACCCCAAAAACCCCTCACTCAGCTGCGAAGGCAGCGCTGTAGTTGGCCCGACCCAGATAAACATTACCGCCCAGGGTGAAATTAAAAAACCCAATTTGCGGCTGACCTCTTTCCCTCCTCAAGCCGAACTTACGCTGTTGATGATGCTGGCTACGGGCAAAAACTGGCAGGGAACGCAAGAAAGTATCAGTGCCGGCCGCTTGACACCAGAGCTGGCCGCTGATTTTATCGATTACTTTATTTTTGGAGGACAGGGCCGCCGGATAGCAAAAAAACTCGGCTTGTCCAATATTTCCGTTCAATTCAACGGCACGGCAAAAGGCGTGGCGGTGATGAAGGAGGTTTCGGATAAAACAGACCTAAGATACGGCATTGAACAGTCGCATCCGATACAGGAGAAAGAGCCGGTAACCCGGCATAAAGTAGGAGTTGATTATAAGGTTACAGAGAGCGATAGCGTTTCTCTGGAAGCGGAGAAGGAAGTGAGCGAGAAAAAAGAAAGTGTTGGAAAAGAGCCCGAAGCGGATGACCAGGTCTGGTTGAAGTTCAGAAAACAATTTTAATTCATTTTAAAGCGGTTAAAGGTAGAAATTTTTATTCGGTCTTGCACAGTTACTAGAGAGGGTATAGAATATATAGGCAATGGAAAAGACGGTTAATCTACAAAACAGGCGGTTCAGGCTCAGGATTGTTGTGCCTGTTTACCCGGCCTTTAATGTGTATTCTTATTATGCCTACAAGACCACGGCGCTGGGCCCGGTCTGTGTGGCTACTTCCGCCCGGCAGCTGGACAGCTGGGATGTGGAGGTTATTGATGAGAATAACATGCGTCTATACGGGCCGCAAAGCGATGAACGGGGCGCAGACCATGAAGAATTGCAAAAGGCCCGGCCGGCGGACGTTGTCGGCTTTTATGGCGGGCTTACCAGCACTATCCCCCGACTGTACAAGATCGCGCGAATATATAAGAAAAAAGGCCTGATCACTATTGCCGGAGGACAGCACTTTGTTGAAGAGACCGCTCTGGAGGCGTTAGCTTCGGGCATTGATTATCTGGTGATTGGCGAAGGGGAGCAGACGATTAAAGAGCTTCTTTGCGCGATCGAGCAGGGTGGCGGGTTTGATAAGATCAGGGGCATTATTTATAAGCGTGAAGGCCGGATTGTGAGAACTCCGGCCCGGGAACAGATTACCGATTTCAGCAGCTTGCCTTTGCCGGACTTTTCTTTGGTGCGGCACGCAAAAATCGACGTTTACCCGATTGAGCGAATCCGGGGCTGCGGGATGGATTGTGAATTTTGTACCGTAAAAGGAAAACCGCGTCCGGCGCCGGTCGAGCGCTGTATCGAACAGATAAAATCTTTAGTAGAAACGAGGAACGCGAGAAGTTTTTTTATGGTCGATGACCTCTTTGGCCAACAGCGTGATGAGACGATACGCCTGTGTAATATATTAAGGGATTATCAGATGAAAATCGGCAGAAGGCTGGAGTTGGGGGTGCAAATCCGGTTGGATAAGGCGAAAGATACAGAACTCCTTACGGCGATGCGGCAGGCAAGCATTACATCGGTTGCCATTGGTTTTGAATCGCCGATAGAGGAAGAACTGCAAGCGATGAGCAAGCGGGTCCGGCCGCAGGATATGATTCAGATGTCGCACATGTTTCACCGGTTCGGATTTTTAGTGCACGGGATGTTTATCTTTCATTATCCGTTGAAAGAAAAATTAGAAGTGCCCCTGTCGATTAAAGATAAAGTAAAGCGGTTTAAGCGGTTTATTAAAAAAGCAAAGGTCGATACCATTCAGGTGTTGCTGCCGGTGCCGCTGCCGGGAACCCAGCTGCGCCAAAGATTACGCGAAGAAAACCGCATTTACCCTTTGGAAGATTTGGGCTGGGAATATTACGACGGGAATTTTCCCCTCTTTGAACCGGAAGCGCCTTATCGGCCGGAAGATATGCAGGAAGCGATTAAAAAAATCATGAGCAAGTTTTACCAGCTTAAATACATGTTTTTGATTTTTATAAAGATTTTTACCCTTACCTCAGTGTTGTTTTTTTTGCACAATATCAAATCGGGCTGGAGGCAGTGGTATCGTTCCTGGAGAAACTATATTTATCGTTTTATCGGCTGGATAACGATCAAGGGCTGGAACAAGGCGTTTAAAAAGAACAGGTTTCTCGATAAGTTAGAGAAAGCAAAAACGCACCTAAAAGCAGATATCGGCCATAACACCTGATTTTTTGCGCAAACCTATAAGAGAAAAAGACCTGATGGATAAAATAGAAAGTTTGTTGTAACGTTTAAATCAATATATTCTCCTTAAAATCCGCCCGCCAGCGCTACAAAATATCATTAAAAACCGCGGATCTTTTCTGCCGCCTTGCGGATTATAACCTTTGGTTGTAAAATATATCCAATATCAATATTCACCGGAAATCATAAATGGCAAATGATAAACGATAAAAGAGAACTGCATGCTTTTTGCGTGGGCATATTCCTTATTTGCGCGGCTATTTTAATTTTTGAGATAGCTCTGATCCGCATATTTTCCGTAACTATCTGGTATCACTTCGCGTTTATGGTTATCAGTATTGCCATGTTCGGTTTTGGCTCAAGCGGAGCTTTTTTGGCTGTTTTTAGAAAACTTCTAACTAGAGATAGTTCTAAATTCGCCTCAACCGTAGCAATCCTGTGCGCTCTCTCCCTTATGGCAAGCCTTGCACTTATTTGCCGCTTAAAACTTGACCCCTTTCAGATAATAAATAACCCAAAAAATTTGTTGAATCTGGCGGTTTATTACGTAGTTTTTTCCGTTCCCTTCTTTCTCGGAGGGCTCTGCATCGCTTTTTTATTCAGCAAGCTGCCGGAGTATGCCGGAAAACTTTATTTTTTTAACTTATTTGGCGCGGGCTGCGGGTGTTATCTTGCGATTTTATTGATACCTTTGTTTTCCAGCGCCGGCGCCGTGATTTTTTCGTCGCTGCTGGTATCCGTAGCGGCTTTATTTTTTCGCCAAAACCATTCCCGCAAATTTATCGGGATAGTTTCAGCAATTATGATCTTGCAAGCGGCTCTTTTATTCAGCGCTAAAGATATATTCGATTTTAAGATTGCCGACAGCAAGGCGTTTTCGCAAGCAAAAGAACAGTTAAAAATCAAGCCGGATTTTACAAGATGGAACGTATTTTCCCGTTTAGACGTTTTAAAAGATACCGGCATGTTTTATGCGCCGGGTTTGTCGGATAAATATCCGCTGAAAAAATTACCGGAACAGGCATTTATTTATATTGATGCCGATGCGATAGCCACGGTAACCGCAAACAAAAAAGGCGGCGAAAATGAGCTGCTGTTTAAATATATCCCTTCTTCTTTAGCCTATCATCTGAAAGCAAATCCCAAGGTGTGTATAATCGGCGCCGGCGGAGGGTTTGATGTACTTACGGCCCTCTCGGTGTCCCGGCCGAAACATATTTTTGCGGTCGAGATAAATCCGGATATATCAAAAATTGTAAATGAGAATTTCGGCGAATTTTCGGGAGATATCTTTAAAAGGCCCGGGGTAACTTTGGTTAACGCGGAAGGCCGAAGTTTTATCCGCAACTGCCGGGATACTGAGTTTGATATTATTCAGCTGTCGCTTGTGGATACCTGGGCGGCCGCTTCTTCGGGCGCGTATGGCTTGGCGGAAAATTACTTATATACGCAAGAAGCGTTTGTAGACTATATCAATCATCTCTCCGATACGGGTATTTTGACGGTTACGCGCTGGTTACTGGTTCCGCCCAAGGAAAGTTTGAGGCTGGCGTCTTTGGCGTTTTCGTCGCTGGAAAAACTCGGCGTAGCCAACCCCGAAAATAACATTGTTTTCATATACAGCAAAAGAGTGGCGGTCCTGCTTTTAAAAAAGACGCCATTTCTTGTTGAAGAAATAAAAACGATTGAACAATTATGTGCGGATTATGGATGGGGCGTGCTTTATGCCCCGCACGCAGGGGGAAAAAATATATTTTATAAATTCATCAATTATAAGGATAAGCAGTATTTTTACGATAAGTATCCTTTTAATATCGAACCGACAACAGATGATCAGCCGTTCTATTTTCATTACTACAGTTGGAAAAATATGAATATATCTAAAATCTGGAGAATATTTTCCATAGACAGGAATAATATCAGCTACCTGATTTTATTATTTCTTTTAATTCAGGCGTTGTTTTTGAGTCTGGTGTTTATCGCCGGGCCCCTGATTTTGTTCAAAGGCGCCGAACACAAAACGGTCCTTGCGCGGCGCAGCCTTTTATTTTATTTTGCGTGTTTAGGAATGGGGTTTATGTTTGTAGAGGTTGTGCTTATTCAGAAATTCATTCTGTTTTTAGGCCACCCGGTATATTCGCTGTCTGTGGTGTTATCAAGCTTGTTGATTTTTGCCGGCCTGGGAAGCCTTTTTAGTGCAAAGGCCGATATTGATGTTTCTTATCGCCGGGTGAAAATCGTACTGTTCTTGCTGATAGTTTTGTTATTCGTGTACGTTCCTTTGTTGCCCCGGCTGTCTTACGTATTTTTAGGGCAACATATCTTGAAGAAATTCGTTATTTCCATATTACTTATCGCGCCAGCCGGTTTTTTGATGGGAATGCCATTCCCTTTAGGCATACGCTTGGCCGGAAGAATCGAATCAAGATTGATCCCTTGGCTTTGGGCGGTGAACGGCTGTTTTTCGGTGATAAGTTCGATTTTAAGCATTATCGTCGCGATGAGTTTTGGATTCAGTAATGTCCTGAAATTGGCCGCGGTGTTTTATATGGTTGCAGTTATGTCGATAAACAGGGTAAAATAGTTACTGCTGAAAAAGCGGCAACTAAAACAATAGCGGAGGATATTCTCACTATGCACGAGAAAGACTATTATAAGGTTTTAGGCTTAAACGAAGGCGCTTCCGATCAAGAGATAAAATCCGCGTATCGAAAGCTTGCTTTGAAATTTCATCCGGACCGCGCGGCGGAACCGGAAAGGAAACAGGCCGAAGAGAAATTTAAGGGAATATCGGCGGCGTATTATGTCTTAAGCGATCCCAAGCGCAAACAGGAATATGATACCGTAAGATCCGGCGGATACGCTTTTAGCGGGAGCGGTTCTGACGCGGGAGATTTTGCATCGCAGGCCGGCTTTAATTTTGAAGACTTGATGCGGCATTTTAACGCGGCCGGCGGCGCAAGAACGCGCAAAAGAAGCGATTCCAATAAATATTTCTTTTTCGAGGATTTAGCGGATGTATTTGGCGGTTTAGGCGGAACTTCCCGGGACGAAGATGCGGATACCTACCAGGTATATCGTTTTGGCGGAGAAAACCCCCGGGCCAAACACGATACCAACAGTTATGTTTCTCTGAACATCCCTAAGGCTTTGGCCGAGAGAGGGGGAGAAGCAAAATTTAAGCTGAGCAACGGGAAGAAAATAAGTCTGGCGATAAAACCGGGCACGCAAAACGGCCAAAAAGTGCGGTTGAGGGAATTGGGGCATGCCTGCCCGACCTGTGACCATAACGGTGACCTTATTGTTACTTTTCAGATAAAATAATAGAAAATCGGGAAAAACGTGAAAAGACTTAGCTTATTGCTGTTGATGTTATTTATCGTTTGCGGCTGTTCTCCCTTTGTCGTAAAATTGGCTACCGGGGGCCGGGGAGTTGTCTTGCCGCAGGTGGTGGCCAATTTTGAGCCGGTATTAAAAGAAAACAAGCTTTTTATCGTGGGCAGCCTGGTTATCGAAAATACCTCGGAAAGCGATATTAAACTGGATAGGATAGTGCTGGTTTTTAAGGACGAAAAAGGAAAGATAATAGAAAAAGCCGCTCTCAGCTGGCAAAAAGCGTCTATTGCTTACCGGGATAAACTGGAAGCGCCATTGGAGATAAAACTTGATTTGTCGGTTTTAAACAAAGATTACATAAGCGTTAGCGTGCAGACTGGTTTTACCTACAAAAAATTCAACACTTACATCCCCGTAAAAAATGAGCTGGCGGTTATCCATTTGGGATTTTTAAAAGAAAGCATAAACAGAACATTTTGCGTAACTACTTATACAAAAGTATATTCGAATATTTTAGGCGGTGTAAAAATGGATTATTTATTGCAGATAATCAACCCGGCGGCAATTGACCTGTTGCTGGAAAAAGGGGTAATCCGCATTTATACGAATGAAAAAGGGGATATCACAAAGACCGCACTGCCGGCAACTGTTTTCAAAACAAACCAGGAAAACCAGATCAAAGGCACTTTGGATTTGGGGAATATCTTCGGCACGCTAATCAAGCTTGACTTTGGCAAAATTCACCCGTTAAGACTGCGATTTTCAGGTCAGTTGCGCGTGCCGGATACGGATATCCGCATGCCGTTCCAGATTGAGCTCATGCAGGAAGTGGACTTCGTATTACAGCATAAAAAGTGAACTGCAGAGTAGAAATTAATATGATTTATAAGACCACTTGCAGATTGTTGGCGGAGGTTATACAATATAAAGGTGTTCCGCCTCATAAGATATAATAAAAATTCTCTTATAGTTTTTCTTATATTCGGCGGGATAATTCGCGCAGATCACTTATGTCGCTGATGCTCCATAAGTAATGCGCTCATTAAAGGAGGTAATTGTTATGGATTTTGAGAAACCGGAAGACCTGTTTGGACGGGCTGATGATTTTATGCGCGGTGCGGAGAAGAAAATCAAAGGGGTTAAAACTATTGTGCCTTTATTGATATTTATTCTGTTGGTTATTGCCGCGCTTTTTAACAGTTTTTATTCCGTAGGGCCGGACGAGGTCGGCGTAATCCGCCGGTTCGGAAGGTATGTGCGCTCTACCAACCCCGGGCTTCATTTTAAGATTCCGTTTATCGAGGAAGCCAACCGGGTTAAGGTCAAATACATATTCAAAGAGGAATTCGGGTTCCGTACGCAGAAAGCCGGCGTGGTCACCCGTTATTCTCCCCGGGATTATTTTGACGAATCATTAATGCTGACCGGAGACCTGAACGTGCTTGAGGTGGAATGGATCGTCCAGTTTAAGGTCAAGGATCCGGTGAAACTGCTTTTCAATATCCGTAACCCCAGAGATACGATTCGTAATATATCCGAGGCGGTTATGCGCCAGGTTGTCGGCGATAACACCGTAAACGAAATTCTAACCACGAGAAGAGTGGAAGTCAATCAGGAAGTGGAATTAAAACTACAGCAGATTCTGGATTCTTATGACAGCGGTGTTCAGATTGTAACCGTAAAACTGCAGGATGTAAATCCGCCGGACGCGGTAAAGCCATCATTTAACGAAGTCAACGAAGCCAAGCAGGAGAAAGAAAAGGTTATAAACCAGGCGTGGGAAGGATATAACCGGATAATTCCTCAGGCGCGCGGGGGAGCGGAAAAGACTATTCGCGAGGCGGAAGGGTATGCTTTAAACCGCATAAACCGGGCCCAGGGCGATGCGGCAAAATTTATTGAGACCTATAACACCTATAGAAACGCTAAAGACATAACCAGAACGCGCCTGTACCTGGAAGTTATGAACGAAATTATTCCTAAAGTAGGCAAGAAATTTATTATTGATTCCCAGCAGAAGGGAATATTGCCGTTGCTCAATCTTAACGAGAAAAAGGGGGAATAAACGATGAAAAAGCTTATATCCATAATCCTGTTCTTAAGTTTAGTTGTGATTGTCCTTGCCGCCAGCGGCTTTATCTACACGGTAGATGAAACCCAGCAGGTCGTGATAACCCAGTTTGGCCAGCCTATCGGAGCGCCGGTAAAAGATGCGGGGCTTCATTTCAAGGTGCCGTTTATTCAGCAGGCGAATTATTTTGAGGAAAGAATTCTGGAATGGGACGGGGCCGCGAACCAGATCCCCACCAAAGACAAAAAATACATCTGGGTAGATGCCACCGCGCGCTGGAAGATTGTGGACGCTTTAAAATTTCTGCAATCGGTAACCAACGAAATCGGCGCGCATGCCCGTTTAGACGATATTATTGATTCGGCGACGCGGGATTTTATTACCAGCCATAACCTGGTTGAGGCGGTAAGGGATACTAACCGCATCTTGGATGATTATACGGTATTAGCAGAAGCTGGCTCTGCGGAGCGGATGGCCGAGGAACTCGAACGTATATACTTGGGCCGGGAAGCGATTACCCGCGGCATTCTCCAGGAAGCCTCCAAAATTGTGCCGCAGTACGGCATAGAATTAATCGACGTCCGCGTAAAAAGGATAAATTACGTTAGCGAGGTGCAAAAGAAAGTTTTTGAGCGGATGATTTCCGAAAGAAAACGTGCGGCCGAGCAGTACCGTTCGGAAGGGCAAGGCAAAAGAGCGGAGATCGAAGGGCAGACGCAAAAAGAGCTGCAGCAGATAAACTCCGAGGCTTATAAAATCGCCGAAGAGATAAAAGGTAAGGCGGACGCTAAGGCCATCGATATCTATGCCGACGCTTATAACCGGGATCCAGATTTTTACGCGTTTGTAAAGACACTGGATACCTATAAAAATACGATTGACCAGAACACTACTTTAATCCTGACGACCGACACCGAGTATTTGAAGTTTTTAAAAGATACCAAAGGCAATCTGCCCAAACAATAAAACAGCTAATAATAAAAACAGGCGCGCATAAGAAAGCCGTTCCTCCTTTCCGGTTCTAACCGATTTCTGATTCTGACCGAAAAACAATCGATATATTTTTTATTTCGGCCGGATACTTTAACCGCTTCCCGCGAAAAAGTTTGTAAAGTCTATTCTTTTTTGTGAGGGGACAGTTAAAAACTGCTGTTTGTAAATCTTCTTGCGTGCGGCCGGTATTAGTTATAAAATGCTATCCATTATGGACCCAAGTACGGTTTTGATACCGCTTTTTATCTTCGCGGCCAGGGTTATTGATGTTAGTATCGGAACAATCAGAATTGTCTTCATTTCCCGCGGCCTGCGCCGGTTACCGGCTTTACTGGGGTTTGTCGAGGTGCTTATCTGGCTTACGGCAATTACACAGATAATGCAGAATATGCATAATCCGATCAATTATATTGCTTTTGCCGCCGGTTTTGGCATGGGTAATTTTGTCGGGATTACGATTGAGCGCAGATTGTCGGTGGGGAACGTTGCGATCCGCGTTATAACCAAAAAAAACGCGTCCGACCTGATTGGTTTTTTACAGGCTAACGGTTACGGGGTGACCACGGTAGATGCTCAGGGCATTAGCGGGCCGGTGCAGGTAATTTTTACCGTGACCCGGCGCAAGGCCGTCAAAGAAGTGATTGATATTATAAAGCGTTTCAACCCGAACGCTTTTTATACGATCGAAGATATCCGTTTCGCTACCGAACAGAATATATTTCCTTTGAACACGAATGACAGCATTTGGCTTAAATTTAATAATCTATTCCTGAAGAAAAAATAAGAAGGAAAACAGTGCATAATCTTATCGTTACTAATGACCCCCGGCAATGGGATATCCATGTGGAGGGCGTTGAGGTAATTTCGGCGCAATCCTATTTAAAAAATAATAACTATGCCGATTTGCCGCATATGCGCGTGTTTAACCTTTGCCGTTCCTACCGTTATCAGTCAAGCGGTTATTACGTATCACTTTTGGCTGCGGCGCGGGGGCATAAAGTATTCCCGGATGTTACCACGATTCAGGATTTCAACTCTCAGGCCATTGTGCGCATCATGTCGGAAGAACTGGATGTTTTAATCCAGAAATTGCTGACCCCGCTAAAATCCAAGGATTTTATTCTCAGCATCTATTTCGGCAAGAACATTGCCAGGCAATATGATGAATTAAGCATAAAATTGAGCAATCTTTTCCAGGCGCCGCTTTTGCGGGCAAGGTTTGTATATAATAAGAAATGGGTTCTGCAGAATATTACGCCTATTCCCTTAAACGAAATACCGCTAAATCACAGGCCGTATGTCATCGAATTTGCGCGCGAATATTTTCACCGGACGCGTTTTGTCCCCATGCGCAAAAAACAGTACAGGTATGATTTGGCGATTTTGGTAAACCCGCAGGAAAGACATCCGCCTTCGGATAAAGGCGCGTTGCGTAAATTCATTAGCGCCGGAAGAAAAATCGGTTTTGCGGTAGAACTGATAACCAGAGACGATTATCACCGGATTTCCGAATTTGACGCTTTATTTATTCGGGAAACGACTTTTGTCAACCATTATACCTATCGTTTTTCCCGCCGCGCCTGGGCGGAAGGCCTGGTAGTTATTGACGACCCGCTTTCCATCCTGC
Source organism: Candidatus Omnitrophota bacterium (assembly GCA_018813905.1). Classification (GTDB taxonomy): domain Bacteria; phylum Omnitrophota; class Gorgyraeia; order B26-G9; family B26-G9; genus JAHJAO01. Next base: position 17,348 of record JAHJAO010000116.1, read on the forward strand.
GTTGCACAAATAAAGTTTATCTTGCGGAACTGCTTACTCACGCAAAAATTTCCATCCCGCAGACTTTGATCGTCAACAAAGATAACATCAGGCAAATCGAGCAAACGTTAAAACTGCCTTGTGTGCTCAAACAACCGGACAGTTCCTTCTCGCAAGGGGTGGTCAAGGTGGAAACCGCGCAAATGCTTGAAGAAAAATTGGAGTTTTTGCTGAAAAAATCGGACCTGATTATTGCCCAGGAATTCGTGCCTACGGAATACGACTGGAGGATTGGCATAATCGGCGGTAAAGCTATTTACGCCTGCAAATATTTTATGGCCAAGCGCCACTGGCAGATTTATGACTGGCAAAACGGGCCCCCGATACGCAATTACGGAGCTACGGAGACAATGCCTATCGAAAAAGCGCCGCTGGAGGTGGTAAAAGCGTCTTTGCGCACCGCCAAACTTATTGGCGATGGTTTTTATGGCGTGGATCTTAAATGCGTAGACGGCAAAGTTTACGTTATCGAAATTAACGATAACCCCAGTATTGAAATTGATACAGAAGACCGGGTACTTAAAAGTAAACTATACAGCGAAGTGATGCTGCATTTTCTTAAAAAACTTCAAAAAAATAACGGAATTGGTTGATGAATAAAATACCGCATTTGCTTGAGGCCGCCGGGATCGAGCTTGAATATGTAATCGTGAACGAAGAGGATTTATCCATAAAGCCGATCGCCGATAAAATTTTAAAATCGGCCACGAGGGAGATTGTTCAGGAGGTGGAATTTGGTAATATTGCCTGGTCAAATGAGTTTACCCTGCATGTTATCGAAATAAAAACTATCGGTCCGCAGAGCTTGTTTTCCGGTCTTGACGCGCTTTTGTTTGAGCAGGCAAGGCTCATAAACGCGCTTTTAAAACCGTTTCAGGCCAGGCTTCTTCCCGGCGGTACCCATCCCTTTATGGAGCCAAAGTCTGAAACAAAATTATGGCCTTATGGCAATAGAGAAATCTACGATACATATGAACGGATTTTTGGCTGCCGTAATCACGGCTGGTCGAATCTGCAAAGTACGCATCTAAATATCTCCTTTAACGGGGATGAAGAATTCGCCCGCCTGCACGCGGCCGTGCGCTTAGTATTGCCGTTAATTCCCGCTTTATGCGCGAGCACACCGGTTATCGGCGGAAAACCAAGCGGCTGGCTGGATACCCGTTTGGTTTATTATGCTCAGAATCAAAGTAAAATCCCTTCGATTCCCGGGGCAATTATTCCGGAGCCGGGAATTCGCAGCCGGCAGGAATATGAAGAGAGAATTCTTCACCCCATGTATAAAGATATTGCCGTTTTTGACAAAAAAGGGTTGTTACAGGAAGAATGGCTTAATTCCCGCGGTGCGATTGCCCGCTTTGAACGCAGCGCCGTTGAAATACGTATTATCGACAGCCAGGAATGCGTCCAGGCGGAAATAGCCGTTTGCGGTTTTATAACCGAAGTTATACGCGCTTTGGTTGAGGAACGTTGGATCGATTTTGACAAACAGCTGAATTGGAAGAATGCGGGACTTGTAAAAATTTATCGGGATACATTGAAACAGGGTATGGCCACAGGCATTGCTGATTGCGCGTACCTGGCGGTTTTTGGATATAAGGGGCAAAAGGGTGCTTGTACTGCCGGCCAGCTCTGGCGGCATCTGATGCAAACAGTTTTACCGGAAAAAAACGAAAAATTTAAAAAATGGCGGCAGACTTTTGAAATCATCTTAAGCGAAGGCAATCTTGCCCAAAGGATCATGGCGGCATTGAATAAGGGCTATTCCCGTAAGCGGATTATTGATGTTTACCGGAAATTGGCCGCGGCATTACAAGATGATCGCCTGTTTATTTCCCAAAAACGGATAAAAAAAGAGGGTCTTGCGGAATTCGCCCATAAGTTATAGAATATATACAAGGTAAAAAGATGAAAAAATGCCCTTATTGCGCCGAAGAAATACAGGATGAAGCCGTAAAATGCAAACACTGCGGCGAGTTTCTAAAAAAGAAGGAAGCGGCAGGGAAGTGGTATTTTAAAACCTCAACTTTTATTATTGCCGTTGTATGCTTCGGGCCGTTTGCGTTACCGCTGCTTTGGTCTAATCCGCGTATTAAACTGAACACAAAGATAATTATAACGGTTGTGCTGCTTGCGTTGACCTGGTATTTTCTGGCTTTAAGTATTAGTTCTTTTCAAGCGGTATTCAATCAATATAAACAATTATTTTAAGTAAAGTAGATAGAAGCAAAGCGCAAGAAAATATGCAAGCTTCATTCCAGACGCCAACTTATAATTTCATCGTTGATTTCAACAGCTCCCGCGCGGCCCGGGAGATTGTTAGATCTTTGCCGCTCGATTCGCAAATATCCGTCTGGGGAGATGAGATCTATTTTAAAACGGGGATAAGAGTTTCCTTGGGCCAGGATACAACGGACGTTAATATCGGCGATGTGGCTTACTGGCGAGAAGGGCAATGTCTTTGTGTGTTTTTCGGCGCGACACCGTTAAGTAAGGGCGATAAACCCGTTCCCGCAAGCGGAGTAATCCTTATCGGCAAGACGGAAATTAATCCGCAGGAAGCCAGGCAAATTAAAGAAGGTGATCCTATCCGGGTTGTGCAAATTACTCCCCCGGAAGAAGAGATCAGAACTGGTCAGCCCGCGGTGCCGAACAAAAAACTTTCCCAGGACGAAATTGATGCATTGGTAAAACAGCTGCTTGAGGAAAAAAAGAAAAAACAGGAAGAAAAACAATAGGAGGTGGCTTATATGTCGAACGCGGCGAAATTATTTTTAATAACAATATGTTTAATGCTGTTTATGTCCTGTAGCGTTAGCTTATCTTTTGCGCAGCAGCCGGGCCCCGGAGCTCAGAAACGGGGCGGGCCGGCCAAGCGTATGGATAGAAACAAGGATGGCGCGGTTGACAATACCGAAACGCAGCGAGCCAAGGAAATTCGCGGCCAGCGCGAAAACAGGATGGATAAAAGAGAAGATGTAATGGACCGCAGAGAGGATATACGTGACCGGCGTGAAGACCGGATGGATAAAAAAGAAGATGTAATGGATCGTAGAGAGGACATGCGCGACCGCAGAGAAGACCGAATGGATAAAAGAGAAGACATGCGTGACCGATTGGATCTTAATAACGATGGAACAGTTGACCAGCATGAACGGCAGCGGGCTAAGGCAATCCGTGATCGTATGGACCAGAATAATGATGGTGTAATTGATGATACTGAACGGCAGCAGGCTCAAGAGATCCGGGGCCGGATGGATCAGAATAACGATGGCGTGATTGATGATACCGAGAGGCAGCGAGCCAAGGAAATTCGTGACCAGCGCGAAGACCGGATGGATAAAAAAGAAGATATAATGGACCACAGAGAAGACGTGCGTGACCGGCGTGAAGACAGGATGGATAGAAAAGAAGATATACTGGACCGTAAAGAAGACATGCGTGACCGGCGTGAAGATGTAAGAGATCGGCGAGAGGATGTGCGCGACCGTCAGGAAAACAAGATGGATAGAAAAGAAACCACAAGGGAAAATCAAAGAGAAAAAAGAGATGCCGGTTCCGGGCAAGGGCCTGGATATGGCCGGAGCGGACTGCGGGAGGGTCGTGGCCCGGGCAATGATCAGGGGTTACATAGAGGTCAAGAGCAGGGCGTAAGAGACCAGGGTAGAGGAGTTGGTCAAGGCAAAGGCGGCCCGGCTGGCGGCCAACAACGTAGCCCTGCTGGCCAAGGTGGTCCTGGGGGAAGAGGCGGTGCCGGCGGCGGACGCAAAAAATAACATTCTGTTTTTCTTATATGATATTTAAAAGTTTACGGCAGCTTGAGCATTTAAGCTGCCGTAAGTTTTTATCTGCCTAAATTTCTTGCGCAAATATTGCGCCGGTTATACAATATAATGGCTACAAAAAATTGACGTATTTATAAAGAAGACCTGGAAAAAGAAGGGTACGCAAAATATAAATCGCTTTTTGAATAAAAAATAGACGTAAACTAGAAAGGAGCGGGATATGGCGGAAATTAAAGAAATTAAGGCGTCGAATTTAAACCCAAACCAGTTCATTGAGGAAAAAGCAAAAGAGATATCCGCAACCGTAGGCAAGGGGGCGGCGATTAACGCACTGTCCGGCGGCGTGGATTCTTCGGCCGTGACCATGCTCGGCCACAAAGCTTTAGGGGCTAAACTTAAGACGTATTTTATTGATAACGGCTTGATGCGGGAAGATGAGCCGCAGCAGATTGTGGATTTGTTCAAAAAGTACGGAGTGGAAGTAAAAATTGTGGATGCGCGTAAAGAATTTTTTAATGCGTTAAAAGGGGTTATCGATCCCGAGGAAAAAAGAGAGGCGATTACCCAGACGTTTTATAAGAATGTTTTTGGCCGTTTGGTTAAAGAAAGCGGAGCGAAGCATCTTTTGCAGGGGACAATTCTTACGGACGTGGACGAGACCGTCGCGGGTATTAAGCGGCAGCACAATGTGTTTGAGCAGTTGGGCATTGACCCGCAGGCTGTGTTTGGCTATAAGATAATCGAACCGTTAGTGCAGCTGCGCAAGGATGGAGTAAGGAAGATAGCTGAAGCTTTAGGCCTGCCGGAATCCGCGTTCAAACGCATACCGTTTCCCGGGCCGGCACTTGCCGCGCGGGTGATCGGCGAAGTAACCCCGGAAAAAATAGAAGTAGTGCGTATTGCCACCCGCATTGTGGAAGAAGAATTATCATCGACGAACGCGTTTCAGTACATGGCGATAGTTCATCATGACCGGGTTACGGGGATCCGGGACGGAAAAAGAGATTTTGGGCTGCAGATTGAAATCCGCTGCTGGGACAGCGTAGATGCCCGCACGGCCCGGCCAACACGCTTGGCGTTTGACACGTTAGAAAAATTATCTAACCGGATGGTTAGCGAAGTCCCGGG
>JAHJAO010000016.1 GCA_018813905.1 Candidatus Omnitrophota bacterium
GTTGGGTAGCGGGTGCAAGTCTACTAACGGGAGTTGACCTAGGTGCGGATTGAGATATGAAAAAAGAAGTTTGCGTGCAGACAGAAACGCGGATAGCCGTCGGCGACGTTGTGTTTAGTATCCAGACGGATAGAAAAACAGCCGTGGATATGAACGGGGTTTACGCGGCATTTGCGAGCGAGCAGGAGCCGGATGTAAGACTGAAAATTTCTTCTGCTGATTCTTTTGCCGAATATACCCAGAAAGCAGATTTAATATTCTCCGGAGCTGATAACTGGCGGATGTACCGGAAAGACGATACAGTCCTGATTGAAACCACCTCGGGCCTAGCGGCGATGAACGCTGAATTTCGCCAGGGCAGTATTTATTTGAGAAAACAAAGCGAAGACGGCCCGGATGTTTTTCCCAGCTATCCTTTGAGCGAACTTCTGATGATAAACTTTCTCGCTCGCAACAATCAAGGCCTGATGCTGCACAGCTGCGGGATTAAATGCGCTGGCCAGGGCCTGCTTTTTGCCGGGGCCTCGGCCGCGGGCAAAAGCACTACGGCCAATCTCTGGGCAGTTGATCAAAGAACAACGATTTTAAGCGATGACCGGATAGTTATACGCAAAGTAAAAGCCGATTTTAAAATATACGGCACGCCCTGGCACGGCGAAGCTGAATTTAACGCCGCGGACAATGTGCCTTTGTCCGTTTTATTTTTGCTTGAGAAAGCGAGAGAAAATCATTGCCGCAAACTTGTTCCGGCCGCGGCACTTAAGCGGATTCTTCCTTGCGTGTTCGCGCCGCTTTGGGACAGTCAAGCGATGCAGAACACGCTTGATTACTGCGCGCGGCTGGTTACGGATATTCCTGTCTATGAATTCGGATTTATTCCCGATAGTACCGCGGTGGATTTTGTGCGGGAAAAATTTTTGAGCTGATATGAACAAAACAAATCCTGACCTGCTAACCTTAAGCGAAGCTCTTTTGGAGCAAAACCAAGAATTCCGCCTGTTGGCTAAAGGGCTGAGCATGAGGCCGAATATCCGCGAAGGGGATTTTCTCTATATCCAGCCGGTAAAAGGCGGGGATATCCAAAACGGCGATATAATCTTCTTCCGCGACGCCGGCCAGCGGCCGGTAATTCACCGGGTAGTAAAAAAAGATATTGTAAATAACGAAACAATAATCTTTACCCAGGGCGACGCGATGCTATGGGCAGAATCACTTAATCCGAACCAGGTGCTTGGCAAAGTCAAGCTAATCGAACGCGCTGGCAGGAAAATAGATATAAATTCCCGAATGCAGCGCGCCGGTAATTTTATTAACAGGTGGCGCTATCGGTTGTTTTTGAAAACAAGAAATATTTCCGGCAGGATTTTATCCCGTATCCAGGGCGGGGGAATTTACGGGTGGGCGATAAAAAAAATCGTAATGCCCCGGCTGTGTTACTCTTGGCGTAAAAATCAGGAAGGGCAAAATATTCTTGAGGCTAAAGTAAAAGATAAGATCATTGCTTGCCTGAAAATAGAACAGTTCCCGGAAGAAAGTTTGGAAGGGTTTTGGATTTTTGGCCTGCAAGTAAACTGGGCCTGGCGCCGTTTGGGAATCGCGAGCACGATGGTAAAAGCAGCGCGGGATATGGCTAGAACTAGCGGGCAGTCAAAAGTCCGGGTGTTTGTTTTTGCGGATAATCAACGGGCAATCAAACTGTATGAAAAAGCGGGGTTCCATCGAGCAAACTGCAGCGAACTTGAGGAATGGGTAAGGGGGGATGAGGGCCGGCTAAGGCAGAAGATCGTATTTGAGGCGGGCGCAAGGAACGAATCAAATCTTTCCGGGCAGAATAGGCCGGAGGAAATATTAAAACGGTTTGTCCGGCCTGATTTTAGGATTTCCGAATATCTGTTTGAGCCGGCAAATTTTGACTGGGACGTATTTTTCAAAACCGCTTTGGATAATAAACTCGCGCCGTTCGTTTACCGGCAGATAGAGCATGACGAAAAAATAAAAAACGCAATTCCCCCGCGGATATTGAGTAAGTTCCGGAACAGCTATCTGGCGACCGCGGCCTATAACAGCCTGATCTTAGATAAATTAAAAACGATCCTTAACGAATTCAAACGGCAGGCAATAAGGTCCATTGTATTAAAGGGGCCGGCGTTGATTGCCCTTGCCTATAAAGATGTCGGGCTCAGGCCCATGGGCGATTTGGATATTCTTATTGAGCGGGAACAATTACCCGCCGCGGATGAGGCGCTGCGCACGCTTGGTTATCAGCGCCCGGTTAATTACGATGACGCGTTAAATGTCAAAGCCGCGTCTTCGGCCAATTCCCTTAAATACAAGCTGGACAGCGAAGATAATTTTTTTGTCCACCTGCACTGGCATATTATAAATTGCACCTGGCCGCTGGGTTATCTGGCCGAAAAAATTGATATGCGGGATATCTTTGGCCGGGCAACAGATATAAGTATTGATGGAACCGCGGCGAAGACTCTGGCGCCGGCACAGCTTATTTTGCATCTTATGCAACACAGCATCACGCATCTTTTAAGCCCTTTAATATTGTTCAAGGACATAACCGTGGCAGTAGAAATGTTTGGGGAAAAAATGGATTGGCACAAGCTGCAGGAAACAGCGCAAGCGTGGCAGATGAACGAAGTGCTGGATTTTTGCCGAAACTTTATTGCCGTCGATTTCGGTTACGATATCAAATTTTCGGTAAATGCCCGGCCCCAAGGAGACAACATAGCCGTAGAAAGGATGCGGCATTGGATAAAAAAATACAGAAATAACTTTTATTTTTTATGTTATCGGATTTATTTGGGCCAGCAAAAAGGAATCATGGCTAAATTGAGATTTTTAATCCGCACGGTTTTCCCTCCGGCTTATGTGATTGCCAGCGGGCGAAATTTGCCTTGCCGTAAAATAGGCATAACCGAATACTGGCAGAGAATTAAAGCGCACGTCTTCTGAATTTTAATACTGGACAAGCGTTCCCTGGCGGCGGGCCTTCCGCAGGGAGAATTTAAACGCGAGGATGCTTGTTGGCAGAAGAAGCAGGGAAAAAATAACCAGGAATAACAGCTCGTTTTTCAGTTGGCATAAGTTGTAGCCCCGGTAGACCGCGAGTTCCATGGCCCGGATAGCATAGGTAATGGGTAAGATCCTGGCAACTACCTGCAGAAGAGGCGGCATTACCGCGACGGGAAAGTACACACCGCCGATAACTCCTTCGAACGTATTTATCAGCCAGCTTAGCGGATTACCGCGTTTTAAGACCAGGATGAAACAGGCGGATAAAATACCCAAGCTGCTGAAGCAAACGATGGTGAATATCAAAATCGTTAAAACCGAAATCAGGTTTGCGCCAGAGAAGTTGATGCCAAAAAGAAGACTGCCTAAAAATATATAGAACAGAACATCAAGCGTCGCGAAGATAAAATTCCACAGGGCCATTCCGGCAAGGATTGTTTCGATTCGGACGGGGCAAAGAAGCAGCGATTCTAACGTGCCTTGCATCTGCTCGGCGCGGATACGGGAGGAAAAGGAGCCAACGCCGACGCCGATATAGCCGAAAAAAGCCATGGATAACAGGACATAGGAGAAATAGTTCACGCCGAATTCCGTTAAATGACCGCTTAAACGATGCCCAAACAGCTTATCAATAAAAAAATATGTCAGTATGCTGGCGAGAACGCCTAAGAAATTGGACAGAAAGGCCAGCTTGTAGCTTGCCAAAATAAGAAAATCTTTTTTTACCTGAGCGAAGATTTTGTTAAGCATTACATGTGCAATCTTTATAAATATCAGCGATACTGCCTTGGGGCCGGTTGAATCTGTGGCGCAGTTCGTTCATTGTCCCCCAGGCGCAGTTTCGGCCTTGATAAAGGATTAAAAGCGAATCGGACAATTCCGTTGCCTCTGTAAAATTGTGTGTAGCGAGGAGTATCGTTTTTCCCTGACGGGAAAGCTGGGCAATAAAATCTCTAATTTTTTGCGAATTTTCAAAATCCAGGCTTTTGCTGGGCTCATCCAGCAAGAGCAGCCGGGGGTTATGCAGAAGGGCGCGGATGATCAGAAAAATTCTTTTCATTCCCGCCGAATAGGTGTCAAACCGTTTTCGGCCGTAATTGATATGAAAAGTTTCAAAAAGCTCTTTAATCCTCGCGCGAGCTTGATTTTTGTTTAAGCCGTACATCGCGGCAAAGAATTCAAGGTTCTGGATGCCGGTTAACCGCCAGTAAAAACTTCGCTCTTCCGATGAGGCCAGGCCGAGGGAGCGTTTGATATTATCGTCGTCTCTGTTGACTTCGTAGCTATTTACCCGCACTTTGCCGGAATCGGGCAGGATGAGCGTGGAGATGATCTTAAGGAGCGTGGTTTTACCCGCGCCGTTGGGTCCGAGTATCCCTAGGATCTTGCCTTCTTCGAGCTGGAAAGACACGTTATCCAGCGCTTGGGTGGGGGGCTTGTTTTTAAAGTTAAAGCTGATTATGTCGCGGAAACTAAGCGGTGGATAGAATGCTTTGGACACGTTATCTAATTGCAGTACGGGATTTTTCATTAAAAATAAGGTTAGCAGATAATAGAGGTGGAGTCAAGCCATTCGGAATACCCTGCTGTCAAGCAACGGGGCTTATCCTTTAGTGTTAGGCTTGATACTGAGTTGTCGAATGTATCAACCCTTTTACCTTGAAAAAATATCGGTAAATATGTTAAAATTGAGCCGATAGATTGGTTCGCAAAAAGACACAGGTTAATACTGGTTAACGCGGAGGGAGGATATGCCGGGAAAAAATTGTAGACGGTTAATTAGCACGGTTTGTGTTTTTAGTTTAGCCTTAATCATTAATAACTTTTTATGTTTTGGCCAGGGCGCGCAAAATATAAACAACAAGGCGATTTCTGTAGAACCTCCCGAGCTTGCCGGAGAAATCTTTGATGTGCCGGTACCGCTCGGCAATTATTATTTCGCCAAAAAGGTGGTAATGACCTATTCGGCGAGCTGGCGGGGTACGCCGCAAAATGAAGAGGAACTGGAGGATTTGACCTGGCAGGAATTGTTGTTTTCGTTTGAGGCGTATCGCCGGGAGATAAAGGCGGAAGAAGAGGAGATAGATACGGAAATAGATAAGACGCTGAAAGCGTCTAAAGTGGATTTCCGCTGGCGGGTGGACAAAGAAAAGTTTGGCGAGGGGGCGAAAAATACAGTGGGCGTGCCGGTGGAAATATTCCGCAACCACATTGGGCATCTCGTGCAGCTTGAAAAACTGCGTAAAGAAATTATCAACAGTTTCGAGCCGGAAGTAACGGACGAAGCGGCACATCAGAAATTCCGTGACGAATACAATACGTTATCGGTGGAACTGGTGCAGTTTGACGAGCTGGAGCAGGCGCAAGCGTTTTATGGGGAAGCAATTAAGCCGGTTTCAGAAGAGGGCTTGGATAAATTAATCTGGCAGGATTTAATTTTTTCCTACGAGGCGTTTAAACGGAAGATAGAAGTTACAGAAGAAGATACAGATAAGGCGATTATGATGCTTTTGCGCGAGCACAAGCAGTATTTCAAGTGGAAGGAAGACGAAGAAAAATTTAAAAGTTGGGTCGAAGAAAATATCGCCATAGGGATAGAGGATTTAAAAAAACGGATGACGCAGCTGGCGAAAATAGACACGCTTATTCAGAAGATACATAAAGGAGAAAAGGTTAAAGTCGATGAGGATGCTTATCAAAAGCTGCTTGAGGAAGAAGGTTCGATTGACCAGGCCTACGGAAAATTTATCGAAACAGATTCTTTTCCGGTGCAGGATGTGTTTCATTTTGGAAGCTTAAAAGACGCCCGGGAATTTTATAAGAAAATAGGCCGGCAGGCCGGGCCCTGGGAGGACAAAAAAAGGAAAGACCCGGAGCTTTTTAAGCGGCCGGGATTTGTCGCCCTGGATTTTCTTATTAATATGTGGGGGTTTAAAAAGGAAGATGCCTATAAGATGCTGGATGAGAAAATAGGCGCGTTTTACCCGCCTGCTTCCATCTATAAAGGCTACGGCGTGTTTAAAATTCTGGAAATACGGCCGGCACAAGATGCAGAGTTTGAGAAAAGAAAAGAGTATTATTTCCAGCGGGTAAAAGATATCAAGAAATACGAAGCCTACCGCGCGTGGGTAGAGAACTTTAAAAAAGAGGCGGATATAAAAATTTTCGTAAAATAACATGCCCTGGCGAAATTTAAAAAGGTTTGTCCTTAAATTCTTCAAACAGCCGCTTTACGCCCTGGACGTATTGACCCGGCGAGGCAGGGCATATCTGGCTTATCGCTTGGGCAACGGCAGGAGCGCGCTGCCGGAAGCGATAACCTTGTTTTTGACGCACCGCTGCAACCTGCACTGCAAGATGTGCGGTCAGTGGGGCGAGGGCGGGGTGACCAAAAAAATGTCTTCCGATGTCATCCAGCAGGAACTGGACATCAATCTTTATAAACGGCTGATTGACGAGGTTGCTTGTTTCCAGCCAAACATCACTTTATTTGGCGGAGAGCCGCTATTATATCCTAAGTCTCTTGAGCTTATCCGCTACATAAAAAGAAAGAATATGCATACCTTGATGATTACCAACGGCTCTTTGCTGGATAAGGCAGCGCAGGAGATAGTCGAGGCGGGCTTGGATGAATTAAACGTATCTTTGGACGGAGATGCGTTGCTGCATGATGAAATCCGGGGCATGCCGGGATTATCCGCGAGGATTATAGCGGGCTTGAAATCAGTAAATGATTACAAGAGGGAAACGGGAAGGAAAAAACCGCTGATAAACTTGCAATGTACAATCACCAAATACAACTGCGAGTATTTAGAAAAGCTGCTGGATGTGGCATCTGGTGTCGGCGCAAATTCTTTAACTTTTCATAACCTGATTTTTTTAAATCAGGAACTGATCGATAAGCAGAAACCGTATAATGAAGCACTAAGGTGCACTTCGGTTGACTGGGAGGGGTTTGTTTTTTCTCCCCAGATAGACCCGGAGAAACTGTATCTTAAGATGCAGGAGATTTTAAAACAAGACCGCGGGTTTAGCGTGGATTTTTATCCTAACTTTTCCCGAGCCGGGCTTAGAAATTATTATCAGGAGATTTCTTATGTGCCGTGCGAATACCCCGCCCGGTGCCTGAGCCCCTGGATTGTGGCGTATGTCTTTCCCGACGGCGAGGTGAGGCCGTGCCTTAATTTCAGCTATGCCTTCGGCAATATCAAGGAAAAGAGTTTTGTTAAGCTTTGGAACGCGGAGCGTGCCGTAAATTACCGGCAGGCTTTGAAGAAAAACAAAATCTTTCCGGTGTGCGTGCGGTGTACGGAATTGTATAGATATTGATAAAGACAGGTTAATAATGGTTACTAGTGGTTACTAGAAGTTACTAAAGGTTGCCAGAGATCACTAATGTGGTTACCAGAAGTTACCAATGGTTACCAAAGGTTACTAAAGGTTATGGGGAGTTTAAAGTGAAACAGGCGTATGAAGGACTCAAGTTTTATCAAAACATTTGTGAAATTAGACGCTTAATATATAAAATTACCCAAAAATTCGATAAGAAGTCTTTTGGATTAATAAGCCAGATGTGAGATGCGGCAAGAAGTGCTAAACAGAATATTATAGAAGGATACAAAAAAGACAGCGCGGGCGAATTTGGGCACAGCATAAAAATTACCCGGGGCTCTTTAGGGGAATTGGCGGGAGATTGGGATGATTGTTTTGAAGATAAACTGATCAATAAAGAAGAATATTTAAATATCAAAGAGTTAATGCGGAAAACAATGTTTTTGCTTGACCGTTACCTGGACTCGTTGTACAAGCTTGATAAAGAAGGAAAATGGAAAACCAGATTTAAAAGATAGAAATCAAGTAACTTTTTGTAACCTCTAGTAACTCTTTGTAACTCTTTGTAACTCATAGAAAAATTACTTGACCAGTTCTTTCTGCAATAATTCGCGGCTGTCGTAAAGAAGCAGGAAAAACCGTACCAAGTTAAAAGCCAATAAGATTATCGCGCCCGACCATAAGATATTACCTAAGCGCGCGACCATATCCGGATAAGCCGCGAGCCGTTCTAACGAGATAATTACCCCGCCAAGCAAAAATAGCCCAATTTTCGCCATAAGATATATCACCCGCGAAGTTTTGGAAGAAACGAGTATCCTTCCGAGTTTGGAAGTTTGCATAGCGAACGTGGAAACCTGCTGTTTTACCCAAAGGAAGCGGATAAAATCAGAAGTGAGCGAACGGGCGACAAAGACAATCGGCACATAAAACGGAATCAGGCGTTCGCAGGCAAAGAAGATAAGCAGAACGTTTTCGGTGATGCGGTCGCCCAATGTGTCTAACATCCCGCCGACTAAGGAAGACGCGTTGTATTTTCTCGCCAGATACCCGTCTACTCCGTCCAAAACAGCGGCAACAATCAATAACAGGACGCCGGCGACATTGGCGAAAAAAGAAGGCAGGGTGAAGAGAAAGATGACGACAAATACGAGCAGAATCCGGATAAAGACTGTCCAGTGGGCGATGGTGTTATTGTTTAAAGGGACCATGATAGTTGCGTGCTTTCTGATACGCTTGCCAGAAAGAACCGGCGATAGCGCTATAGGCATCGCAGGGGCTCCAGCAGGAAGGGCAATGGTTATTGACGCACTCTGTGCGGAGCTGTTTTGCCGCTTCTGATTGCCACAATTGGGCAAGATTTAAAGAAGAATTTTTTATATTGCCGAACTTTTTATTAAACATCACGCAGGGATAAAGGTTGCCGTAGGGGTCAAGAAAGCAGGCGGAAGAAAGCGCTTTACACGCAAGCGGCGATTTGTCCGTATCCAGATAGTTTTTGTAAAGTTTTAGATAAGTCTTCCTTAAAAAATTGTTTACGGAAAGCCGGCCTTTATCCAGAAGCAGGATAGAGCTAATCGCCTGCAGGATTTCGCCCGGGGCAATATCCGGCGCCTGGGGGTTATCATAGAAAAAGTCTGATTTTTGAAAAACATTCACGCTTAAATCTTCAAAACTCAATGTGGGATAGCGGGATTTTACCGCGTTCCACATCGCGGTAAATTTGTCCAGGTTCCAGGCGTTCAGGGTGAAGTTGAGCCGGGCCGTAATCTGAGGAGAGATATTTTTTAAGTAAATAAATGTCTCCACGGCTTTTTCCCAGGTGCCGGGAACGCCGCGAAGCGTGTCATGCACGCCGGAGGGCCCGTCTAAGCTTACGGTAAAAGCGAAAGTTAGAGACGAATTTTGCTTGCGGGCGGTCTTGAGTACTTCTTTAATTTCGGGAAGAAGCGTCCCGTTCGTGGCGAAGTGTAAGGTATTTAAGCGCGTGCAGTATTTTAATATCCGGTTAACGATTTGCGGCAAATCAGTTCTTAGAAACGGCTCCCCTCCGGTAAGGCTTATCCAGGAAAAATCGCGGGATTGAGAAAAGAAGCGGTCAAGTTCGCAAATGTTTAGTTCATCAAAAGAAGAGGATTTCTTCCAGATGTTGCATATCCGGCAGCGCAGGTTGCACTTATAAGTAACGGCAAAGGAGAGTTTGAAAGGAAACGTGAGCCGGGTGAAGTTTGAGGCGATGATTGACTGGATGAAATGGAACTTATTCATTAAGTTAGCATATAGGAATTTACGTTGTTTTAGTATATAATAAGTATAAAAGATTTTCAAGCATCTTGTTTCGTAGTTAAAGGGGAAATAAAGAGCAAGGGAATTGTATCGATATCAAAGATTATAGGTTAATAAGCCAGATTTAGAAGATAGAAAGCATGCAACTTTTTGTAACCTTTAGTAACTCTTTGTAACTATTTGTAACTTAGAAGATTACCAATGATAAGTGAGAGGAAGATACGCGTTGCGCAGGTGGTTACCCGCATGGACTGGGGTGGGTCCGCGGATCTGGTGAGGATTTTGTGTGAGCACCTGGATAAAACGCGATATGAAGTAACGCTTGTCTGCGGCGTAAATAAAAATCTTACCAAAAAGACCAGGCAATTCCTCGAAAATTTCAAACCAAACATAATAACCGTTAATTCGCTGCAGCGCGATATAAACCCGCTGCGGGATTTATGGGCATTCTTTAAGCTTCTTTTTGTTTTTAAAAAAGAAAAGTTCGATATTGTGCATACGCATACGGCAAAGGCCGGAATGCTCGGCCGGATGGCCGCGTGCTTTAGCGGGGTAAAGACAATTGTGCATACCGCGCACGGGCATAATTTCTACGGGTATTTCGGCCGGGTTTTGAGCGGCCTGATCGTATTTTTAGAACGGGTGGCGGCGCGGGTGACGAATAAAATTATTGCTTTGACGCAACTGGAAAAAAGTGATTTTATCGCTTTTAACGTCGCCCCTCAAGACAAGATAGACGTTATCGATACCGTAGCAGAAGATATCGCAGCGGGGTCTATCAGCACGGAAGAATGCCGGGTGAGAAAAAAAAGGTTCGGAGTTAATCCCGAACATATTCTGGTGGGATTTGTCGGCCGGCTTGAGCCGATAAAAGGCGTGGAATATTTTATCGAGGCCGGTAAAGGCATCTCGCGGAAGTTTGAAAACGTAAAATTTATCGTTGTCGGAGAGGGAAGCTTAAAAAATAAATTGCAAAAACAGACAGAAGTAGATAATCTTCGTAACCGGTTTATCTTTACCGGCTGGAGCGAAGACGTAGCGGAAATCATGGACGCGTTGGATATTCTGGTTTTGCCGTCTTTGAATGAGGCGGTCGGGATTGTATTGCTTGAGGCCCAGGCAAAAGGGGTGGCGGTTATCGCTACGCGTGTGGGCGGAATTCCGGAAGTTGTAAAGGAAAACGAGACGGCAATCCTTGTCCCGCCGCAAAACGTTGCGGCAATTACACAAGCCCTGGAAGAGTTGATTAAAGATAAAGATAAACGGCAAAAGATGCA
>JAHJAO010000117.1 GCA_018813905.1 Candidatus Omnitrophota bacterium
TCCTTTAATTGGATTTGTCGGCGGAGCTACAGTACATTTGCCATCTTTAGGTATAAGCATTTATCCGGTAGGTAACTTTGGCGTAGCGCTTTATGCGCTTATCGGAACCTACGCTATACTTAAACATCGTCTTTTAGACGTTAGGGTTGCGTTTGCCCGAGGAACAATTTTGCTTATCGTTTACGCATCCATTGTTGGCGCGCCGCTTCTTTTTATCGCGACCAGCAAGCCGTGGCTTAAGACGATATTTAAGGCCAACTGGTTTTATCCGCCCCTGACTCTATATACGGTATTGGCGCTGCTCGCGCCGTATTTCTATTTAAGATTACAGACCAAAGCCGAGCAAAAAAGAATGCTGCAGCAGCTGCGCCTGCATCAATCGCTCAAAGCCGCATCCAAGACTACGATTGAAGTGCAGAATATTGATAAACTGGCAAGAATCATACCGCGGTACCTCCTGCGGCTCTATAAAAAGCTGGGCAATAATATTCCCCATATCAGCTTGTTTTTAAAAGACCGGGAGGAAAAGATATATAAAATAAAGTCCTCCGTCGGGACAAACAAGCTTGATGGGAAGATGACTATTTCGCTTGAAAGTTATCTGGTGAAGTGGTTTACGGTGATACGGTATATTCTGGTAGAAAACGGGGTGTTGAAAGAAAAAGAAGCGGAAGTTTTGGTGTATGAAGACCTTGATTACTGGATGAATAAACCGGTGAACGTCCTGCTTGTGCCTTATAAGGGCTTGGATAAGATTTTAAAAGATTTAAAAGAAATAATGGAATCGTTAAACGCGAACGTGATTTTACCTTCTGTGTATCAGAAAGAACTCTTGGGGTTTTTAATCCTGGGAGAAAAGACGCCTGAGCCGTATTCGCAAAGTGATATCGATACTTTTTCCATCCTGGCCAATGACAGCGCCATGGCGTTTAAAGCCGCCCAGCTTTTTGAGGAGCTCAAAGAAGCGGAGGCGCGGCTTATCCAATCGGAGAAATTGAATATTTTAGGGCAGCTGGCCTCTTCCATGGCGCATGAGATAAACAATCCCCTGGCGATTATTTCCGGCAATGTGCAGCTTTTGTTACTCGATGAAAAGGACGAGGAAAAGAAAAAACTGCTCAAGAAAATTAATGATTCTACCGAAAGAGGGTATAAGATTATCCATCGCCTGCTTAATTTTTCAAAACTGCCCAAGGATGAAATCAAGGAAATCGATATGAATAATATGATTGATGAGACGCTGGAACTGCTTAACCATAAGATTATGCACAGCAATATCCAGCTTGAAAGAAATTATAGCCCCGTACAGGCAATAAAAGGAAACCCCATACAGATACAGGAAGTTTTGCTGAATCTTATTGTCAATGCCATTCAGGCGATGCCGCAGGGGGGCAGGCTTAAACTGGCTACGAAGGAAGTCAATAATTTTGTGCATATAAAAATCGAAGATACAGGCTCGGGTATCAGCGAGCAGGATGCGCAGCATATTTTTGACCCGTTTTATACTAAAGGCAAAGAAAACGGCACAGGCTTGGGGCTGTTTGTTGCCGACCAGATAATGAAACTGCACCGGGGAATTATCGAAGTAAAAAGTAAAATTGGTGAAGGCACCTCTTTTATGTTAAGATTTATGATAAAGGAAAAACGAAGGCTGTAGCTGCTCGTAACAAAAACAAGTTATTTATTTTTCAGCCGTCCGGGTTACAAGTAGTACAGGCAGTAGTTTTACCGGGGGATATTTTATAACGGCGAAAAGCCACAGTAGGGGGGAGTGCCTGTTGTGGTTTTTATTTTTTTTGTAGAGATCATTGGAAAGAGGTTAATTATGTTAAGAAGAATCTGTTTGTTTATAATTTTAGCGCTCATATTTTCACCCTTACTTTATGCCCAAAAGATTGATTTTCAGACATTAGAGCAGGAAAGCCAAACCTATTATAAAAACAAGGAATTTGACGTGTTCTTAAGGCAGCTTACTTCCTATGCAAAAACAGCGGACAAAAAGGAACAGGCAGTTATAGAGTATTTTACCGCCTTAACCTATTTGGAGAAATTAGCTTTTCTTGAGGAAAAGAAAGATTGGGAAAATTACTATGTCATAAAGGATGATTGTTTAAAAAGGGCGGAAGAATTGATTAAACGGCTTGTTAAAAGTTGTCCTGACGCAAAGATCGCGTTTGAAAGCCAATATTTATTACGTGGGTTATATGAGCAACAGGAAGAAGAAGGGAAGACTAAACAGGCATTGGAAAAGCTGGAATCGATGCTTAAGACCTACGCTAAAGAAAACGATGATTTGGAACTTGTGAGAAATTTTGCTGAACGGTTATACAAAGAAGGGAAAAGAGAAGAAACAACAGAGTTATTTGAAAGTTATATATCACGCCTCGAAGAAATTAATGATGAAGAACGAGCGGAAAAGAAGCTTAAAGATATTGCTGATAAATATTTTGAAGAAGGAACGTATGAATTAAGTAAAAACTTTCATTTTAAATATTTAGAATTGATAAAAACAAATAAACCGGATGAACTTGTTGAAAAAGGCCTGGCCATTACGGATAAATATTATAAAAGAGGATGGGAAAAGATAATCAAGAATAATTATTATCCGGGCGCGGAAAAAGTTCTTGGCATGCTTGTGCCGCTTGACAAGTATATCATCGAACATGGAAAAGGCGAGAGAAAAAAAGAAGCATATTATCAACTTGCATTAAGTTTATACCACATGTTTAAATTTGAAGAATCCGTAGAAACACTGGAGGATTTTTTAGATAAATATGGGGAAGGTAAAGTTGAAGATAAAATTTTGGAAAAATTAAGCGAGCTCTATTGTATCTTGAGCAGCACCGAGATAAACAACACCGACAACATTGATAAATATATAGAAAAAGAAAAAGTATTAATAAGAAGATTTCCCGATAGTGGTATTCTATGGCAAGTATACGATAGCGCTGGAGATTTGTATGTTAAAAAAGATGATTACAAAGGAGCGGTAGAAAACTATAGGATCGCGTTAGACACTTGCCCGCGTGAGGCGGAAACATTTATTCAGGAAAAGATCGACCAATATATTAAGAAATTAAGCAAAACAGAAATAGAAAATTTGCCTAAAACGGACACAAAAAAAGAAAAGCTGAAAACAACTAGCGAACATGATGAATGGGTTAAAAGTTTAGATATAGATGTCGAAAAAATAAAAACGCAGGCGCCCGCCGGCGATATTCTTGTCATGGCGCTTGGAAAAAAAGACAAAGAGTTGTTTAAAAAAGCAGCTGAAGAATATGAAAAACTCATCAAAAAATATCCCGATGATGAACAATTTCGTTTAAACTTATATCTGGTTTATCATGAATTAGGTGAAGAAGATAAAAGCGCGGCGTACCTGGGAATGGGCGCCGGTTTAAAAAATAAAGATTTATTGTCAAAGACAGAAGCGTTGAGGAATAAACAGCAAAAAGCAAATGAAGGAATGATATTTTACGAAATCATCAACTATTATTCGGATAGAGACCCCAAAGAATTTAAAGTGTTTAGGGATAATTCAGAAAAGATATTTCTTGAGCAGACCTTAAAATCAACAAAAGATATAACTAATAACTTAAAAGCGGATATTTTTTCTGCAGATCAACAACTCGAAGAGTGGGCAAAAGTCACGAATAATACTATGACTGCAAGAGACAGCTTGTATGAAATCATAATGCAGCTTGTAGATACTTTCCCGCAAAATCAAAGAAAGACACACCTTGAAATCATCGATAAAATAGTACAGCTTGAATCGAGGATAGATGCGTTAAACATAAAAGAAAAAACAAATATGCAGCTAAAGATTAAGAAATTATTTGAAGGGTCGAATACATATGAGGATATAAATAGGGAATTAACTCAGATTTTAGAAATGAATAAGGGCGAGAAAGATTTAATGAATTCTTTAAGTCCAGAGGAAAAAACAAAACATGCGATTGACAATATTGATGAGGCCATCAAAGAAATGGCCAATCTGGAGAATTTGATAAATAACAATTTTGACGAAATGATTGTCGACGGCAAAAAAATGCTGCAAAAAAATCCTAATGATCCAATAGCTTATTTGATGTCGGGAAGCGCTTATCAGCTCAAGACAAAATTTAGCGGGTCGGAAGATTCTAAGTTACTTGATTTATCAAATCAGATGTTCAATAAAGCCATCGAATTAAACCCCGGATTGGAGGGTGCTGTTGAAGAGTTTAGAAAATAAAAAAAGTAATTTCCGTTTCAAGGACGATAAAACATTTAGGTGCTATCTATATTCTTCGATTGTTGTGTTATTCTTCATGTTTTTTCTTGTAAAGATAAATTTTTTTGCAAGAGATCCGTTGTGGTTACTATGGGCTTGGGGGATATTGGCTTTTTTAAGGATTTTTGAAAGCTTCAAGTTCTATCTTTTCAATAAATTTTTGAATAAAAAGACGCAAAATGATTGTTTAATGTATTCTTTGCTTATAACAATACTTATGGGAATAGGGATATGTATAGCTATAACCGCAAAAGATGTATCTTTATATCCTAAAATAATAACATATCCGATGATAATCGCGATGCTTTTTTCCTCCAATGTTTCAAGATTTGTATACAACTTTATGCTAAAAGATATTAAGCAAAAAATATATTATATCGAGTCGAGAAGTTTAGCAATTTTGCTGGGCATTATAATATATGCTTGGTTTATTTGGTTTGATTCGACATATGGGAGAGAGAATAACAGCGGCCTTTTTGCTAAAACAATATTTATTTTAGGAGGGAGCTTTGTTTTCCTTTTAAAAATTGATAAAAGTAAAAACCCAAAAAAAATATTCATAGCAGTTATTCTTGAATTATTTCTGGTGCTTTTATTATTATTCATGACTAGTTATCAATTCAAAATATAAAAGAGTAATAATGGCCAAACGAAGTTATATAAAAATAGTCAGTATTGTTTTAATGATAACACTGCTTCCTGCTTTTTTTGATGCTGGAGCTTGTGTCGAAAAAGACTTGGAAAAATGCCGGGCAGAAGCCAGAGCAGCCAAGGCAGAGCTTTTAAAAATACGGCAAGAAAAAAAATTAGTCGAGGCAGATATTGGAATTGTAATAGCAGAATTAGGCGCAATTAGGGCGGAAATAACACAGCTAAACCTCGCGTTAGCGGCGGCATTATTAACTGTTTCTTGGATGATGCAAACAATGGGTTATTATTCTAAAAAAATAGCAACATTGGGGCGCATGATATTAGCGGGAGGCCTGTCTATAAAAATGATAGCGTATTATTTGGAAGAAATTAAAAAGAATGCAGAAAAAATACGTGATTTAAAAGATATGATTAAAAAATTGGCTGAAGGTATCTTAACCATCAGGCAAAGGCTTGAGGAATTATATAGGCAATTGGTTTTTAAAGGTTCAGAATTGGAACAGTTGCAATCAAAATTAGGGGTTTTGACTAAAAATGAAGAATATTGGAGTAAAGAATTCATTAGTTGGGTTAATAAAGCGGGAGCATCTAATGAGGAGCTAAAACAGCTTAATTTAGAAATAATAGCTGCAAACATAGTAATTAGAAGCATAACAAACGATATAAACAGGATTCAGGCGCGAATAAATGCTTTAAGCAGTTTCCAAGAAGGCAGTGTAGTGCCGCAGGGATTGGGAGATTTATTGGGATTATTAGCGGTAAGGCGGTTTGAATTATCCGTGAAGCAGAATCGATTAGCTAATTTAATCAGTCAGCACGGATGTTGAATCATAAAATCACAATCTTAGCAGTATCGCGCTGAAAACTAATGTTGGTGAAGGCACCTCTTTTGTGCTAAGATTTATGATAAAGGATAGAAGAAAACTGTAATATATACTTTTTTTACACGGAGGTAAATGATGCTGAAAATTTTAGTCGTGGATGATGAACCGGAAATCGTAAACGCCTTAAAGGGTTTCTTTGTCAAAAAAGGGTATGAGGTATATGTCGCCGGCGACGGCAGCACTGCTTTAGACCTGGTCAAAAAACACAGGCCGCATTTGGTGTTTTTGGATATCCGCATGCCGAAAGTAGACGGCCTGAAAGTTCTGCGCAATATCCGGCAGATGGATACCAGTATTAAAGTGATAATGGTGACCGCGTTCGGCACGCAGGAGGTAATAAAAGAAGCCGGCCGTATCGGCGCCGTTGATTTCATCTGCAAACCGTTCACGCTGAATTATCTGGAACACGATGTAATGGCCAAGGTGAGCGTGCAGCTGTTTGACGATTTAAGACAGGAGATGGATGGCAAGGTAAAGCTGATTAGTCAGCTTGAAAATTTAAATGGCCGGGTTTCGCGGAATTTCTACCAGACGATGCTCTCTCTCGCCGCGGCCCTGGAATCACGTGACCGCTATACCCACGGCCATTCTGAACGCGTGGACCATTACTCCAAGCTTATCGCGCAGGAGTTGAAAACAAATCCTAAACTTAAAATGGATAACAAATTTCTGGAAGATTTACACATGGAGTCGCGCCTGCACGATATCGGAAAAATCGCCGTGCCGGATGAAATCCTGAACAAGCCGGGTAAGTTGACCGCTAAGGAATTTAACGAAATCAAGCGGCATCCCAGCGAAAGCGCGCGGATTTTAGCGCCGCTTGAAGGGGTAAAGGATAGTATCGATGTTATCTATAACCATCACGAACGCATAGACGGCCGGGGGTATCCCGAGGGACGCAGCGGAAAGGATATTCCCCTGCGGGCGAAAATCATTGCCGTGGCGGACGCGTTTGACGCGATGACCTCAGACCGTCCCTATCGCCGGGCCATACCGGAAAATCTGGCGCTGAATGAGCTGGAAAAAAACCGGGATCGCCAGTTTGACGGTAAAGTGGTAAACGCGTTCCTGAATATCCGCAAAAAGAAGGAAAAGCTCGCAAAAGAGGAAGTGCTGTTAAATACTTAAAAAAATTTGAACTATTTAAATTTTTCGCGAATTCTATCATAATAATATTTGCTAAAATTACGGAGGGTATTAATGCTGAAAATTTTAGTCGTGGATGATGAGCCGGAAATTACCGAAATTCTAAAGAATTTTTTCCTGCGCAAGAATTATCATGTGTCCGTTGCCTATAACGGCCAGGCGGCGCTGGACATTATCAAAGAGGAAAGGCCGCATTTGGTGTTTTTGGATATCCGCATGCCGGTTATGGACGGGTTGACGGTCTTGCGCAATATCCGGCAGATGGATACCAGTATCAAGGTGATTATGGTGACCGCGTTAGAAGATGAGAATACGGTTAACGAAGCGAAAAAGCTCGGCGCCGTGGATTACGTACGCAAGCCTTTCCAGCTTGATTATATGGAAAAAGAAGTTCTTGAAAAGGTCAACACGCAGTTGTTTGGCGATTTGAGGCAGGAGATTGAAGAAAAAAATAAACTGATCGAACAGCTGGCGCAGGAAGTTAAACGCGCGAATGAGTTAAATAAGAAATTAAAGCGCAATTTTTATCAGACGATACTTTCTTTGGCGACCGCGTTGGAAGCAAGAGACAGGTATACGCACGGCCATTCCGAACGCGTGGATATCTACAGCACGATTATCGCCCAGGAACTAAAGGACGCGTACGGGTTTGAGCTGGATGATAAATTCTTCGAAAATTTGCATATCGAAGCGCGCCTGCACGATATCGGAAAAATCGCGATTGTGGATACGGTTTTGAATAAGCCCGGACGCCTGACCCAAGAAGAATATGAGATTATAAAGATTCATCCTTTGCAGAGCGCCCATATTTTGGCGCCACTCGAGGATTTGACGGAGAATATCGAAGTTATCAAACACCACCATGAACGTTATGACGGCAAGGGCTATCCGGACAGTTTGTCTGGAGATATGATACATTTGCGGGCGAGAATTATTGCCGCGGCGGATTCGTTTGACGCGATGACCTCAGACCGCCCCTACCGTAAGGCCATGGAAATTGAGGTGGCGGTTACGGAACTGGAGAAGAATAAAGGTACGCAATTTGATGTAAAGGTAATCGAGGCTTTTGTGAGCGCATATAAAAAAGGCGAGTTTAAACTGGCGGAATTCAAATGAGACCACTCTCCCCACGCCAATTAGTTGGGCGTGGAGGATGGGATAACATGTTTTATGTTCATTTAATTCCATAAGTCACGTGTTCATTAAATAGAGGCAAGCCCCGCCTCATAAAA
>JAHJAO010000017.1 GCA_018813905.1 Candidatus Omnitrophota bacterium
TGTTTTTACCGCCGTTATCCTTAGATAGTATAATAAGCAAATTTAAACAAGAGAAAATATCAATGGAAGAAATAATCGATGCAACAATCGAAAAAAATTATTTTAGCGAACGAAAAGATATAGAAAATGGCGATTTTAATAATGGCCTTAAATATTGGAACACGGCGGATGGAGGGGAACTATTCCCCGAATCAAAAAGTAATATTACGGTTAACGAAAAAGAATTTCATTCGTCACCAAATAGCGTTCAAATTGAATGTATTAAACCGGCAAGCCGGCTTTTTTATACAAAATATAATAGAAAAGTCACAATCGATAACCCCTATGATTGTGAAAATAAATATACTTGGCTGGGGGTTTTGCCGGGTTCGAAGGTGAATCTTAGCTTATGGCACAAAGGGGGCAATATATATATGTATCTTCAATGTTTAAAAAGAAACGGAGAATGGATGAATCTATCGAACAGTATTTGCTCAAAAACAAATATTTGGAAGCAAAAAATGCTTACAATAACTATCCCTAGAGATGGTCGCGCAATCATGTTGGAATTGACTCTGAATCAGGAAAAAGACAAGCCGCCGCCGGTAGTTCTAATCGACGATGTTAGTATCCGGGTGGAATAAATAGCTATTGGGTGATTTTTAACAGCAAATATCCGCTTAGGCCTTTATTGTTTTAGTGTATTTTGATTTTTTTGCCCATCTAAACTTGAAGGGATGACAGGCACAATGTTTCCAGAGGCGCATTCTTTAATCAACAATGCAGCATTATTTAGAAGCCTTTTTTCTTGGTCGCAAATTTTTAACTTTGTATTTGGTTATCCTGTTTCTATTAATTTATTAATAACGAACAGATGTAATCTAAAATGCAAAATTTGTTCTGCAAAACTTAATGATGCCTCTGCATCAGAGATAAGCAAAGAAGAGCTGATAAAATTTTTTGAACAGATTAAATGGCTTAGACCGTCTTTTTTTATTGGCGGGGGAGAGCCGTTTATGCGCGAAGATATATTTGATATTATTACGTATTTAAATCAACTGAAATTGAGGTTTGGACTGGTAACTAACGGCACATTGCTTAATGCAGATAAAATTTTCCGGCTTTTAAATTTAAATCCAAGAATTTTAGTTTTTTCACTCCATGGAGATGAAAAAGTACATGATAACGTTACTTGCGTAACCGGCTCTTATTTAAGATGTTGTGAAAGCATAAAAGCAGCTGTGAAGCGGCGAAAAAGCACAAAGATAATTTTAAACTGCGTGATAAATAATCAAAATTTTCGCGAATTAGAAAACATGATTATTTTGGGAAAAAAATTGGGAGTGGATAGAGTTCGGTTCGAACAGCTTATCTTTTTGACAAAAGACGAATATGATGAACACCTTAAGATGTGTAAGGAATTTTCTTTAACCGGGGGAGAAATTTTAACTTATATTAAAAAATCAGATGAGCCTTTAATCGGAGAGGAATTAAAACTTTCTATTCCAAGATTACAGAAAAAATATGGGAAGTTTGTGGTTTTTAAACCGTATTTACAAAATGATGAGATTAGGCGGTGGTATAAAAATAAGTTTAACCTTAAAAGGCGCTGTTTATTTTCAAAACACTCTATTTTTATAAAACATAACGGTGATGTTATTCCCTGCCAGTTTTTTCCGAATTATCGATTGGGAAATATTAATAGTAATAAGTTAGAAAATATTTGGCAGAACGATAAGCATAAATTATTTCAACGAATCTTGGGCAAAAAACTTATGCCGGGGTGCATGCGTTGCTGCAAGCTATGAAGTTTCTACTTGTCAAAAGCTATAAAATAATAGCGGAATTTTTTAAAAAAAATATCAATTTAAAGTGTGGCCTTAAAATATTAGACGTAGGTTGTGGTTGCCGGGGCAATTTTATCAATTTCGATAGCGGTACTTATTACGGCATAGATATTAACGCAGAGGCGTTAGCTAAAGTTCAGAAAAAAAACGGCGACAAATATGCGATTATGGACGCAAAACATCTCGCTTTTGCCGATGGGGCATTTGACTATATAATTTCGACCAGTTTCCTGCATCATTTAGATGATAGACAGTGTCAGGCTTTGTGTGAACAAATAAATAAAAAGTTGAAAGATTCAGGGCGCGCGATTATTGCCGACGGGGTATTCCCGGAGGAGAAGTTTAATCTTATAGGCAAAATCATGAGGAAATTAGACCACGGCCGGTTTGTAAGGCACAGGCAAAAACTCAGAACTATTTTGAGCAAAAATTTTTCGATTATAAATGAATATTATTTTGTGAACTTGATTTTTGCCTATGCGGTTTTTGTGCTTAAGAAAAGATAAAATGGAATCAATATATTTATCAAAAAAAGAAAAGTTAAAAATAATTTTTCTGACGATACTTATAGCGGCAATTTTTATAAGAGGGTTATCTCTATTTGCTAGCGATAATTTCCACGGTATCGCTGCCGGCAAGATATTGCAGGCAAATAAGTTAGCGCAAAACCCATACTCTTTATATAATTGGATTGTCCCCGCGCATGGACCGTTGCATCTATACAGTCTGTGTATTTTGGGCAAATTATTTGATAATTCGTTTATCGCTCCGCGCATTTTAAGTTTGTCAATGGGGATTTTATCTTTGGTAGTATATTATCAATACATCAAGTTGTGGTTAGATAAAGAGACGGCATTAGTCTGCTTTTTTTGTGCAGCGTTTTTTTCGTTGCATATTATTCACAGTGTATTAACTACCGCAGAAACGATGTTTCTTTTTTTGCTTTTCTCCGGAGCCGTATTTTTTGCCCGATATAAAAAAAATGAAAACATAAACCATCTGTATGTTTCGGCGCTACTAGTGGGAGCTTCGAGCATGTGCCGGTTCGAAGGGGTAATCTATGGGCTTATTTTTTCTTTATTTTTAATAAGGAGCTTAAAAGTATGGTTTCGTTTCATTTGTCTGCTTATGCTTTTGCCGGTGATCTGGTTAATTTTTAACTATGTTCTATTCGGTGATTTTCTGTTTTTTTTAAAAGCGAGCGACACAGTAGTTCAATCGGCATACAATACCTTGCAAGTTTACGGACCAAATGTTACGGCTTTAAAAAAAATTTTCTATTGGCCAAGGGTTCTAAAAAATTATTTTGGATGGCCGATTTTTATCTTAGGGGTAACCGGCTTTTGTTTTAGTCTAAAAGATAAAAAATATAAATTATTTTTTAGCTTGTTGTTCGGCATGCTTCTGGTTTTTATCTTTAAGACTGCAAGAAGTGAGCTTGCAATGCAGCCGCGTTACGGCATGAGTTTGGGATTTTTCTTTTTGCCGTTTTTTGCAGGCACTTTTAAGATACTTTTGCGCAAAATCAGCCCTAGTCAGGCTAAATGTATTTTGGCAGTGTTTTTCTTATATATAATTTTCAAAGGTACATATTTCACTTTTATCGGTTTGCCCCATACTCCGCAATGGCTTAAAGAAGCGGCAAAATTCTTAGCTGTTACAATCAATAAAGAATCTAATGAGGCCATATATGTCGATTGCGATGATAATAATTTTAAGGAACCGCTCAAGGTGTATTCTCGCTTAGAAGCAAGGACATTTGTGGGTTATGAGCGGTTGGGTGGGCATACCGAACTTTTAGAACCGCAAGATGTCAATCGCCTGCGGTACATCGTGCTTGTGTCGGATAAGCGTAATTTTAAAAATTTAAAGCTGGTATTTAAATCGGATAAATGCAAAATTTATGATTTTAAAAATGCGGATTAAAGGCTTTTTAGATAAATACGGCGAAATAATCGGACTAATTTTAATCACGCTTGTGGCTGGTGCCATGCGGGGGGCAGTTTTTTCGGCAACCGACGATTTTCATGGGATTTCTGCGGGACGGGTACTGCAGGCGGAGTTATTTTTAAGGAATAAATATGATTTTTATAATTTTTATAATTCCGTATTTCCACCTGCGCATTTATCAATTATAATTTTAGCGCTTAAAATATTTCATTTTCCGCTTATCACCCCCAGGATTACCAGCTTATTTTTCGGGGTTTTGACAATACCGTTTTTTTATTATTATATTAAAAATATTTTTGAAAGTAGAAAAGTTGCATTTTTTTCCGTTCTTGCGCTGGCTTTGTATCCGCTGCACGTCGTGTATAGCGTTATCGCTACTTCCGAGACGACGTTTAACTTCTTTTTAATCGCTGCTTTGTGCTGTTTTGCAGTGTTTTTCAAAAGAAAAAATAATATTTTCTTGATGAGCTCAGCCGTATTAATAAGTTTTGCTTCTTTGAGCCGGTATGAGGGGTTGATCCTTATACCTTTAATGGCTGTTCTGCTGAGGAAAGATTTTAGAGCAATGTTCGGATTTTTATTATTGTCAACGATTCTTCCTTTTTTATGGATGTATATAAACTATAAGTATGGCGGGTATGCTTTTAAATTTCTAACTGATAATAATTTTATAGTGCCTTTACAGTTTAATTGGATAAGGTCATTGGGGGTAGATATTGATTTCGTATTTAAGCTTTTATTTTGGCCTAGGGTTTTGATGGATACTTTGGGGGTGCCGGTTTTTGTGTTGGGTATGTGCGGAATTACCTATGCTTTGATTAAAAGGCAAAGCATAAAAGTCGCTGTACTCTTTTTGCTTTTTTTAGCAATTTTTATTTGTGGAACTATCCAGGAAAAGCTTTATTTGCAGCGGCGGTACGGAATTATGCTAGGAATAATGCTTTTACCTTTTAGTATCTATATGGCTTTGACTTTAACTAAAAAGTTAAAGCCAAGGATGCAAAATATTATAATTGTTATACTCCTGTTATTAAGCTTCGTGCCGGCTTTTACTTTTTGCATAGAGGAAGATGTGTTATATACCCCCTATTTTGCTAAAAAAGTCGCAAAATATCTAAAAGATAATATGAAAGATGACGATTTCATAATTATGGACCACTGTGGTGATGAAAAATTTCGCGAACCGATTAAATTGCTTAGCGGAATAAATCCTGTACAATTTGTTTTGCCGCCATTTATTATCGATAAATATGGAATGATGGGCATAGACGAAAACAGATTTTTTGATTTTATGAACAAGTATGATGTTACATATATACTATATTCGCCGAAAGGGGATTTCTCTAAATTTTTGGTATTAAAGCCTGCTAAAGCCCCGGCATTAATAAATGGATATTACTTTTATTTTAAATATATCAACGGGCCCTATCAGCTTTATCAAGTAAAAAAAGAACACAATGAAAATAAAAATTTGTAGAAGCCGTATTGTTTTTAACTTAAAAATGATCATTGTCTTTTTGGCGACTTCTTTTAAAACAAAAAACCAGAGAGAAGCTGTTATTGAGAATTTTGAACAACATTTTGCGTGTTATATCGGCTCAAAATACGCTGTTTCTGTTGCCTCAGGTAAAATCGCGTTGTATTTATGCTTAAGCGCCTTGAACGCAAAAGGCAAAGATAAAATTATTGTACCGGCATATACAGTGGCAGAAGTTATTGATATCGTAGTTTCGATGGGGCTTGAGCCGGTTTTTGTGGATATAGATTTGAATGACGGGAATATGGATGCGGAGAAAATAGAGGAGGCAATCGATGAACGCGCCAAATTTATTTTGATGACGCATATTTATGGCAATCCATGCAATATATATAAAATATTGGAATTAGCGAAGAAATATGATTTAGAGGTAATCGAAGATGCAGCTCAGGCCTGTGGTGCGGAATACGATAATAGGAAAACCGGTGGCTTTGGCAAACTGGGCTACTTCAGCTTTGGAATTTTAAAAAATATAAACACCTTGGGCGGCGGGATGGTTGTAACTAATGATGAGATGTTGGCCCAACGCATAAAAGATTTAATGCGAGATTTTAAGCCGGTTTCAAAAATTGAGCTTTTTTTTAGGCTGATTTTTGCTGCGGTAATCGCGGTCGTAACGCATCCGGCTATATTTACAGCTGTTATCTGGCCAGTTATGCGGATTATACCGTATAATATGCTGAAAAAAATAAATAATCCTTTTAAAACCAAGCAAGTTGGCGTTGTTGAGCTGGATAAACTTAAAGTTTGCTATTTGGCTGAACAGGCAGCATTGGGATTATTGCAACTCAATGCTCTGGATAAGCTAAATTTGCGTAGAATGGAGAAGGCAAAATTGTTGGATAAAGAACTGGCTAAGACAGGCGCAGCAAATATTTTTCAAGAAAAAAAATGCGCAAGAAGTATTTATTTAAATTATGTGATACGAGTAAAAAATCGGGAAGATTTCAAAAAGGTTCTTTTTAAAAATGGGATTGATGCCAGCGAAGGGTTTATTGGTTCGTGCGCGCATATGGGAAGATTCAAGGAGTATTGGCGGTATTGCCCCAACAGCAGAGTTTTAGAGGAAGAAAATCTTTATGTGCCCATATATCCGGCTCTTAAAGATGCTGAGATATTAAAAATCGCAAAGCTTATAAGGTTAAGTTATGGACAACTGTAGAAAACAGACTAATTTATTTACGGCAGTTATAAATAGCCAAGAAGATCTATTTATTCCTGTAGTTTTCTTATTCGCTTTCTTTGTGCGTTTGTTTTTTTTGGCTTTTTCTGATAATTTCCTCAGCGCTGAACCGATGTTAAATATTTCTGCTTCGCTGCATATTTTTAGTGAGCCGGCCTTGTTTAACAACATTCATTACTTACAACCGCCTTTATTGTTATATTCACTGGCAATAGCGATCTGGCTGGGGGCAGAGCAGATTATCGCGCCAAGATTTTTGATGCTTTTTTTTGGTTGTTTAACTATTTGGCCTTTTTTTAAGCTGGTGCAATATGTTTGGGATAGAAAAACCGCTATTTATGCGGCGGTTTTATTATGTTGTTTGCCGGGACATATTTTGTATTCTTCGCTTACTACCTCCGATGTTATTTGCGCATTTTTTATAATCACCGGACTGAATTTTCTTTTTAGAGAGAAAATTGCCGCCGCCGCAGCCTTTTTTGTTTTAGCGTGCGGGTATTCCTATTTTGGCTGGGTAGTTCTTTTAATCGCAATTCTGCAACTAGCTATTACTGAGGGCAAAAGCTTAGAAACAAAAACCAAGACGCTAATGATATTCGGGGCAATCGTTTCACCGTTTATTTTATTATGGCTGGTCCTTTTAAAATACAAATACGGCACTTATTGCCTTTTTACCCATAACTTCCTATCGTATGATTATCTGATTAAAACTATTTACAGGACGATGCTTGGCGTGCAAACGCAAATTAAGCAGCTGATTAAAGATTTATCGTTGGCGCCAGCAATTGTAGGGATTTTGGGTATGCTGGCCAATATCATTAAAAGAAAACAGTATAATTTAATGTTGTGGATTGGAATGATTATTTTGTTTTCTTGCGTTCAATGGTTTCGCGAGGAAATAGCGATACAACGGGCGGCAATTTTATTGCTTTCGATTCTTTTTTTGCCGTTCATAGCCGAAGGTGTATTTTTAGTTTCGAAGAGTGCAAAAGCAGTCTTTGGCGCATTTAGCGTTGTTATAATCACTCTAATTTGCATCTGTTTTATTTTTAATGCGGCAGGAGATGCTTCCCGGGTTCCCGGATATATCAAAGAAATCAGCGGCTGGTTGAGCGCTAATGTAAAAACTAATGATTTAATATTTATGCAGAGGGATGAAAGGGGA
The DNA here is from genome assembly GCA_018813905.1 of Candidatus Omnitrophota bacterium. Taxonomy (GTDB): domain Bacteria; phylum Omnitrophota; class Gorgyraeia; order B26-G9; family B26-G9; genus JAHJAO01. The sequence continues at coordinate 7,662 of JAHJAO010000017.1, forward strand.
TATTATAGTACGATTATGATGGGAAGCGGCTTGCCGCAAGGTAATTTCTATTTTTTAAATGAAATGATGGAAACTTTGCCCGTAGCTTTGATAAAAAAAAGTTATTTAATCCGTGAAGGCGTTAAGCTATCAAAAGAGGTCATGGGCTTAAAAGACATAGCAAAGTTTGGCGACTTTTATGTATACCAAAGCATAAGACGTGCCCAATGAAACTTATTTTTATTACAAGAGAAGATAACCAAATGCCGGCGGCAAGAGTGCGTTGTTACGGGTTCGCGTCCTACTTAAAAAAACAGGGAATTCAAACAGAGGTTTTTTCCTACGCGGATAATCTAGGAGCGGGAAGTGGAAAAAACGAAGTATTGATGCGATTTCGTGATAAACTCAGATATAATGTTGAAGCGTTTCAATATCTTTACAAAAAAGATGCAATTTTTGTGCTACAGCGATTTAATTACCATTCTTTTGCGCCATGGATTTTAAAACTTTTTAGAGGACAAAAGCTGATTTTTGACCTTGACGATTGGGAGGCCAGGGAAGAAATAAAATATTATTTTGGCAATATTTCTAGCTCCAAAGCGGAAATGGCGATGCGGATGATTGCTAAACACAGCAGTCTTTGTATCGGTGCCAGCAGGTTTTTGGTCGATTTTTTATTAAAGGCAACTCAAAAAGTCGCGTATATCCCCACCGGGGTAGATACGGATATTTTTATGCCGCAGGCGGCTCAAAGAGATAGAGAAAATGTAGTATTATCGTGGATGGGGACAATGCACCGGTTGGATAATGTAGAAAATTTAGAATTTTTAATTGGGTGTTTTAATGAAATATCGAAAAATTCAGATAATATCCGGCTTGAAATTTTAGGCGATGGGGTTTACCGGCAAAAGATCTGTGAATTGATTGAGGCCGCGAATAATAAAAAAATCATGTTTAAAAAGTGGATCACTCCTAATTTAATACCGGAATATTTGCAAACAGTGGATATTGGAGTCATGCCGCTTATCCAAGATTCTAAATTTAACAAGGCAAAAAGTCCTACCCGTATTTTTGAATATATGGCTATGGAAAAACCGGTACTGGCTAGTCGTATCGGCGAAGCCGGGCATATAATCCGGGATGGGGAGAATGGTTGTTTGGCCGAGACGAGGCAGGAATTTATATCAAAGCTTAAGGGATTAATAAAAGAAAAAGGGTTAAGGTTAAATTTAGGTAAAAACGCGTGCAGGACAATTGTTGATAATTATTCTTTGGAAGTTTTATCAGGCAAACTTTTAACATCGATAAAATCGTTATGAAAATTGTTGTCGCCAATTCTATAGGCGTGGATAAAAACGGATATCATATTATCCATTCGCCCAGCCGTTGGTCGGAAGGGGTAAAAAGCAAATATCACTGGTTTGCTTACTATCCTTGGGAACTGGCTTATGCTTCGAGCCTGCTTAAACTGAATACGGATTATGATGTTAAATTTTTAGACGGATGTTTGGAAAGATTGAATTCCAACTCATATTGTGAACGTATCTTAAAAGAAAAGCCTGATTTTTTGGTAATGGAGAGCGCAACGAGGATGATTGACGAGAACTTAAGCTTGGCTTTAAGAATAAAAAAGGCGTTTGGCACAAAACTTATTTTTACCGGCCAGCATGCGAATGCCTTCCCGGAACAATTGCGCGCTTTGGGGGTAGATTATGTATGCATTGGAGAATATGAGTATACGGTTTTGGAGTTGTTGAAAAATCCGCAAAGTACAAATATTAAGGGTTTATATCCCAATGAGAGAAGAGCTTTGCTGGATGTTAATGAATTACCCTGGCCGGAAGATGCGGATGTAAGCCGTTTGAGTTACGGTTGCCCGGGCGAACCAAGTTCCGAATATTTAGAAGTACAAATGTACGGTTCGCGCGGTTGCCCTTTCGGATGTAGTTTTTGTGTTGCCAGGAATATTTATTATAACCAATCAAATTGGCGCCCACGCGCTACAGATAAGATAGTTCGAGAAATAACCCACCTTAGAAATAAATATCCGGCAATGGAGGGGGTTTTCTTTGATGAAGAAGTCCATAATGGGGATAAAGGGTTCACAATGGGATTAACGAGCGCGATTGTTGAGGCAAAACTAAATGATTTAAAATATGAGGCGATGTGCGATGTGCGGTTTTTAGACGAAGAAATTTTGCGGGCGATGAAAAAGGCCGGTTACTATAAACTAAGAATAGGCATTGAGACCGCAAGTGAAAAAGTAATGCAGGGAATAAATAAACGCATGGATGCACCTCTTGTGCGGCAACGTCTTCAGGCGGCTAAAGAGCTGGGAATTAAAACTTACGGCACCTTTATATTCGGCGCACGGGGCTCAGATGAGACTGAGGATACCAAGACAATAGTATTGATTAAAGATTTTGTACAGAATAATCTGCTGGATAACTTGCAAATTTCTATCTGCACGCCGCAACCCGGTACGCCTTTTTATGAATATGTAAAAAACAATAATTTTTTGCGCAAAAACGTAAGATTCGATGAATATGATGGTGGTAATTCCGCGCTTATCAGTTATCCGGGGTATGATTATAAAAAAATTAAAAAAATGAAAGAAATAGCCCTCTCGGTAAGAGACCATTACTTTTTAAAAGCAAAAATCAACGATTCAAGTTTCCAGCCCTGGATAACAGCTATATACAGACGTTATGGGATTAGAGGATTATTTTTTAAAATGTTGCGCCGATTGAAAACGGAGTTTGGTTATCAATGCAGAAAGTTATTGAGGTCAGCATAGTCATTGTTACCTGGAACGCGGGAAAGTTCATACGGGAATGTTTAGAGTCTGTATTTTCCCAAAATCTGGATAATCTTGAGGTAATTATAACCGATAATAATTCAACCGATGGCACTTTGGAGATTATAGAAAGTTATATGCCGCGGGTGTGTCTAATTAAAAATGATGAAAATAAAGGTTTTTGCTTTGCTAATAACCAGGCAATAGCTATTGCGCAGGGCGAATACATTCTTACCTTAAACAGCGATGTAGTTTTAGATAAAGATTATATATCTAACCTAAAAAAACATTTTTTAAATAATAACGGCATAGGAATGGTACAGGGAAAGTTTTTAAGAGAGGATAAGAAGACTATAGATAGCTTGGGGCTGTATCTGTCTTTATCTAAACGCTTGTTTAATATCGCCGAAGGGCAGACCAATATGCCCGAATTCGGTCAGATGCAGGAGATTTTTGGCCCATGTGCGGCCGCGGCGATGTATAAAAGGAAGTTAATAGAAGAAATTAGTCAAAAGGGAGAATTTTTTGATAATGATTTTTATTTTTTAGTAGAAGACTTTGATGTAGCCTGGCGGGCAAGAAGTTTTGGCTGGAAAGCGGTTTATGCGCCAGAGGCGATCTGTTATCACCTCCGCAACAGTTCAGCGCACAGTTTAAAATTCAAGCAATATCTTTCATTCCGCAATCGATATTTTATGCTTATTAAAAACTTAAGCGTAAAAGCAGCATTTGGCTATACTTTTTATTTTTTAAGCTATGATTTACCCAGAGCCATCTTTTTGTTATTTATAAATCCTTATATTCCAAAAGCCATTTTTGAAATAGCATTCTTTATACCTAAATTATTGCAAAAACGTTATAAACATAAAAAACAATATGAGAAAATTTACGAGAAGAGAGTTTATTAAAAGTACCGTATGTCTTGGCGGTTCTTTAGCTTTTGAGAATGTTTGGCCAGAAAGAATCTTTGCTCAGAACGATCAGGCAATAGTTTCTGTTATCAAAGGCTTAGATGTTCGCAAGATTACAAAAGAGGCGCTTAATATAATCGGCGGAGTTAAGAAAATAGTCCATCCCGGGCAAAAAGTATTTATTAAACCTAATTATATCGCCGGGGGCTTGATGGGGCATGATCCGGTGACATCCGGTGAAATTCCTCATCCGGAGGTAGTGGCTACGGTTGCGCGGGAGTGCGTCAAAGCCGGAGCGAAAGAGGTTATTATCGGAGAATGGTTTGAGCGGCCTCTAAAAATATTGTTTGGCGGCAGAGAAGGCAAGGAAGGGGCTCAGGTAGAAGGACATATTGAACGGATAAATAAAGAATTTGGGCAAAAGGTATTTTTGTTAAATCTGCGCGAACATACGAATTCTTTTATTTATATCCCATCACAGAGTAAAATCAGGTGGTTGGCAATTCCTGATCTGGTAAAGGAAGCAGATGTAGTAATATCGATTGCCGTATTAAAAACGCATCACCAGCCTATCCCCGTAACTTTCGGCATGAAAAACTTTATGGGGATAATGCCTTCGGTTTTATATGGAGAGCCGCGTTATAAACTTCACGAAGCCGGTATAAATGAAGTAATTGTGGATATCAGTAAAGGTATTAAGCCGAAACTTACAGTAATCAGCGGAGTTTATGGGATGGAAGGAGAAGGAGTCGTGGCTTCTTTTGGCGGGATGTCCGTAGATTTAAGACAAAGAATAGGGGGATATCTGGTTGTGGCTGGATATGACCCCGTAGCTGTTGATGCGACCGCGACGCGGATAATAACTAAAAACTGGCAGCCCCAGCCAAAAGATAAAGATTTAGGTGTGCCGTGGTATGTAAAACATCTAAGGCTTGGTTTTCAGCAAGGGTTGGGAGAAATAAGAAAATCAAATATTTTAATTAAAGGGTACCGTTTAGACGAAGTTGCCATGTCTTGGCAAATGCCAAAAAATAACGTGTATCCGGAATTGCCGAATCATGCTTAAAAAATTAAAAATAGTATTTACCGGGATAATATTTATTTATCTTTTTCCATTTTTATGTTATGCGGGACAAGAATATTACTCATTTCCGGCAGCAAACTTCCGCGGAGAATGGCAAATCAGCGAAGTAGAAGATGCCAAAGTGCTTTTGACGAATAAAGCTGATGTTGTCGGGCATTTGGATGCGGAAGTACCTAAAGGCGGGCATTATCAGCTATATATCAACCTCTACCATAAGTGGAGGGAATCTTGCCCTTTTTTATATATCGAAGCCTTAGACAGCAAAGGGGTACAGCACTGTGGCTATCTATTTTCAGAACCACGTTGGTATCTAAAAGAAAACGAAGGACGCTGGGAAATGCGTTCTCCGAGCGCGAGTCCTTATTGGCACTTACCGCGTGGACAACTAGAAATAAAATTTTGGGTAGAAGCAAAGAGTTCATGTTGGGAACAAAAAAAAACGAATATGGAAGGGATAGTTGCCATAAGAAAAATTATTCTTATCCCAGTTGATATAAATAATAAATCACAGAACCATTTGAGGCCGGATGCATTTGGTAGCGAGTAATAAATTAAATGAAAAATAAAACGTATAAACACGCCAGCTTAATCCTTTTTACAATCATGATATTAGGACTTATTGTGCGCGTTTATAAGTTGGATTATTTAAGCTTTTGGAGTGTTGAAGCTAAAATTGTTAGCTTTGCCGAGCATCGTTTCCAGGAGATGTTTGATTTCAGCTTGGCGTACCGACCGCTTTATTTGTTATTGTCCAGGGTCTGGATAAATATTTTCGGGACCGGGGAATTCGCTGTGCGTTTTTTGTCGGTAGTTTTAGGGACTCTTTCGATATTTTTGATCTTTAAGATTGGTAAATTGTTATACGGAGAACGGACCGGCTTGCTTGCCGCATTTATTCTTTCACTTTCAGTGCAGAGTATAGCGTTTTCCCGTGAAGCCAGAGGTGATTTTATTTTAATTGTTGTTCTGGCCATGAGCGCATTTTTGTTAATGATAAAACTGTTTAGTAAAGACAAGATTAAATATTATGTTTTTATCACGGCATTAAACATGCTTATTTTACTCGCTCATCCGTATGGTGTTTTTTGGGTGTTGACACAGAATATCTGTTTTTTCACATATAAAACAGAAAAGAATACGAAAAGATGGCTTGCGGCAATGTCGATAGTGCTTGTATTCTTTGTGCCGTGGTATTTTTTCGTTAATTCTTATAACCCGACCAAGGGAATTTTTTGGTTTGAGGCGCCAAATCCAAAAACCATTTTAGAAACATTCGACGCATTTAATTGCGGCGGGGCAAAAGTAGTGCGTGAGGGGTTGGGATTAACAACGGGCTTGGAGAAGATGGTATTTGCCAGGATGCTAAGCGTTATTTATACGGTTATTTTTTTAATGCAGCTATTTTTTGCAAAATCAAAAGAATATTGCAAAAAGCCAGGTGCTGAACCGGTCCTTTTATGCTGGCTAATGACTCCGATTATAAGTGCATATGTATATTCGTTGATATTTCAACCTGTTTATCAAATTCGTTATCTGATTTTTGCTGCACCGGCGTATTATTTGCTTATTGCCCGATTTTTATCCAGGTTAAGGCCAAGGTTAACCACAGGTATTCTGACGTTTATTTTTTTACTTTCATTTTTGTCTTTGAATAATATCTATAATCCGGCGTCAACCAACGGGTATCGGGACGCCGCGAAATTTCTAAAAGCAGGAATAAAAAAGAATGACGCGATAATAATATCTCCGGCTGAAATGCTGACTATTTTCATGTATTATTGCGCATACGATGACCATAAAGTACTTGGCAGGATAGATGATGAATTTGGGATGAAAATTGATGGGAAATGGAAAGAGGATTTTTATTATAATGGGGTAAGAATGTTATGCTTAACCCAAGAAACCACCAGGCAATTCTCCGCCCGGTTCGATTACGATAAGTTTAATTTTAATAACCATGACAATATCTGGCTGGTTTCTGCGCCACATTGGCCCGGGAACAAAAGGTCAAAATTTTTAGAAGAGTTTTTGCAGAGAAAGTTTACATTAAAAAAACAGAGGACTTTTGAGTGCGAAGGGCTAGATGTTAATTCTTACTCTTTTAAAAAGAAATTATGATATTACACAAAGGTTGTCATAGCATGACATGCAATATTGCGAATAACAAATTTAAATAAATGTATTTTTTTATTTTCTTTTTTATGATTCTGTGCAAATTTTGCACAAGTAAGATGACGGAAATTATTGAATTGCTGGCGGCAGCCGTTTTTGCGGCAAGTTGGGCATTGAATTGCTTAAAAACCAATCCGTCTTTATCAGTAACATTTGCGGTTGGGGGTTGCTGTTTGTATGTCTTGTTTAAAAAATCTAAAAGATTTTTGATAAGAATATATAGTGTCGGGTTGCTTATTATTGCGTTATCGGCACTTTATTTTTATGGAGCGGTCTATTTGGATAAAGGATATGCCAATATCGAACAAATTGCTAAAGGAAATTTTTATTGTTTAAAGTATGAAACAAAAAAGCGAAAGCTATTTGCGACCGACATGAATAATAGCACAGTACATATTTTTGATGCGGATAATTTGTGCGCTAACCCTTTAAGAATTAAAATTCCCACAGGTGAATTAGAACATATAGCGATAAATGCGGATAAAAATGAACTATATCATTTCGATAGAACAGATGAGGTGTTGCTTGTATATGATTTAGAGACGATGCAGCTTAAGAAAAAGTCGTCTCGTTATCTTGGAGGACAATGGAGTGCCCGCTTGGCTTTTGATAACCATGGGAAAACCATAGCTATTACAAGAGAAAAAGGCGGATTGTGGCTTGTAGACATGGGGAGTCTAGCCATTCTTAGCAAGTACGACATACCAAAAGGAACAGAGAGCATTGTTTTTGATGGAAATAGTGGTTCGTATGCGATATCTTTTTGTGATTGGATAGGGAAAACATTATTTATTTATCCTAAAGAAAAAAAACTTATAGCAAAAAACACTTTGATATTGCAAGGGGCATTAGCGGTTTCAGAAAAAAATAGAGAAATATATCTTGCATTGCCATTGGAAGGGGCGATAGCCGTGTATGATGCTGATGATAAAATTCAAAAACAAAAAATTCCGACTGTGTTTGGAGTAAGAGCTCTCGCCTATGATGAAAAAAATAATTTAATCTTCGCAGGTAGTTTTTGCACAGGGTATATCGATATCATCGATTTAAGCAGGATGTTAAGAGTTGCCCGCGTATTCGTAGGGCCACATCTTAGAGAGATCTGTTTGAACTCATTTAAGCGAGAAGCATTTGTTTCGTCAAAGAGCGGAGGTATTTACAAGTTTAATTATTAAAACCGCTGGTAATTAGAATTGATTATGAGGTTTGCTGGATGATAATAAAAACAGGCAAAAAACTTATATTCGCTTCAAATATACTAAAGGCAAAGTTCTTTAATCGCAGAATCCCGCTGGCAGTGGGTTGGGCAATTACATATCGTTGCAATTTACGATGCAGCTATTGTAAATGGCCCAACGTGGCTGTAAAAGAATTGTCTACGCAAGAAGTTAAGCCAGTTATTGATAAACTTTGCGCGTTAGGGTTGAGCAGAGTGCATTTTACCGGAGGAGAACCTTTCATCCGTGCTGATATAGTTGATCTGGTCAATTATGCTAAGAATAAAAATTTGATTGTAGGCGTAAACTCCAACGGGACTCTGATGCCAGATGATATTGGCAAGTTAAGACATCTTGATTTTCTTAGTTTAAGCATGGAGGGTCCGGAAGAGATACATAATCGCATCCGTGGCAATGGTTCATATTCTAAGCTTATAAAAATGGCACAAGCAGCACAACGCGTGGGAATAAAGTTAAGATTTATGGCGACTATAAATAAATATAATTGGCAAAATATCGAGCAGGTATTAAAGCTGGTCGCTGATTTTAAAACAAAAATAGCATTTCAAATATTGCATCCGTTATTTTTAGGTTCGGATATCAAACATGAGCTTATAATTAAAAAAAATGATTTGCGCAAGACAATAGCGATTTTGATAGAGTATAAAACGAATTCAACATACCGCAACGTGATAGCTAATTCTTTTGCTGGGTTGAGATACTTGTCGGATTGGCCTGAGCTATATCCGCTTAAATGCGCTTTTGGACAGATCGCTTTTAGAATCACTCCGGACGGGGTGATGTTCTCCTGTGCATACTCCACTTTTGATAACTGCTCGGCCAGTAAATACTCAATTAACATTTTAAAAAAAACTCCAGCTCAAATCAAAAAGTCTTTAAGCGCGTTTAATAAGTTTAATTGCCGATGCAATTGTGCATGTAGTAGTATTATCGAAGCCAATTTGTTCTGGAATTTTAAAATACGATCCATTCCTGACATTTTAAATTTATTAACGTTTTAACCTATAGCTACATGTTCGAAAATTGCAAACAGCTTATTATGAAAATTAAAGTTAAAGAGAGGTATATCTTGGGCGATATTAAAGGTATTTATTAAAATATGTGTGGCATATGCGGTAAGTTTTATTTGAATCCGGACAGGCATGTCGGACATGGATTGCTGCATGAAATGTCGAGAAGGCTTTATCGGCGCGGCCCCGATGATGGAGGTATTGTCTGTAAAGATAATATGGGGTTGGGAGTAAGAAGGTTAAGTATTATGGATAAAGAAAATGGCCGACAGCCGGTATTTAATGAAGACCGGAGTATTTGCTGCGCATACAACGGGGAAATCTATAATTATACCGAACTCAAAGATTATTTGATCAAGAAAAAACACCAGTTTTTTTCTAAAAGCGACAGTGAAATTATTGTGCATATGTATGAAGAATTCGGGTTGGAATTTATCGATAAGCTGGACGGGATGTTTGCCATAGCGGTATTCGATTTTAATAAGAAAAAATTAATATTGGTTAGAGACCGCTTGGGTATTAAGCCGGTATATTATAGCCGACATGACGACTTTGTTGTATTCGCTTCCAATCTGAAAGCTTTGCTAACAGACACAGATGTACCGCGGGATTTGGATGTCAGGGGGATAAATTGTTATTTTTCTTATAATTATTTTCCGGCAGAATATACACCATTGAAAAAGGTTAAGAAGTTATTGCCTGGGCATTATTTGCTTTGCGATAGCAATGGCGTGCAATTAAAGCAATATTGGCAGTTACGATATAAACCCATGAAGCGCGCAAGTACTGATTCTTATGCCGATGAATTCCGGGGTTTATTTAAAGAGAGTATTGAAAGACAGAGCAATATCAATGCTCCTGTAGGGAGTTTTTTAAGCGGGGGGATTGATTCGAGCAGTGTTGCTTGTTATGCCCAGAAAGAGAGGGGCGATTTAAAAACTTTCACGATCAGGTTTTTAAATGATGAGTCGTTTGACGAGGGTTTTTATGCGGATATTGTATCCAGACATATAAAATCCGAACACCATGAAATTTCTTTGCCGGGAGACCCTGCCGGGATTTTGGATAAAATCGGCCCGGCTATGGATATGCCTACCGGAGAATATTCTATTATCCCGATTTTTATTTTATCCCAATATGCCCAAAACCATACCCGGGTGATTCTTTGCGGCGACGGGGCGGATGAATTTTTGGGCGGGTATTTGACTTATGCTGCCGACATTTTGGCAAATTCTTTTAATAAAATACCGAAACGATTGAAAAGAGTATTATTTTCGGCGGTAAATTCTTTCCCGGTTCAGTATTCCTGGATGAATTTTAGATACAAGACAGAACTTTTCCTGAAAGGCATAAGCAATTTAGATCATGTTCCGCATTATTCTTGGCGCGAAATTTTTTCTGACGATGAAAAAAAATATATATTTCAGGCGGAATGTTTTAGAGAGTTACAAAAAAATCTTTACCTGAAAGAGCCATATTCGATATTTGAAACACACTTTAATGGTTCTAGTTCAAATAAGCTATTGGAAAAAGCGCTGTTTTTTGACGAAAAAATATGGTTGCCTGATGGTGTATTGGGCAAGGCGGATATGGCAAGCATGTTTAACTCTTTAGAAACAAGGTTTCCTTTTTTATCCAATAAGTTGGTTGATTTTGCCTGCAGGCTGCCGTTATCTAAAAAAATAAACGGATTTAACGGCAAATATATATTAAAGAAAGCGTTTAAAAATGATCTGCCGAGAAAGGTTATTTCAAGGGGTAAGCAAGGTTTAAGCGTACCTATCGCGAAATGGTTCAGGTACGATTTAAAAAAATTTGCTTCGGAAAAGTTTCTAACTGCCGCAGGAGAAATAGATAATGTCATAAACCGCAAATATCCGCTTATGCTTTTAGACAGGCATGCACGGGGGCAAGGTGATTTTAGCAGAAAGCTTTGGAATATGCTCATGTTTTTTATTTGGTTTGACAGCTTTTGTTCCTTTAAAAAAAACGATGCGAAACAGGTATTATCTTCAGATTTGTATCAAAGATGAAATATTGCCGGCCGCAATGTTTTTGGCATAGATGTGTATGTGGCCAGCAAATATGTACGGGTTTAATTAAAATACCCTTTTAAATTTAAACAAATAATGAAAATTGCTCTAATACACTGCCCTTTAAGGCATAGGAAATTTTCGGAGAATCCGAAAATAGTGGATGAGAAGTTTTGTCTCGCTCCGCCCCTAAGCTTGGCTTATGTGGCGGCTATTTTGGAGCGAGCAGGACACAGGGTGATAATGGTTGATGCCAACGCGCTTGGTCTTTCAAAAGCCGATACCGCCGGTATTTTAGATAAATTTAAACCGGATATCTTGGCTTTTAGAATGGACGCTTACCAATTCCATCAGACTTTGGAATGGATACGATATTTGAAACAGAAAATAGCTGTTCCGGTTATCGCGGGAGGAATTAATTTTTTGAATTATGCAAGGGAGTCGCTTTCTTATAAGGAGATTGATTATGGGATAGTGGGAGAAGCCGTAGAATCTTTGCCCAAATTGGTTTTGGCTATTCAAAATAAAGAAGAAATTAGCGGCATAGAAGGCGCGGCTTATAGAAATGAGTATGGAGATATTGTAATAAATCCCGCGGGGAGGGAAAATATTGGTTTCGATTTGTATCCTTTTCCGGCAAGGCACTTGTTGCCGAACGAAAAGTATTATTCATTCGTTTCCCAGGCGAAAAACTTTACAATAATGGTCACGAGCAAAGGGTGCCCTTATAAATGTAAATTTTGCGCCATAGCTAAACTTCCTTATCTGGAAAGGTCTCCGGAGAATGTTGTGCAAGAAATAGAAGAATGTTATAAAAAGTTCAATATTCGCGAGATTGATATTTTTGATGCGGTATTTTTTTTGAATAAAAAAAGGGTATTTGATATATGCGAAAAGATTATTAAACGAAATATTAAAATCAAATGGACGTGCCGTTCCCGGGTAGACTTGGTCGATGAAGAATTATTAAAATTGGCGGCTTCGGCCGGTTGCCGGTGTATATTCTATGGAATAGAATCAGCTGACCAGCGGATTCTAAATGCGATAAATAAAGAAATAAATCTTAGGCAAGTAGAGCAAGCAATAAAATTATCAAAAAAACACGGTATACAAACCCTGGGATTTTTTATGCTGGGCAACCCCGGGGAGACCAAAGATACGATTAGGCGAACAGTCAGTTTTGCTAAAAGGCTATCATTAGATTTTGTGCAGATTGGCAGGACAATTGCCAAACCCGGTTCGGATTTGCATGCGGTTTTGCAAAAAGAGACAAGAAGAGATTTTTGGCGAGAGTATATCCTGGGGGAGCAAAAAGAAGATTATTTGCCTGCGCCCTGGACAAATCTGAGTGTTAAAGAAATGAACAGTTATGTTAAAAAAGCTTACCGCAGTTTCTATTTTAGACCGGGGTATATCGCTGGCAGGATTTTTAAAATAAAGTCTTTTGGCGAATTGGCGAGGTATCTTATCGCAGGCGTTAAATTCATATTTTGTAATAGCTAAAACTATGCGAATTAAACATAAAATTACAGCAGCAGCCGGATTGTTGGGGGCGCTTGTATTTAAAAAGAAAGCGCCGTTAATTGTCGGTTGGGAATTGACTAATCGTTGCAACAAACGATGCGGGTATTGCCGGATATGGGATAACAAAACTGTAGAATTGGATACAGGTGTGGTTTTCTCCATAATTGATCAGCTTGCAAAGTGTGGGACACAGGCCGTTAATTTGACCGGAGGAGAACCGTTGCTTAGAGACGATATCGGAACGATCATCGACTGTTTGGCAAAAAAAAATATATATGTCAGATTAAATAGCAACGGAGCGTTATTTCCTGGGCGGTTAAGAGAACTTAGGAAATTAGATGAGGTGAAATTAAGTTTAGAGGGGACAGAGCAAAATCATGATATAATTAGAGGGGCGAATTCATATCGGGAAGTGATAACGGCAGCAAACCTTGCCCGGGATAATGGGATTAGGATCACGTTTAATACCGTGTTGACCAAATATAATCTGGGTGATATCGATTTTGTTTTGTATACGGCGCGTATGTTTGGTGCTAGAGTAACTTTTCAGCCAGCCACGCAATGGATATTGGGAACTAATGAAATAAACCCCTTTGTTCCCGAAGACGACAGATACAAAAAGACAATTAATACACTTAGAATTAAGAAAAAGAAAAATGAGAATATACGTAATTCCATGGTCTGTCTTGGGCATCTTTATAGTTGGCCGCAGCCACGGGCGGTTTTATGTAACGGCAGGTTGATTAGTTGCCGCATTAGCGCTAACGGAGACGTCATGAGCTGCAGTCATTATCGGCAACATTCTAAATCAGTAAATACAGAAGTAAATTCTGCAGTAGTTGATTTTAAAACGGCATTTAATATGCTTCCTGCTTTAAATTGCAATAATTGCTGGTGTGCGGATCGGATTGAAGCCAACTGTCTTGTTTCGCTAAATTTAAATTCGATTTGGAACGCCTTATATTTATAAGCCGTATTATATGTTGTGAGAATAAAAGCTATAAGAATATGAAACTGTTGTCCAAAGTGCACTTGATAGGCAAGTTGCTAAAAATCAAATGCAGTAACCGGGGATATCCTATGGCGATAAGATGGGATGTCACCGGGCGGTGCCCTTTAAGATGCAAATATTGTAAAATTTGGAAAATGAAATTTCGGGAATTAGATACCAGAACAATATTTAGAATCATTGATGAATTGGCCGCTGTTGGGGTTAAAAAAATCTCTTTTTCCGGAGGGGAGCCGTTGCTGAGGGAGGATATATGTGCGATTATAAAGCAGGCAAAGGATAAAGGGATTTCTCCCGAACTTAACTCCAGCGGGTTTTGTTTTTCTGCCAAAGCCGCGGGACTTGGGGCGCTTGATTTATTGAAACTAAGCTTGGACGGCCCGGAGGAGATTCATGATGTTGTCCGCGAGATAAAAGGCAGCCATAAATGGGTTATGGATGCGGCCAGGTTTGCCCAAGAAAAAAGAATAAAGTTTATTTTTTGCACAACACTTACTGGTTATAACATAGCGCATATAGAATATATGCTTAAAGTAGCCCGCGAGTTTGGTACCCGGGTAAGGTTCCAACCTTTTAAAAATGTAAGATATTTAAAAGATAATACTGATGGATTTGATCGGGAAATAATTTTCTCCAAAAGCCAATTAAAAAATGGGCTAGATTTGCTAAAAAAAGAATGCCGCAGTAAAAACAGCGTAATAGATAACAGCCTTTGGTCTTTAGAGCATATCCGCAGCTGGCCAAAATATCAGCATTTGAAATGTTGGGCGGGCAAGGCATTTTGCATGATAAATCCCGAAGGTGATATTTCCCCCTGCGACCGGCTTTTCTATAAAGGCAAACTGCCCAATTGCGCCGAACGCAGTTTTCAGGAAGCCTTTAGGGAATTACCGGTGTTGCCTTCGTGCCCCGGTTGCGGGTTCCTGGGCGCGTTGACATTGAATTATTTAATGAATTTTAAAGTTGATTTCAAATTGCTTAAAAAAATAATCAACTAGTTTGAAATAAATTACTAACAACGATTTTAAGTGCAAATAAACGTTTTATAAAAGTATAGCCAGTTATGAAAGTATAACCAGGCATTAAGGAGATCCGAGGTTAATGCGTAATATTTGCTTTACGATATTATTTATTATGAGTTGTGCTGATGTAAGCTATGCATATACCGTAAAAAATGATTTTATGCTGCGTCCGTTAGAAATCGGACAGTATGCGGAATATCGGATAATCAGTTTAAACGAAGCAAGCTGCGGAAATGGATGCAAAATTTCAGTTTATGATAAAGAGATTATTGATGATAAAGAATGTTTTTGGATAAGGTTAGATATCTTCGATAATAAAAAAAGAGAAATGTCATTAAAAGCATTAGTTGAACAATTGGATGCCGATGATTTTTCTAAACGTCCAGATTATTATATTTCACAAGGCATTGCTGTTTTATTTGAGCAAGCGCATAAATTAATTGTTACTTTAGATGAAGGGCACAGTTATTCGGTAGATGCCAATAAATTTTTTAGCCAAAAGAATATCCTCGCAGCCACATTCTATAATGATTTACCTGATGAAAAAGGTTGGGTCGACTATTCTAAAATGGAACTGATAAAACGCACAGAAGATATTTTGGTTCCGGCAGGAAGTTTTAGTTGTGATCACTTTCAGGTCAAAACGAATTGCAAAGATGTTTATGCCGATGAAGGTCTTGATTTATGGAGGTGCGTCCAAGTGCCTTTTTTAGGGATTGTTAAACTTGAATTCTCCAAGACAGAATATGCCGGTAAAAGGCGGTATAAACAATTGAAATTGGATAAAACGCAGAAATGGTGGGAGAAATTTTTACACCATTTTTTAAAAGAACAAATGAGTTACAGGCAACGTGAAGATGATTTTTGCTTGGTGCTTATAAATTATAATTAGGTATCTTTCTAAAAAATAAAATCAATGAAAAATAGTAATCAGTTTTTAATTGCTTGCATGATTATAGTGGTCGGCATCACGTTTTATACTCTCCCGCTAATCCTCAATATGGATAAGGGGGTTTTACCCGACCAAAAAAATTTTTTAAGCGCAATTTATTTTCAATATTTTCTTGGCGGTTTTTACCGGTTTAGCATTATAAGCTGGCATCAATTCCCCCTATGGAATCCGTTTTATGAGGGAGGAGCTTTTTTATTTGGGCATCCGGTTGATTTGTCCTGTAGCCCTTCTTCGGTATTTATTTTGCTATTTGGGGTTATAAAAGGATTAGCTGTGAGTTGGTATTTTATGTATGTGTTTGGGGCGATCTCGATGTATTATTTAACAAGAAAAGTTCTTAAATATGACTTATACGGAGCATTTTATTCGACGGTTGTTTTTACAATGTGCGGATTTTTCCCATACATGCAGGTAAACGGGTATCTTTTTGCGAGAGACATGCTTTTGCTTCCGTTATTGCTGGCATTTTTTATAAAGGCGAAATATAAAAATAAATACATTATTTATTCTGCGTTAATTTTGGCTTGGCTTTTTACATACTCATGCTTTTATTTTCTTATTGCTGTGGCCTTTTTAGGTTTATTTGCGTTATTTTATGCATTTCAGAAAGAAGGAGCTAAGTTCACTTTTAAAAGAAGATATATTGTTGTATTTTTTTGTGCCGTAATCTTATGCGGTATTTATTCAGCCGGGAGGTTGTTGCCGCTTCTAGATTTTTTAAGGGCTAACTCTACGCCAAGCAATTTTACCTATGAAGAGACGATTTCGCAAGCTAACACCATGTCTTTATTAAGGAAGCATTTATTGGATTCATTGGAATCGGGCGTCGGGACGGCGTATGTTGGATATCTGCCGGTGATACTATCTTTGACCGCTTGTACAGTCTTTTTTAAAAAGCTAAGCAGATGGGTAATGATTTTGACGATATTTATCTTGCTGTCTTTTGGCCCGAATGCTTTTTTTGATATACATCATTTATTATGGAATTTGCCGATTTTCCATTCGATGAGAGAAATATCAAAATACTATGTGGTTATAATTGTATTTATAATCAGCATAACCAGTGGAAATTTCTTTTCAATTTTAAAAATTACGAATCAAAACAAAACAGGGAAGATTATTGCGATCGGGCTTATCGCGTTTACCTATGGCAATCTTTTATGGGCAAATGTTGGTTATTTCAATGCTTATAATTACAAAATACGTTTTTGGGAACCTTCCGAATATATCGCGCAAGTTAAAACAGTTTGTATGCACCAAGGAGATGAGGGCGGAGCCTTGGCTTTGCGTCTCGCTTTGTTTTTAAAAGGCTATGGATTAGTAAATGCACCGTTTTTTAATCAATACTTTGATGAACAGGAAAATACCACGCCTAAATATTTTGCGATTCCACAGTATGCTTTTTTGATGCCGAGCACAAAAATATATCTATTCGAAAACCCGGCATATCTAGGCGAGGCTTATTTCTCGCATGAAAAAAATAAAGTAAATTATTATTCTATGGCGCCGACTCAGATTAAAATAAAAGTTGATTTATCAAAGCCGGACAGGTTGGTTATAAACCAAAAATTTTCAAAACATTGGATGTCTAATTCCGGGAAAGTAGAAAAATATATGCAAAAAA
>JAHJAO010000118.1 GCA_018813905.1 Candidatus Omnitrophota bacterium
ATGTTGCCTTATACGGGCGATATAACTTTTGTTCGTAAACAGGTGGCACAGATGTTAAAGCGAGCCGCAGCGGCGCTTGATATTATCAAACCTGGCGCTCGGCTAAAGGTGGTGTACGGCTATCGTCATCCAGACATTCAGGAAAACCCCTTGGATAGCAGTTCACCTTTGCTTGCCGCGCCGTGGCAAACACAAACAGGTGCAGGGTAAGATAATTAATTAGCCTGAAAACGGCCGAAGATTAACGCGCCGCAATGGCCGCAACGCCCCTCTTTTAAACGAATTTCTATTTCGTCGTAGTCTTTTCTGCGAATTACGACTTTCTTACAGGTCTGGCAATAAGTATGGATCGCATTATGTCCGGGGACATTGCTGATATAGACATAATGAATGCCTTCCTCCATCGCCGTTTTACGCGTTCCTTCCAATAAACTTATCGGGGTCGGCGCCACTTCTTTCAAATGCCCGTAGGGGAAAAAGCGCGTCAGGTGCCAGGGAGTGTCTTTGCCGAGTTCTGCGAATATCCAGGAAGCGATTTCTTTAACTTCTTTATCGTTTGAATTATAACCGGGAATCAAATTTGTAACTATTTCCACATGCATCGCGTATTTACGCTTGGCCGCGCTGCCGTTGGCAAAAATGATATTTACGTCGTCGATATCCGAAATTCGGGCATAACTTTCCATAAAAGCGCCTTTTACATCGAGGCAAAAACCGTCCGTATACCTGCTCAGCATCTCCAAAGGTTCCGGCAACATATATCCATTGGTTACGTAGCATGTGGACAGGCCTTCTTCTTTGGCCAATTTGAAAACATCAATTACAAATTCAAACCACACTGTCGGTTCATTATAAGTAAAGGCGATCCCTTTGCACTTATTTTTCTTTGCTTTTCTGACAACCATTTCCGGGGTCATATAAGTTGTGCTCGAAAGACTTTTATTTACATCGCAATGGGAAAAGTCCCAGGACAGGCACCCTTGACACCGGAAATTACATCCTAACCCGCCTAAAGACAACCATAATGTGCCGGGAAAAAAATTAAACATCGGTTTTTTTTCTATAGGGGCCACACTGATCGCCGCAATATTGCCGTAAGTTAACGTGTAAAGCGTTCCGTACTGATTTAAACGTGTCCCGCACCATCCGGCATGACCATTATCGATTATGCATTTGCGGCGACAAAGGCCACAGCTGATGCTTTCACCCATTCCTTTTTTCCAGAATAAAGCTTCCTTTTTCATCCTTATTTTCTCCTCCCCTGGATTTTAAATATATCGATAATTTCTTTTACGGTCGTCGCATCCCGTACGCTTTTTTCCGTCCGGATAAGCTTTACGATGCGGGGAAAGCGCAAGGCAAAACCGGCCATATTTTTATTGGTTTTACCGCAAGTATGTATTGGGCTGCGGGTAATTTCATCGGCCTGCACTTCCGTCACGTAATGCGGCTTGACCCAAACATCCGGCCGAATTAATGAATCCACATCTTTGGGTTTTGTCGCCGTCTTACATTTGTCCAGTATCCTTTTAAGTTTGGATAAATCATCCTCGCTTAAACCGGAACCTGCTTTTGCTATGGTTTTAAAGCCGCCGCTTTTCTCATCCAACACGCAAAGCAACAGTGAGCCAATGCCGAAACTTGCGCGCTGTCCTTTACCAAAAAAATATCCGACGATCACGCCATCTATAGTATCGCTTACCTTATCTTCATATGAACGTTTTAACTTTATCCAGTTAAAGTTTCTCCCGCCCGCCCGATATCCGGCATCCAATCTCTTAACCACAATCCCTTCGCTGCCGGCACGCACGGCTTTATCAAAAATTTCCGCAAGTTCTTTTTCCGTCTTTACGATTTTAAAAGGGGATAATTCCAACACCTCGCCAGGTTTCACTACCTTATCCATAATCTCCCGCCTTGCCCGATACGGCTGGCCCGTTACATCGCCCCATTCATCGACATATAAAATATCGAAGACAAAAAGCTTTAGCGGGAAACGTTTTTGCATCTCCACGATATCGTATTTTCTTTTCCTCTGAACCGTTATTTGAAAAGGTAAAATTTCGCCGTTGTCAGGATTGTACGCTAACGCTTCTCCTTCAAACATCGCTCTTTTACTGCTTATCTGCTTGACCGTTCCTTCCTGAATTTCGGGAAACATATGCGTAGTATTTTCCAGGTTACGGGAAAAAATTGTTACCTTATCGCCATCTTTATGTATCTGGCAACGAAAGCCGTCATATTTGGTCTCTACGGCGCATTCGCCGATCTTTTCGATGATTTCTTTAGGGCTGGAAAGCCTCGCCGCCAAAGCAACCCGGACTGGGCAACCGACAATAACCTTAAAATTCTCGATATATCTAAAATCCTGTGTAAAGAGAATTTTAGCCACCAAGCCTAAATCGGAACAACGGTTATAAGCCACTTCTAATTTACCCCGCAAACTTTTATTTTTGGCGCAGGCTAAGGATAAACTATCCAAAACAGTCGCATCTCCTATTCCTAAACGCAGCTTGCCCAATATGATTCTGACGATATATTTGGCCTCAAGGGGGCTGGTTTGCCGAATAAGCCCGGCAAGTATTCCGACTTTTTTTGCAACCGCTCCCGAACCGGTCGCTTGCGCAATAGTGTTTAATTGTTCATAAACATCCTTTACCGTTTTTGTTGCCGGATGCAAGCAGCATAAATCATAGGCCGTCTCGCCGTAATCCCCTTTTTTCCGAAAGTGAGCCGTTATCTTATCCGTTGGCATCCCGGTTGCTTCCACAATAGCTCTATGCATCAATTTCTCGCTCATACCGAACTCGACATTTTTAAATACCGGCAAAAGCTGCCCCTGGCATAAATAGATAATTTTGTCTACCTCTTTTTCATAGTCATCGATGGACTTAAAAAGTTCCGAGAGTATATCGGTCATCTCGAGCCTTTTTGTCGTCGCTTCTAATCTTTCAAAATATTTCGCTAATTTTTCAAACTTCACTCTTTATTTATCCCTTTTTCTAAGATTTTCTTCGCCAAAAGCAAGATCTTGCGTTCGGTCTCATACGTGGCCCGGCCGATGGCCGTATCAATATCAAACCACTCGACCGTATCTACCTCACGGTCATGCGTACCGATATCGCCATTTTTATAGGTAAGTAAAAAAAAATGTACCGTCTTGTCCAAGCGCAATTTTCTTTTTGCGTCAGAATACCAATAATGAACTTCATCTAGATACCGGGCTATTTTCGCAACAACCCCGGTTTCCTCTTTTATCTCCCGGACAGCCGCATCTTCAAACGTCTCCCCCTTTTCTACTTTTCCCTTAGGCAAACACCATACACTAAAATTTTTCCGGCAAATTAACACAACCGACTTTGTGCCGGGCCGGTTTACCACCCCACCCGAAGAAACCTCTTTTTCTGTTTTATACCTCATAACTCACCTTGCGGCTTTAAAGTAAGCAATGGTGTTTTTTAACCCCTGCTCTAACTCCACCTTTGGCTGCCAACGCAAAAGTTTACGCGCGCGGCTGATATCCGGCCGCCTTTTTTTTGGGTCATCCACGGGCAGCAGCTCAAACACCACCTTACTCTTGGATTGAGTCAGGGCAATGATCTTTTTTGCCAGATCAATCAACGTTATTTCCTTAGCATTGCCCAGATTTACAGGAATATTTATTTTGGAATTCATGAGACGCAATATCCCCTTGACTAAATCATCAATATAGCAGAAAGAACGCGTCTGTTTGCCCCCGCCGTATATCGTCAGCGGCTTATCCGCAAGAGCCTGGGAAATAAAGTTCGGTATCGCCCGACCATCATTTTTCCGCATCGCCGGGCCGTAAGTATTAAATATCCGGACAATCTTTGTGTCTATTTTATGTACGCGGTGATAAGCAAGGGTTATGGCTTCAGCAAAACGTTTTGCTTCATCATATACGCCCCGCGGGCCGATGGGATTAACATTGCCCCAATATTCTTCTTTTTGCGGATGTTCCAGCGGGTCGCCGTATATTTCACTGGTGGAAGCAATCAAGAACTTTGCCTTCTTTTTTCTTGCCAGCCCCAAACAGTTGTGTGTACCCAGACTCCCTACCTTTAAGGTCTGAATGGGAAAATTGAGATAATCCACCGGACTTGCCGGAGAAGCAAAATGCAATATAAAGTCTATCCGGCCTTTTACATTGATATGTTTGGATACGTCGTGTTTTATAAATGTAAAATCTTTGTGCTTTAAAAGGCCGCCGATATTGTTTTTGCTGCCGGTAATCAAATTATCCAGGCAAACAACTTTATGCCCTTCCAGAATTAGCCGCCGGCATAGATGCGAACCGATAAAACCTGCGCCGCCTGTAATCAGTATCCTCATCTTAAACTTCCCTTCTCTTTAACAATATACTGCTTTAACGCCTCCTGCCAACTGCACAACGAATGGCCGATGATTTCGTTATAGCGGGAATTGTCCAAAATGGAAATTGCCGGCCTTTGGGCGGGACGGGCAAATTCTGCGCTGCTTAGCGGTAAAATTTGCGCTTTGGTTTTGCTTAAATCAATTATTTCTCGAGCAAACTCGAACCAACTGCAGGTTCCGCTATTTGTAATATGATATATCCCGTACGCATTGCGTTTGTTTTTTTGAAAAATATGCCCGATTAATTTTTCGATAGCTTGCGCTAAACTCTCCGTGTGGGTAGGCGAACCGATTTGGTCGTTTACCACTTTAAGCTGTTCTCCTTTCCCGGCTTTATCGATGATGGTATCAACGAAATTTTTTCCGCCCGCGCCGAACAACCAGCTCGTTCTTACGATTAGATATTCCGCTATTGTCCGGGCAACCGCTTTTTCCCCTTCTAATTTTGAACGGCCGTAAACATTAAGCGGATTCGGAGGATCATCTTCCCGGTAAGCGCCCCCCTTGCTGCCGTCAAACACATAATCCGTGCTGGTATAGATAAGCTTGGCTTTTATTTGTTTGCACAGGCATGCGATATTCTGCGTACCCTGGCCATTAATACGGTAAGCAAGTTCTGTTTTGTTTTCACAGCCGTCCACGTCAGTATAGGCAGCGGCATGAATAACAATTTCCGGCCTATATTTGTGAAAGATTCCGTTCAACGCATCAAGATTACAGATATCCGCCGGGCAGAAAACAATTGAAGAATTATTCTCCTTGACTGGATTTAAATCAAGCGCTATTACGCAGAATCTATCGTTAAAACGGCTGATCAATGCTTTACCGAGCATGCCCGCGGCACCAGTAATTAAAATCTTTTTTTCAATTCTTTCCACCATTTTTGATTATTTCTGTACCAATCAACAGTTTCTTGCAGCGATTTAAAAAAAGAATTTTTAGGTTTAAATCCAAGCTGGCGTATTTTTCTTATATCCAGGCTATAACGCAAATCGTGTCCGGGTCGATCTTTTACAGGCTTAATCCAGGATTTGTCTTTCCCTAAAATTTTCAAAAGCAACATCGTTAAATCAATATTGCGTATTTCACAACCCGTCGCGATATTGTAAATCTCACCTATCTTCCCTCTTTGCAAAACCAGGTCAATTGCCGCGCAGTTATCTAGAACAAAAATCCAGTCCCGGATATTTTTTCCGTCTCCGTATAAAGGAACGGGTTTTCCTTCTAAAATATTGGTTACAAATACTGGTATTACTTTTTCCGGAAATTGCCACGGCCCAAAATTATTGCTGGAACGCGTAATAATAACCGGCAGCTTATGCGTTTTGGAATACGAGCGCACAATTAAATCCGCAGCCGCTTTGCTTGCCGAATAAGGGCTGTTCGGTAAAACCGGCGAATGTTCGGAAAACCTGCCTTTGTTTATCGAGCCATATACCTCATCGGTACTTATCTGTATAAATCTCTTTACCTTAAAACCCCTCGCAATTTCCAAAAGATTATATACGCCAAAAATATTTGTTCTCAAAAAGGCGCTCGCGTTTTGTATCGAACGGTCCACATGAGTTTCTGCGGCAAAATTCAATACCGCCGCACAGCCCCGCATAGCTGTTTTAACCGTATTCGGGCTACAGATATCGCCTTTTATGTAAGCATAGCGCTTGAGCCGACTGATGTCGCTAAGATTGGCCGGGCAGGCTGCATAAGTTTGCTTGTCTAAATTAACGATTTTCAAGCTGGGGTATTTCCGCAGCATAAAACGGATAAAATTACTCCCGATAAATCCCAAGCCGCCAGTAACAAGAATTTTCATTTTATCTAAGTTTTGTTTTTTTAACCGGTCATAAAAACCCGCGGGCAGGCCCCGATTCACACAGTATCCAGCCCAAATATTACACATCGTGCTTGCCGTTCAGTGATATCCTGCCGCAGTGATTTTTTACATTCATCCCCCCGCGTTGGCGGGATGCGAGACGGGATAAAAATAGCTATTTGATTATACCCTGTTTATTCCTAACAGTAAAGCAATTCTAACATATAAAATTTGAGGTGTCAATTGCTTGTAAAATTCATAAGTTTTTAACGGGCATTATTACCTAACCCAATTTGCGCAAGGAAGTTAGAGCTAAAATCGTTATTGTTAAAGAGTTTCTTTTTTTCTAAAAATTTAGGGATTTTACTTGCGAAAAAATTTTTTTTATTTTATACTATAGTCCTAAAACATCAAAAAAAATTAACGGCACCCGAGCTATTTCCATTTTATAAGATAAAAACAGGAAAAATTTAAGTAATGAATAAAAATCAATTATGGAGCTTCGTAAATAGAAACGGCGATTTTGTATTTCCGGAACCGCAAAGAATCAGCCGGTTATACTTCCCTTTAGCTAATGAGCAGGAATTTATGTCCAGTATTACGCCGCAACTACAAGGTGATATAAAAATCGGCCAGAATCAGTTTTTACTGCAACCCGTAACAAGTGAAGACCTTTACAATAACAAAGTCAACCGGAATTTCTGGATATATTTTGACAAAAACCATATCTGGTCTTTGGGCGGTTCTTCCTACTACCAGCCTAAAGATGTAAAGGTAACGTTGCATGCCGGCATCCTCTGGCATACGATAAAAAAAACAAGCAAAAATTTTGGTCTGGAAGTTGAAATAACAACTTTCGTCCCCACAAGCAACGAAAAAGCTGAACTCATGCATATAAAAATTACTAACATTTCCGATACGGCCATAAACTTCACGCCGACTTCAGCTATCCCTATATTTGGACGCTCCGCCGATAACTTGCGTGATCATCGGCACTGCACAAGCCTGCTTCACCGCATAAATATCACAAAATACGGAATTGTCGTCAAACCCGTCATGTCTTTTGATGAACGCGGCCACAAGATTAATCATTTTAGCTATTTTATACTGGGATGCGAAGGCAACAAACAACCGCCTTTAGGGGTTTTTCCGACAGTCGAATCTTTTATCGGCGAGGGAAACTGTTTAAAAACACCGCAAGCGGTAATAAATAATCTGCCGGCATTGAAAAAAGCAGGCAAAATTCATCAAGGCAAAGAAGCAATGGGCGCTTTACGGTTTAAAACAAAAACGCTTATCCCCGATGAATCCGCAGATTATATTTTAGTATTAGGGATTGCCGAAAAAGACTCGCAGATAAGCCAGACTTTTAAAAAATTCAACCATAAGGAAAAAATCTCCGTAGCCTTATCGGAGAATATTGATTTTTGGAAGAACAAAATAGATTCCATCAGTTTCTGCACCGCCGATAATCTTTGGGATAACTGGCTGCGCTGGGTAACGCTGCAGCCGATTTTGAGAAAAATCTTCGGTTGCTCTTTCCTGCCTGATTTCGATTATGGGCGGGGCGGAAAAGGCTGGCGCGACCTCTGGCAGGACTGCCTAACATTCATCTTTATTCATCCTAAAAAGACCCGCAAAATCCTGAAAGATAACTTTTCCGGAGTACGGATTGACGGCACTAATGCCACGATAATAACTAAAAAACCGGGGTACTTCATCGCCGACCGCAATAAAATTACCCGTGTCTGGATGGATCACGGCATCTGGCCGTATTTTACCCTGCAATTATATATACATCAAACCGGAGATTTTGATATCCTGTTCGACAACCAAACTTATTTTTACGATCAACGCCTTTGCCGCGGCCAGGAGACAGATCACGACTGGAATCCTCACTACAAACATTCAAAACATCTGCACACAAAAAACGGTCATCTTTACCGAGGCACAATACTCGAACACATATTGGTACAACATTTAACTTCTTTTTTCAATGTTGGCGTGCATAACAACATAAAACTTGAAGATGCGGACTGGAATGATGGGTTGGATATGGCCAAAGACGGCGGTGAAAGCGTTGCCTTCAGTTGTTTCTATGCCCGTAATCTCCATGAATTTACGCTCTTGCTTATCGAGCTTAAATCGAGAAAGAAGGTAAAAGAAATATTTCTGGCAAAAGAAATTTTAATCCTTCTAGATACCCTGCGTACACACGCAATCGATTATAACAACCCGTCAGAAAAACAGGATCTTCTTGAACGATATTTTAAATCGGTAAAATACCGCATAAACGGTAAAAAAGCAGCGGTGAAAATCGAAGATTTAACCCAGGACTTATCTCTAAAATGGCAATGGATGTTTGAGCATCTGCGAAAAAAAGAATGGGTACAGATCTCCAAAAAAATCGGGTTTTTCAACGGCTATTACGACAACCGCACAAAACGCGTCGAGGGGAAGTTTAAGGGGAAAGTTAGAATGACTCTTACCGGACAAGTTTTCCCTATTTTCAGCGGAGTAGCCTCTACGCACCAGGTACGCCAGATCTTCCGCGCCGCTTCCAAGTTCTTAAAAGACAAGCGATTCGGCGGTTTTCGGCTTAATACCGATTTCAAAGGGCCGCAATTTGACCTCGGCCGGGCTTTTGCTTTTTCATACGGGGATAAAGAAAACGGGGCGGTTTTTAGCCATATGTGCATAATGTTTGCCAACGCTTTGTATAAGCGAGGTTTTGCAAAAGAAGGCTACCAGGTGCTAAAAAGCTTATTTGAGATTGCAACAAACACCCATATCAGCAAGATATATCCGTGCCTGCCCGAATATTTTAATTTGGAAGGACGCGGCATGTACTCCTATTTAACCGGATCGGCAAGTTGGTATATAATGACTATGTTGTCTGAGGTTTATGGGATAAACGGCAATTTTGGCAATTTACTAATATCCCCAAAACTTATAGGCGAACAATTCAACAATTCGCATACAATATCACTTGCCTGCTATTTTGCAGAACGACGTATAAGTTTAATTTATAAAAATGCACGTAAAATAGATTACGGAAAATATTCTATTACCAAAGTAACTATCAGTCCCAGGCAAATACCCTATAAGCAGATTTCTCCCAACCAGATAAAAATAAAACGCAAGCACCTATTGGCATTAGCGCAAAATTCTCATACCACTATTGAGATCGTCCTCGATTAAAATCCTAACGTCTAATCAAAGCAAATAAAGCGATTAATGCGGGAATTGTAAACAACCCGGCAAGATGGGTAAACAAAACACCTTGGCTGATAAGTTGATACGCTGATTTTTTATGGTAGGCCACCACGCTCAAATTTAAAGCCGAAGGCATGGCGCATTCAATAAGTATCACAAACGACATAAGATCTACGGATTTAAAAACTTTTAAAATCGCTATGGCCGCCAAAGGCATCACAATCATTTTCAACAAGACTACTTTACATAAAAAACGTTTGCTTTCAATTTTTGCCGCTAAAGATTCGGCCAATATCGCGCCCAGGACCAATAATGCTATCGGCAAGGTGCACTCCCCTAAAAATACGCACGAACGCAACAATACTCTGGGCACAAACGCTTTCCATCCGCATCCGGCGATTAACAAACTGATGATTAAAGTGATAAATGGCGCATTTACCATCGCTTTTAAATGATATCCTGATTTTTTTTCGCCCGATAAAAGATTCATGCCAAAACTCCAAAAAATTAGATTGAACCCTTGAATAAACAAAAAAATATTTACAAAAAGCGCGTCGGCAATTATCACCGGGAAAATATTGCGCACAAGCACTAACGGTAAATATCCGCAATTTTGAAAACAAACCAGGGCAATAAACTCATTTTTGTTTTCAATACTTTTATCAAAAAACAAAAATAATTTTGAAATTAAAATCCCGGCACCGGACACGCCTATCCCCAAAATCGGATAAACCCACCAAAAACCTTGAGAAAAAGAGAAATTCCCTTGTAAAAAATAAGAAAAAATAAGGCAGGGTAAAAACAGTGTTATAACCAGGTTGCCCAGGCCACGGATTTGTTCAGTGTTTAGCAGCTTTAATTTGAAAAAGAAAAACCCGCAGATTATAACAATAAAAATTTCTAAAACTGCGGGGAATATTTTCAAAAAACTTAAAAAAAATTCCATCTGTATATAGGTAACTTTAAAGGATGGTTTTTAGGATGAATTCGGCGCTGCTTTTATTTAAAATCAGATAATATCCCCCTTCAATATCCAAACTTTCTTCATGAAAAGCCGTGTGGATAACGCAAACATTGCCCCAGTGCTCATATTCACGCAACATCATGTGCAACAATTCATCAATCGTCCCGCTTAAGAAATTGGGGACCGAAGACAGGATAAGTTTTTTAATAAGCGAACTTAACGTGGTTATATAAGTAAAAATGGAAATTCCCCCGATCTCTTTCAAAATCGAAATGCCAAATTGCGTGAAGTTTAATCCAGTCAAATCTACTCCGCTCATGAATTTATCTATAATTTTCAATGAGTCTTTTTCCGGAAACAGTAAAAATATCGTACCTTCCAAATGCGCGGTTATTTGTACGTTTACTCCGTAGACTAACTTCCCTTTTTCCTTTACGTAGCTAGAGATATCGCCAGTGGAAATAATATCCAAAGCCGGCAGATGCACTTCGACTCTTCCGCCAAAAAGTTGAGACAGGATACCCGTGGAATTGCCGACACAGATATTGCCTACTTCCTTTATCGCATCCTGCTGCTGGGCATTTAAAACTGAACCTTTTAAAATCATCTTAAGAACTATTTTACAGCTTCTCTTTTCATTTGTAAAGCATGAAACTAAATAGAATAATCTATTGTTGATATGCGATTTTTGTTCTATAATTTCCTTAACATGATTTATGATGCTTTTCAAAAAAATGCGATCAGTTGCGCAGAAAAAAATCAATCGGTCATTGTATATGCGCCTACGGGTGCCGGCAAAACAGCCATCGCCGAACATATCATCACACAATGCATCGCCCAAAACCAGCAGGTTATATATACCTCCCCGATCAAGGCCCTGTCCAACCAGAAATTCCGCGATTTTACGGCCATCTACGGTGAAAAGGTGGGGATTTTAACCGGGGATGTGAGCATAAATGCGCACGCCCCCGTATTAATTATGACTACCGAAATCTTCCGTAATTGCTTGCTGGAAGACCCGCAACGTTTCAGTCGCGTCGCGTGGCTGATATTGGATGAGGTCCATTACTTGGATGATCCAGAACGTGGCACGGTATGGGAAGAATCAATAATTTTTTGCCCCACACACATTCGCTTTCTCGCGCTTAGCGCTACCATCCCCAATACTAAAGAAATCGCCGCCTGGATATCAAAAATACATAAACAACCTATCCAGACCATAGTAGAACAAAATAGGCCCGTGCCGCTTCATCACAGTTTTCAGTGCAATAACCGGATTTTCTCAAATTTTGGGGACCTGGCAAGAAATTGCGTTGATTTCTCCGACGGAAAATCCGGAAGAAAAAAAAGTAAATATTTCGTTCCCAACAAAATATCCTCTCTCATCCAGCACCTCAAGGATAAAGAACAGCTTCCGGCCATCTATTTCGCTTTTAGCCGCAAGCGTTGCGAAGAACTCGCGTTTAAAAACACGGGGTTTAACTTTTTGAGTTTTGATGAAAAAAGAAAATTAGAAGAACTTTTTTCCCTGCTTCTTAAAAAATTCTGTCTGGAAAATGAGCCTTCAGCCAAAAAACTTTGGCCCCTGGTCAAACACGGCATTGCCTATCATCATGCCGGACTCCTGCCAAGCTTGAAGGAAGTTATTGAACGGTTGTTTACAAGCCGGCTGATAAAAATGATCTTTACCACGGAAACATTTGCCCTGGGTATAAATATGCCGGCAAAAACCGTAGTGTTTGACGAATTAAAAAAATTCTATGGATATTCATATGCCGCCCTGCGCTCCCGCGATTATTACCAAATAGCGGGCCGCGCCGGACGGCGAGGTATTGACAGCAAAGGTTTTGTATACTGCCGTATCAATCTCCGCCATATCCAGATAAAGCAGGTAAAACAAATTATTTTGGGCCAGCCCGAACCAATCATCAGTCAGTTTAATATCTCCTATGCCACATTACTTCATCTTTACAAAAAATGGCACGACCAGTTATATGCCATATATCCTTTAACCTTACATTTTTTTCAATCCGCAAAGCGGCAAAGGCATAACGCTCTCTCCTTGCTACGGCTTAAGATAAAAATGTTAAAAGACGCCGGCTATATCCAAAACTCTCAACTTACCGTTAAAGGTATATTTGCCAGTTTTATATACGGGTATGAATTGCCGATGGCCGAGCTTTACGCGGCGGGGGTTTTGGAAAAACTTTCAAGCATTGATCTCAATATTGTTCTTGCGGCACTAGTGTTTGAGCCGCGGAAGAATCAGTTGCATGTACGCTTTTCACACGACGTCTTAAAAATTCATAGATTGATTTTTCCCGCGATTAAAAACATCGTCAAAAAAGAACAAAAATACCATATCTACCCCCTAAGCAAAGAGCCAAACTTTTTTCTCGCCCCGATAATCGAAAAATGGTCCCGGGGAGAAAAATTTTCTCATCTTTGCTCCTTCACAAATATAGATGAGGGAGAAATTGTGCGCTATTTCCGGATGGTAATTCAAATACTAAGACAACTCCTCTTTGCCCCGGCGGTAAACAAAGATTTCAAAATCACGATAAAAGACGCTTTGAATATGATCAATCGCGATGAAATAGATGCAGAAAAGCAGTTAAGGGAGGGTATCTGATACTTATCGCCCCGTGCCGATAACAAAAATAGTGGCCGCATTCGAAACCAAAACAATATCTTCAAATCCGTAGTATTTAGCCGCAATCTGAAATTCGCCCAGCAACTCGGGAATAAATTTTGCAATAAATTTAATACGTTTTTCCGGGTATAAACGTATCTTTTTTAAATTTATCCCCTGGATGTTTAAAAGCTTAAACCGTTTAGCGTCAGGTTGCACTATCTCGATTTCCAACGAACGGTTGTCCAGTGCCGGTTCGGTTACCTCCAAGGCTTCCGTGGATTTGTTTTTAATATATACCGTAGCGGTAATTTCTTCATCCATGCGGTAAACCATGCGGCTTACCTCAACGACTACTTCAAGCGCCGCTTCTTGCGCGAAAGAGATATCATAAGTTGCGAATATAAGCGCCGCGATAACAATTAAAAAAGTATACCAAAATTTACGTTTATTCATGATAATTTTAGTTTGCGGCAAAATCTCCCCATACGCTCTATCGCTTCTTTTAACTGCATATAATTTGAAGCGTAAGAAATGCGGATGAACTTATCATAACCTTTCCCAAAAGCAACCCCGGGGATAACCGCTACCTTTTCTTCTTTTAAAAGACGATTCGCAAATTCCAGGGAATTTAAAGAAAATTTTCCTATGGATGCAAAAAGATAAAAAGCGCCCTGCGGCTTGACACAAGCAAGACCCAACGCATTTAAGCCGTCCAACATAAAATCTCTTCTTCTTTTGTATTCACGCCGCATCGATTCCACATCCCGCCGGCCCGCCTGCAACGCCTCGCACGCAGCCAGTTGGCTTATAATCGGCGCGCATAACATCGTATATTGATGTATTTTAGTCATGGCCGCAATCAACTCCTTCGGGCCACAGGCATACCCCAGGCGCCAGCCGGTCATCGCATAAGCTTTAGAGAAGCCGTTCAGGTAAATAGTCCTCTCTTTCGCCCCAGCCAGCGCAGGAAAAGGAATATGGCGGCCTTCATAAGTCAATTCGCCATAAACCTCATCTGTAATCACTAAGAGATTATATCTCTGACAAACTTTGTTTATCGCTTCAAGTTCTTTCCTGGTATAAGATATGCCTGTTGGATTCGATGGATAATTCAGAATTATACCTTTGGTCTTGGCAGAACAAAGCTTTGCCAATTTTTCAGGGTTAATCTTAAAATTTTCCTTCTCCGTTGTCGGCAAAGATATGGGCTTTCCTTGAGCTAATTCTACTATCGGGCCATAAGAAACGTAACTTGGCTGTGGCACAATAATTTCCTCGCCCGGGTTAACTATCGCTCTCACCGCCAAATCCAAAGCTTCGCTTACTCCTACCGTAATCAATATTTCATTTTCGGGGCAATATACGAGCTCAAAACGCTCTTTTAAAAAACGTTCAAGATACAGCCTTAGTTTATATAACCCTTTATTTGAAGTATACGAGGTATACCCCTGTTCCAGGCTAAAGATTGCCGTTTCCCGTATATTCCAAGGGGTAACAAAATCGGGTTCTCCCACACCTAAACTTATCACATCTTTCATCCCGAGCACGAGATCAAAAAAGGCGCGGATGCCGGAAGGAGCCATTTTTTCTACGCATTTTGAAACAAAATCAATATTCTTTCTTTTCTTCATATCCACCGAACCAAAAATTTAATATGATATCGCAATGCGTTTGTTCTCATCGCGGTATTTTAAAATAACATTGTCCTCTTTGTATTTTTTTAAAAGAAAATGGGTAACCGTCCCGCGCACATGTTCCAAAGGGGAAAGTTTCTCCGCGATAAAATTCGAAATCGTCTGCATATCGCGGCCCTCGACCACAATCAAAAGATCATACGTGCCCGAAACTAGATAGCAACTAGTTACTTCAGGAAATTTGTAAATCCGTTCGGCAATATAGTCGAATCCCAAATTTTTTTGTGGCAGCACATTAACCTCGATCAGCGCCCGTATTTTTTTATTCTGCGTTTCGATCAGTTGTTCGTTGATTACGGTTTTGTACCTAAGGATTATTCCCTCTTTTTCAAATTTTTTAATCTTTTTCTTTACGCTCGCTACATCTTTTTTTGTCAATTTTGCTATCTCTTGCGCCGTTATCCGCGCATCTTTTTCCAGAATTTCCAAAATCTCGTCCATATTAGGCCTCCTCTCCCGACCCTTCGTGAATACGGGCTAATGTGTAACCTGTAGGTACAATTTCACCTTCTACCGCTAGAATCTCCGTAATTATCCCTGAACAAGGCGCCGGTATTTTAAAAGTTGCTTTTTCCGTAGTAATTTCAACAAGATCCGCACCCTCGGCCACATAGTCTCCGCTTTCTACCAGCCAAAAAGACACCGTTGCTTCATCCACTTCTTCGCCTAAATCCGGCATATTCACATCGGTCATTACCATCACCTCTTCTTTCTAAAAATCCTAACACTATCAGAATTTTTGTCAAGCTATTTAGTAGAACATACCTGGTTTCCCGGCATCAAAGTTTATTGATATCTGATTAGACAAACCCTTTTGCCTGCAACTGCGACCTTAGGGCAAATCGAAGGATAATCTTTCGACCCGAATTAAAATCACCTGGCGCTTATCGCTTGATTCATCAAGCAAGAATTAACTGTTCCGCTGCGCTTTGTTGATAACTTTTTTGGTATTCCAGCCCGAACACAGTACTAAAGGCATCCAGCAAAACCCCTTTTACTTCGCTGCATGATAAATCTTTACCTAAAATACGGGATAAACTTGTAAAATCAACCGCTTCCAACCCGCATGGTTTTATCCAGGACAAAAGTCCTAAATCACAGTTGACATTTATGCTCAAGCCATGGTAACTAACCCATTTGCTTATTCCAATGCCTATGGAACCAATCTTTTTATTTCCTGCCCACACCCCCCTCATGCCCTGAACCCGCTGCGCGCCGATATTAAAAAACGACAGAAATCTTATAATCACTTCTTCTAGCCCGTGCAAAAAAAGTTTTATATTTTTACCGCGTTCCTTCAAGTCAAAAATGGGGTAAGCGATCAATTGTCCCGGCAGATGAAATGTTACATCTCCTCCCCGGTCTGACTCTACGATTTCGACATTATGCCTTTTAAGGAACTCCGCATCGACCAGCACATTATTTAAATCCGCGTTCCGCCCCAGCGTAATAACCGCAGGATGTTCTAAAACTAAAAGAAAATCGTATATTTGGCAAAAGCATTTATATCTATGCAATTGCCTTTGTATATGTAAAGCATCCTGGTAGCCGGTCAAACCAAGATCATAAATTTCACAATTCATAATAAAAGGATTTTAATTCACAATATGTTTATGGCCCGGCCATTAACGCTTTCGGACGCCTCCATTACTATTTCGGAAAACGTCGGGTGGGTATGGATTACCTCCCCTAAAGCGTCAGCCGTAAAACCAGCTTTCATGGCTACGCAAATTTCGGTAATAAGCTCCGCAGCATTTTTCCCGTAAATAGAAGCCCCAAGTATTTTTCCGTCCTTTGCCTGAGTAATCAATTTAATAAATCCCAAAGTTTTTCCCTCAAGCACGGCTTTGCCGCATGCCGAATACGGGAATTTACCGATTTTTACCGAGATTGATTGTATCCCCGCTTGCTTTTCATTTATGCCTACACTGGCAACTTGGGGTTCGGTATAAACACACCGCGGGATAGCTTCATAATCCATCTTTCTGTTTATGCCGGCGATATTTTCCGCCGCAACTATACCCTCGCGGCTGGCAACATGAGCAAGAAATGTTTTTCCCGTAACATCCCCGGCGGCATAAAAATTTTTAACGTTGGTGCGCATATGCTCATCAACCAAAATCTTTCCTTTATCCTGCGCTATATTAACCAGCTTTTCCACATCAATCCGGTCAGAATTAGGTATCCGGCCTATGGAAAGCAGAATTTTTTCTGCCCTGATTTCCTCTCCTGTGCTTAAAACAACCTTGTTTATATTTGAACCGCAATCTTCAACCCGCACAACGTGCGTCTTGGTAACTATGTTTATACCTCTTTTTTTAAAATCTAAAGTGAGCACCCGCGACAGGTCTTCGTCTTCTGCCGGTAAAAGCTGCGGCATAAGCTCAACTACCGTAACCTTGGCGCCTAAACAACTAAAAATATAAGCAAACTCACAACCGATAACCCCTCCACCGATAATCAATAAGCTCGCGGGGACGGCTTCCGCATCCAATAACTCACGGCTGCTAATAACCCCGGATGCAGCATGGAAACCGATTTGCGCGGATTCGGCCGGCCGCGAACCCACGGCAATAATGCAATTATCGAACTTTATTTTTCTGTCTTCGATTAAAAGTGTATTTTCATCCAAGATACGACCTCGACCGTAAATAATTTCTACCCCGCGTTTTTTTAGGATAAAATTCATGCCTTTAGTCAACTGAGCGATGACGGCATTCTTCTTGCTCTGGCAGCTATTAAAATCGAAATTTACCTTTTCTAAATCAATCCCTAATTCTTTAAAATGTTTAAGTCCCTCTAATCCTTTAGCTACACGTACAAGAAATTTTGTGGGGATGCATCCGTGATTTAAACATACCCCGCCCATTTTTTCTTGTTCAATAATACAAGCCGAAAGTCCCAACTGCGCCGCCCGCACTGCCGCGGCAAAACCAGCCGGACCCGCACCCAAAACTGCCACCTGAAATTTGCCATCCATGATTACATGCGCTCCTTCAGAGGACTTACTCCTAAAAGTTTCAAGCCGATTTCTATAACCTGGCGGATACCTTGTACTAAAAACAGCCGGGCTGAAGATACCTCAAGTTTGTTATTAGAAGACATCACTCGATGCTTATCGTAAAATAAATGGAAACAGCCGGCCAATTGGCGTAAATAAATAGTCAGCCCATGCGGGTCCAAATCCTGGGCACAATCTTGAATTACCTGCGGAAAATAGCTGAGTTTCCTTAATAGGTCCAATTCTTCCTTTTCTTTTAAAAAAGTACAATCCGCCGTCGATATATCCAGAGTTTTCCCATTTGCATCTTTCATTTTTTGAATACTCAATATCCGCGCATAAGCATACATTACGTAATAAACCGGATTTTCCAGTGTTTCTTTTTTGGCCAATTCCAAATCAAACTCCAAATGGCTATCGCATTTGCGCATCAGGAATAAAAAACGGGACGCGTCTTTGCCCACCTCGTTTACTAATTCATCTAATGTTATATATTCGCCTTCGCGCGTGGACATAACCACCGGCTGGCCATTGCGAAATAAACTCGCCAGTTGAATTATAATTATCGACAGCGCATCCTCTCTGTATCCTAAAGCCATAACCGCCGCTTTAAGCCGGTTGATATAGCCATGATGATCCGGTCCCCAGATATTGATGAGTTTAGAAAATCCCCGTTCGAATTTATTTTTATGGTAAGCAATATCCGGCGCAAGGTAGGTGTAAGTGCCGTCGCTTTTTATAAGCACACGGTCTTTATCATCGCCGAGGTTTGCCGAACAGGATTTTAGCCAGGTAGCGGCGTCTTTTTTCTCGATGAAACCGTTATTTTTAAGTTCTTCCAAAACTTGCGGAATTTTATCCGCTAATGAACTTTGATAGTGCCAGGTGTCAAACTCAACATTAAACTCTTCAAGGCTCTTCTTTATTTCCTTCAAAATTTCAGAAACGGCAAAACCGGAAAAAAAACTGATCAGTACATTTTTTGGGACACCGCTATTTTGCAGCCGCTCGGCCATTTTTTTAAGATATGTGCCTTTATAACCATTTTCCGGAATCGGCAATTTGGTTTTCGAAATCAGTTCCTCATATCTTACCTTTAAGCTTTCTCCCAACAAATTTATCTGCGTGCCCTCGTCATTTACATAATATTCTTTTTTTACTTCAAATCCGCAAAACCCCAAAATTTTTGCCAAGCTGTCACCAACCGCTGCCTGCCGGGCATGAGCGATGCTCAAAGGCCCGGTGGGATTTGCGCTTACAAATTCAATTAAAACTTTCTGGGCAGTTCCTGAATTCGAACGCCCGAAATTTACCCCCTCTATCTTTATTTGCGAAAGCAACTGATGATACACCTCGTTTTTGAGAAAAAAGTTAATGAACCCCGGAACTTTTATATCGATCCTTTCAATTTTGTCCAGGATATTCTCCTTGCCCAGTCCAGCTCTTATTTTTTCCGCTAAATCTTTCGCTATTGCTAGCGGGCTTTTACGCAACGGCTTTGCTAATTTCATCGCGATATTCAACGAAAAATCTCCGAATTTCTCATCGCTGGGCACTTCTAAATATACGGGAAATTCCTCTATGGCTGGCTTATAGCCTGAGAGTGCGTCTTCAACAACTTTAACAATGCCCTCTTTAATTTTCTGTATCATTTTATGCCTGGTCTTGCCTTTTAAAAATTTCCGGTTTGATTTCCAGCAATTTTATGAAGATTTCTACAACTTTGGGATCAAACTGAGTCCCGCTATGTTTTTTTAACTCACAGATAGCCTCTTCTTTGGTTAACTTCTCCCGGTAGGGACGCTTGCTAATCATAGCATCAAAGCTATCCGCCACCGCCATGATCCTTGCGCCTAAACTTATCTTTTCTTGAGCCAACCCGTCAGGGTATCCGGCGCCGTCATATCGTTCGTGATGCTCACGTACTATCTGTAATACCTTATCCAAAAAACGGAATGGTTTAAGGATAACCGCGCCCGCTAAAGAATGCAATCGCATTTCCTTCCATTCTTTTTCATTAAGCTTATCAGGTTTTGTCAGTATATAGTCGTGCACTCCGATTTTGCCCAAATCATGTACAAGACACGCATCTTTAATCTTATAAATTTCCTCCTTTGACAATCCCAGCTCCTCGGCAATAGCGCAAGCGTACATTCTTACGTTATCAGAATGGTGCTTGGTCAAATGATCTTTGAAATCTATAGCCGAGACCAGAGCGCTGATGGTGCGCATAATATTCCTGCGTTCTATCCGACCCCATAAACGCCTGTTTTTTATCTTTTCTTCCTTTTTGTAAATATAATACCCGATAAATATGCCGATAAAAAATCCGATGATTGGGAAGATTAATGTGGTTAACTTCATCTGCGTTTTTTATTGCTTTTCGCTATTTTAACTGCCCCCGGCATGCGCATACGGGCCCCATCGGCCCACAAGCGCTCTAAATCATAAAAACTTCTTGTTTCTGAATCAAAAATGTGCACGATAACATTCGAATAATCCAATATCACCCATCGGCAATCACCGACTCCTTCTATGTGGTGCAGATAGACGCTAGCCTTGTGCAAACCCTCTTTTATCCCCTCGGCAAGCGCCCGGATATGCGTTGGCGAAGAGCCGGTAAATATGATAAAAAAATCGCAAAAAGTAGAGACCTTACGCAGGTCTAAAATTACCGGATCCGCCGCTTTCTTTTCATTAGCCAGTTTCAAAATTGTTTCTACTTTAGTTTTACTCTTAATAGCTACCCCTCCTCATCTTATTATTCAGCTGATATCCCCTTCAATTTCACCCACGATTTCTTCTAAAAGATCCTCGAGTGTTACCAGGCCCACCGTATTTTTATCTTCACCGGTAATAATTGCGATATAAACCCTTAATTTTTGAAATTCCCGCAACAATTCGCTTACCCGCTTTTTGCTGTCTATAAAATAGGCCGGCCGCAATAAATCTTCGATTATAAAAGGCTGTTTTTCGCGCCAAACAGCTAAAAGATGCCGTGCATAAATTAATCCGCAAATATTATTAAGATTATCCCGGTATACGGGAATCCTTGAATGTCCGCCTTCAACAATCAAATCTATTAACTTTTCGGGCGTGGTGTTTATATCTACGGCCACCATCTTCTCCACGGGGATCATAACGGCATACACCTGCGTATCTCCAAACTCAAAAATCTTTTGCAACATTTTTCGCTCGGTATCTGTCAAAACCCCTTCTTCCTTGCCCAATTCAATCATCAGTCTTATCTCTTCTTCCGTTATTAACGGGGATCGCTTAGTCTGTTCCATGCCAAAAAATTTTAAAATGACCTCGCTTATCCCCAAAAAAATCTTAACCGGTAAGGCCAATAGTTTTATTATCAATTCCATCGGCCACGCAATATTAAGCGCAATACGCTCGGCGTGTTTAACCGCAAAAATTTTTGGGGTTATTTCCCCCAAGATTAATACAAGCAAAGTAATGAGAACAGTAGCACTAACGATGGCAATAAAATTGTTGCCCAAAAAATAAATAAATATTGCCGTGCCGATGGATGAGATAGCGATATTCACAAAATTATTGGAGATAAGGATGGTCGTGATAAGCCCATCCATTCTGTTGATGATGCGTTGCACAATATGCGCATTCTTTTTTTTCTGATTCAAAAGATAACGCAATCTCAATTTATTCAAGCTTACAAATGCGACCTCCGCCATGGCAAAAAAGGCGGAGAACAAAAGAAGCACAAATAAAGCAATTATCATTACCAAAAGAAGTTCTGGTTTCATTTTTTTTATTTTTGATACAACGAATGTTTTATTATAAACTTATAAGCCTGCTGCGGCAATAAATACCGCGGAGCTTTACCGCGCCTTAAAAGCTGTCGGATAGCGGAGCTGGAAACGTTCAAAAAATTACCTTTAAGCACCACTACGTTTTTCGGCCAACGAAATTTTTCAAATCCCGGCCTTTTGGCCACTACAAACTTGCATATTTTAAATACTTCCTTAATCCGGCGCCAGCTATTTAACTCGGGCAACGCATCCGAGCCGACAATAAAGTATAAATCCGCATCTGGATATTTACTGATAAAAGCACGCAACGTATCCACGGAATACGAGATACCCCCTCTTTCTAGCTCGAACCGGGATGCTTGAAAAAAACGGTTATCCGCAATTGACTGCTTTATCATCTGATAACGCGCCTCGGCCGGGGTAATATCTTGCCTGCCTTTGTGGGGAGGTATGGCGGCGGGGATAAAAATTACCCGATTTAACTTCAAATTCACTCTTGCGGTTTGGGCCAAATTCAAATGCCCCAGGTGAATAGGGTCAAATGTGCCGCCCAAAATACCTATACGTTTTTTATGTACGAGTCTGCCCATTACCAATTACAATATATTTATAAGTCGTCAAATCCTCAAGCCCCATCGGGCCCCGGGCATGAAGCTTATCCGTACTAATTCCTACTTCTGCCCCTAAACCAAATTCGTTCCCGTCCGTAAAGCGCGTCGAGGCATTTATATAAACGCATGCCGCATCTATAGTTTTTAAAAATTTCATACCCCGCTGGAAATCGTTTGAAATTATCGCTTCCGAATGTTTTGTGCCAAATTCTGCGATATGTTTCAACGCTCCCTCGAAATTATTTACAATTTTTACCGATAAAATCAAATCCAGATATTCGGTAGAAAAATCTTTGGCCGTAGCAATCTTTATCCCCGGATAAATTTTAGCGGTCTCAAGACATCCCCTGATTTCAACACCAGCCTTCTTTAACCGTTCTAAAATTTTTGGTAAAAATTGCTTTGCTACCGCCTTGTGCACAAGCAAGCATTCCATAGCATTACAGGTAGAAGGCCTCTGAACTTTAGCGTTGAAAGCAACTTCTTCGGCCATAGCCAGGTCAGCGTACTCGTCTACGTAAGTATGGCAGATCCCTTTGTAATGCTTTATAACCGGGATTTTAGATTTATCGGCAACTTCCCGGATCAAAGATTCCCCGCCGCGCGGGATAATAAGGTCAATAAAACCAGAAAGGGTCAAAAGCAAGGATACCGCTTCCCGGTCATCCGTCTGGATAAGATTAACGCAACCTTTGGGAAAATCGCACCTTTGTAACGCGCTCGAGAGCGCTTTGTAAATTTCTATATTTGAATTTATAGATTCCCTTCCGCCCCGCAGGATCACCGCGCTTCCCGCTTTAAAACATAATCCGGCACAATCACTGGTAACATCGGGCCGGGATTCGTATATTATTCCAATAACGCCCAGGGGAGCACGCATCTTGCCGACCATCAAACCATTGGGCCGTCGCCATATTTTTATCATCTCTCCTACCGGATCGGCAAGACCAGCGATGGACAGCAAATCCTGGCTCATTTTTCTTATGCGATCCTCGTTAAGTTTTAACCGGTCGATAAAAGCGCTTGTTTTTCCTTCTTTTTTTGCTAGCCGCACATCTTTACGATTTGCCCTAATTATATCTTCTTTTTTCCTGATTAATTCCTCGGCCATAAGCTGCAAGGCCTTATTTTTCAACTGCGAAGATACACCGCCAAGAAAAAGAGATGCGCTTTTCGCTTCTTTAGCAATACGCATAATGTCGTTTTTTAGGGACATATCATTTTCCTTTAAATTTTTATTTTATAATTACCATATTGTCTCTGTGCACAACCTCATCGTAGGATTTATAGCCAAGGACCTCTGTGATTACATTAGTTTTGATGCCCTTAATTTTTCTGATTTCATCCTGGGAATAATTGGTCAGCCCGCGCGCAATTTCTTTATTATTTTTGTCCAAGATTATTACCAAATCCCCAAAAGAAAAACCGCCTTCTGCGGAAACGATTCCGATTGCCAAAAGACTCCTGCCCTGCCGCATAACCGCCTCTTTTGCCCCGTCATCAACGATAATCCTGCCGCAATCTTTGCAGCTGAATGCAATCCAGCGTTTTTTAGCTGAAATTTTACCCTTGGCCGGGACAAAAAACGTCCCGCAACTGGCGCCTCTGATTACTCTTTGCAGGATGGCTTTTCTATTGCCATTAGCAATCAACACAGGGATGCCGGCACCGGTAGCAATCTTTGCCGCTTCGATTTTCGTCACCATTCCGCCTACGCTGGTATCCTTTTTCGTACCGGTACCAATTTTTACGATATTTGCGTCTATTTTTTCAACCCGGTCCACGATTTTTCCCTGCCGGTCGTACAGACCATCCACATCCGATAAAATCAGCAATAAATCAGCATCGATTAATGCGGCCACCTGCGCTGAAAGTTTATCGTTATCACCAAACCTTATTTCTTCGGTTGCCACGGCGTCATTTTCATTAACAATAGGTATAATATCGCCCCGCCTTAAAAGATCCATGATTGTATTGCGCGCATTAAGATACCGCTCGCGTTCCTCCAGGCCATCCGAGGTAAGTAAAATTTGCGCCGTCAGATAACGGTAACGCCGGAAAACTTGCTCATAATCTGTCATCAGCAAAGTCTGGCCGACTGCGGCCACACAGCAACACTCGCCGATTGTTTTCGGCCTTTGCTTATAATCCAATTTTTGCATTCCGCAAGCGATCGCGCCGGAAGAAACAAGCACAATTCCAAATCTCAGACTTTTAAGTTCGGCTATCTGGATCGCTAACATTTGCAGGCGCCGTTTATCTATCTTCCCGGATTTGGAAGTTATGATGCTCGAGCCGATTTTTATTACAATCTTTGCCTTTTTAGGTAAATTTAGTCCCATAGCGCCTGCCTTGTTATTCGCATAATTTTTCAGCCGGGGAAGAGAATCTTAAACAGCTCAGATAAAACCCTGTCTATGCCTTGTTTATCTTTACAAGAAATCGGATATACCGTCTTGCCTAAATGTTGCTTGAACTGTTTAAAATTTGTCTTCGCCCCAACTAAATCCATCTTGTTGGCTAGTATAAGCTGCTGTCTTTCTAAAAGCCGGGGGTTAAAAATACGCACTTCATTAACCAAATCTTTGTATTGGCTAATCGCGTCTTCAGCTTTTATAGATGCAATATCGATAATAAAAACTAAAATTTTAGTCCGTTCGATGTGTTTTAAAAATTCTATACCCAACCCTTTCCCTTTATGCGCCCCACGCAGCAAGCCGGGCATATCCGCTACCACAAACCATTTATCTTGAGAATCGGACTTAACAACACCAAGCACAGGCTTAAGCGTTGAAAATGGAAAATCGGCCACTTTGGAACCAGCGTGCGATACGGTGTTTAAAAATGAAGACTTGCCCGCATTAGGAAAACCGATCAGACCGACATCAGCGATAAGCTTTAATTCCAGCAATACGATCTGTTCCTGCCCCGCTTGCCCCTGGGTTGCCGTCTTTTTCTTGCCGTTACCCAAGCCGCCCCTGCCGCCTTGCGCAACAATTACCGTTTCATTTGTCTTCGTTAAATCCCGAATAATATATCCACTGTTAAAATCACGGATAATCGTTCCCAGTGGCACACAAATAACGCAGTCCTTGCCGTCTTTACCTTTTTTTAAATTGCTGCTGCCGTGTTTGCCCGATTCAGCTTTGAAGTGTTGCCGGTAAGTAAAATCCAAAAGCGTATGTACATCCGCATCCGACTTTATTACGATATCGCCACCTATACCCCCATCGCCGCCATTGCGACGCCGATACCGCATCGGTTTCATGAAGTAATAACTCTCGCAGCCATTACCCCCATCTCCTGCCTTGACATAAATCCTGGCCCAATCAGCAAACATATCTGTTACTCGGGATAAACCAACAAATTACGGTGTGACACTTATAACTTTTGATTTGGGGAAACATACTTTACCGTCCACGAGAGCAAACAATGTATAATCCCGGCCCATGCCCACATTTCTACCTGGCTTCATTTTTGTGCCGCACTGCCTGATCAGAACAGTTCCCGCACGCACGGTCTGCCCTCCAAAATATTTCAAGCCTAAACGTTGAGAATTGCTATCCCGACCATTGCGGCTGCTTCCCGCTCCTTTTTTATGTGCCATGGCTTAAAAACCTCCTTAACCACCAATAAAAGCAAAACAACTGTTTTTTTAATTATTAATCTTCTTAATCAATAACCTTGTTTGATCCTGGCGATGTCCGGTCTTTTTATGAGAGTCTTTGCGGCGCAGGTATTTGAAAATAATAACCTTTTTAGCTTTTGTCTGGGCCAGCACCTCTGCTTCTACCGTGACCCCTTCGACATAGGGCTGTCCAATTTCCACTTTCTTGCCATCGCAAAACAAAAGCACCCGGTCAAAAGTAACGCTTAACTTAAGTTCGCCAATCTTTTGGTTTACTTCAATAACCTGTTTTGGCGCAACCTTATACTGAGTTCCGGCTAATTCTAAAATAGCATACACTTCATCCACCTCCATATGTAATTTTTAACACAAATAATGCAAAGAGTATATCACAAAAATTTAACCTCTTCAATACCTAAATGCTCATCGGTAAATATCGCAATTTTAACCCACATCCGCTTCTCGATATTGGTTATGGCTAAACGGTCTTCATTGAATAACCTTACGGCAACTTTGGGGTGCACAGTAACTTTAAGATAGCGTTTTTTCTGCGCGAATATAAAGTTTTGTATTTGTCTAAGCACTTTAATAGCAATAGTTTGTATGGATTTTATCCTGCCTCTGCCCGTACATGCCAGGCAGCCTTGGTAAATCACATTTTCCAAGTTCTTGCGTATGCGCTGACGGGCAATTTGAACCAAGC
Source organism: Candidatus Omnitrophota bacterium (assembly GCA_018813905.1). Classification (GTDB taxonomy): domain Bacteria; phylum Omnitrophota; class Gorgyraeia; order B26-G9; family B26-G9; genus JAHJAO01. Next base: position 26,437 of record JAHJAO010000118.1, read on the forward strand.
CTAAAGGGGAAAAGGGATAAATCGTAAGCCGGGCTCTATCCATTTCCATATGCCTGGATAAAACCTGTAATATTCTTTTGCGATTTGATTCTAACTGCATATCTATAAAATCTATGACGATTATCCCGGCCAGATCTCTTAACCTTATCTGCCGGGCAATCTCTTTTGCCGCTTCCAGATTAGTCAAAAAAGCGGTTTGCTCAAGTTTATCCGTAGTCGTAAAACTTCCGCTGTTAACATCTACAGAGATCAGTGCTTCTGTGCGTTCTATGACAATATAGCCTCCTTTTCTCAAAGATATCCGCTGGATAAAAATTGAATCGATCTGCCGTTCGACATCATATTTCTCAAATAGAGGCATTTTATCCCGGTAAAGCTTAAGCCGGCGCTGCAGATGCGGCGCCAAGATTTTTATAAAATTCAATACTCTTTTATAATCTTCTTTTGTATTGATAAATACCTGAGCGATATCATCCCGAAAATAATCTCTGGTTATTCGCAAAACCAGGCCGTATTCCTCGTGCAACAGCGCCGGCGCCTTATGCCGCGCCATGCGTACCCGGATATTGCGCCATAGGCGCAGAAGATACTGCAATTCTCTTATAAACTCTCTGCGGCCTAACCCTAAAGCCTGCGTACGGATAATGCACCCCATCTCTTTAGGCAACCCAATCTCCCGCAGTAAAGACCGCAGGCGCAATCTTTCTTTTTCATTAGTTATTTTTTTAGAAATCCCGATATTAGGGTTATAGGGCATTAGTACTAAAAACCTTCCCGGTAAGCTGATTTGGCTGGTCAAACGGCATCCCTTGGTCCCGAAAGGTTCTTTCAACACCTGGACCATAATTTCTTCCCCCTTACGCAAAAGGCTTTCTATGCCCTGGCGTCCGGCCGGCGGCTTTTCACTTTCTTTCGTTTCCACCGCATACTCACCGTTTTTAAAAGTTTCCGGCAGATATTCATCAACATACAGAAATCCATTTTTAGGCAACCCAATATCTACAAAAGCTGCTTCCATACCCCTTACTACCTGGGCAACTTTACCCCGGTAAATATTGCCGGCATAGTGTTCGTGGTTGCCTCTCTCTAAAAAAAATTCTTCGAGCTGCCCATTTTCAACAACGGCCACTCTTTTTTCATACTCATCAACGCTTATTAAAATTTCTTTATTTACCATAATTTATCTCGATTATTTTAATTCCTTCGACCAACTGTTTTTGCATACGTTTATTAAATTCTTCCAAGCCAAGTTCCCGGGACAAAAAAAATCTGGCTTCCATCACGCCCTCTTGCCCTACTTTTAACGCTTTTCCAAAAGATATCTTCGGATGGCGGTTGTAGCCAGCAGTTAAAACATACGGTAAATCTGCCCTGCGTAACGAGCGGTATAAAAGCCGGATAAAATCTAAATGCGATATATACCGCATCAACCCCTCTTTGCTGAACGTTGCGATAATCGTTCTGTTCGGCATATATGCTTAATTATTTCTTTTTAAAAAGATACCCTTTATTGCTTCCAGTTTTCTTTTCGGAAACCTCCTCTTTTTTGGGAATTTCAACCGGCTCTTGCACGAGTTGTGCTTCTTTAGTTTCTTTAACCGTTAGATCCTCTTCTTTGCCTCTAGCAGCATCGGAATTGGCCTCTTCCAGGTTAAGCATTGAATCCGGTTCTTCAGTTAAATCCATATCCAGATCAAAATTGAACTCGGTATTCAATAAATCCTCGGCGCCGATCAGATCTTTTTCTGCCCCCGGGACTGCCTCATTAGTCGTGTTAAGTGCGGTCAATTTCTTCTCTTTTGTCGTTTCCAGCGCGTTGGTCAATTTCTGCCGCTTGACCAAAGATTCGCCGCCGATAATATGCGGAGTTATGAATATCAACAAATCCGTCTTGGCAATTTCTTCCGATTTATGCGTAAATAACAAACCTAAAATCGGGATATCGCCCAAAAACGGGATTTTTGTCTTTGTCGTAACCTTCTTATGCTTAATCAAACCTCCGATAGCCAAAGTCTCCCCATCTTTAATCATTACCGTAGCTTCCGCTGTCTGAGTAGTCAGAACCGGCACGCTTGCTCCCTGAAAATCGATCTCCTCTTTCTTATCGCTTATTTCCGGATGAATTTTCAAAGTAACATATCCGTTATTATTAATCGTTGGCGTAACCTCCATTAATATCCCATAACTTTTGTATTCCCAGCCGGTGATAACAAAACGGTCCGTTTCTTCATTATAGGTATAACTGGCAATCGGCCAATCCGTACCGACATGGATTTTTGCCGGCTGGTTATCCATGGTCGTAATCCGCGGATTTGACAAAATCTGGGTTTTAGAACGGGTCTGAATTGCCTGAAGCAAAAGACTAAAGGTACTGGCATCCAGTATCCCGAAACTAAAATCATCCGTAGTCGCAAGCGGAAGCGCAGCTGCGGCTATCGTAGGAAAATCATCTGCTGTGTTGCCATACGGCATATAATTTTTATATTTCTTGCCAACTTCATCCTTCGGCCAAGGAAATGTCGTCGGGCGTTTAGACATCGAAGCGCTGGCCGAAACGTTCCATTTCAACCCCAGGTTTTCATCATCGCCTATCGTTGTCTCGATTATTTTCGCCTCGATCGTTACCTGCGGAGTCTGGCGGTCTAATTTTTCGATAACTTTTCCGATCTTATAAATATTAGTCGGTATATCCGTAACGATGATCAAGTTTGAACGTTCATCGCATTTGATGCCGCCGCGTTCTGATTTCATTTCCCCGACCGATTCCGATACTTGTTTGGCCTTAGCAAAATTAAGAGCAAACACCTCTGTAATCAGCGTTTCCTGCCCCTGCTTATCGAGCGTAACTACGCGGATAATATTCTGTTCACGTTCATAAGCATAGCCGTATGTCCGGCAGATAACATCCAACACTTTTTCCCACGGCACATCCGTTATCTGCACAGTAACTAATCCTTTCACCTCCTGATCGGACACGATAGAAACGTTGCCTTTTAAAGCTAGCACACGAAACACATCATGAATATCCGCATCTTTAAATTCAACCGATATTTTCCCTTCCCCCCGGTCATCGACCTGCATCTCATTAAGCCCGTTAGCTGCCAAAAAAGACCCCACCCCAAAAATCAACAATAGCACCCCCAAGCCCAGTTTAGCTTTAAAATCAAAACTTCTAATCTTCATCCCCTTTTCCTCCTTCTTTTTTATTAAGATTAACAACTATATTTTTCCCGTCTTTTTCAAGCAAAACTTTGGTTTTTTCAATTTTTAAAATTTTCAGATTAAATAAAGCCTGTCCTTCCTGTATCAGCTTCCCGTTAATAATCGCGATTGACCTCCCTACCGGGTCCCAAATAATGCCTTCCAGATTGACATCTTCAGATTCGGACAACACAACTGCTCCCGGCAAAAGCCGGCCTTCTTTTGTTACTAGCACACAGAAGGGGTCGCGCCTATTCGCGCTTTCATATTTAAAAGTGCGGCCCGCATTATCTGCACAGTCCCCGCGCGGCGCAAAAAATAGAACAACCCCTATTAAAAATAATTTAAATAACAGTCCCTTCACCTTCTTTATCCTTAAGACAAAATGTAATTACGGTTATAATCACCTGATGACGCGCGGATTCTCCTTCCGCGACAATTTTTACGGTTTCCACCCGCATAAGTTTATCCGCAAACTCAATATCATTAATAAACCTGCCCAAATCATGATAGCCGCAATAAGCGTTTATAAAAACAGGGATTTCGACATAGAGGGTGTTTTGTAAGTAATCTTTGACTTTTTGCGGCTCAATGGCGATAATTTTTACATCGCTATCTTTAGCCAGTTTCGAAAGCAACTCTAAAAACAGAGGAAATTCTCTTTCGGGCGGCAAACGGCTAAAAAAACTATCGTGTTGGGCCTGTAAAGAATTTAGCTCGTTTTCAAATATATGAAAATTATTAATGCCGTATTCTATATCCGCAAGCGTTTGTCTTTTTTCTGCTACCTCCTTGGAAACTTTGCTTAGGTTCCCGCATTGCGGTATCGTTAACAGCAGAAATATAACCAAGGTACCTGCAAGCAGGATTTGTAAAATTGGCAGTTTAGGGTACTTTTTTAAAAACGGGATGTCCATAAAGTCATAATTCTTTCTTTTTAAAATGGCAAAGCAACGTAAAATCCATGACCTCAATCGAAGAAATTTTTCTCCGCAGAACAGATTCAAGCTCCATATTCCGGAAATACTTTATAAAGTTGGGGTCCGATTTTAGATTGCGGATATATTCGCCGATTACGGCCATCTCATCTTTTCCCGGGGCCACGGCACTGCCCTCGAGCACCAAATATTCCGAAAATGAGTTCGTTGCGGTCATATTTTTCGCGGCAGAAACAACCTTTTGCTCCGTCGATAATACCCGCAGCCAGATTCCGGGAATAGTTAGATCGCTTAGCTTGTTTAAAATTTCAGACCATAACAACCCTTGTTTTAGCATGGGAGCAAAAACAGCACTAATCTCCTTCAAACTTTTAATTTTTTGGTTTATTGCCACAATCTTTTGCTGTTCAGCAGATAACCCGCCAATGCGCGTTTTCAGCGCACCCAAGTTTACCGTCCGGTATAAATTCAAGGCCGTAACAACAAGGAATACTACTAGAAGCGTGGCATTTGCGCTGAGCAAAATTAGATTTATGGGGATTTTTTGAGTTATATCCTCCCGGATTGGTTTTCTTAAATCTTCGGGAACTAGATTTATTTCAATCATAAATTGCTATCCTCGCAGCGCCAGGCCAATAGACACCGACAGCAAGGGCCCTAGTTCAATAATGCGTGCTTTCGGCAGATTTTCGCTGATTTTCAACATCTGCGTCGGGTCCCAAATCGCCACATCCAGGCCTAATATGCTATTTAATACTTTATCTAAGCCTTTAAACTTAGCCGTTCCTCCGGTAATAAAGACTTTATTTACTACCTCTCCCAATTGACTTTCGCAGAAGTTAAAGGATAGCCGCAACTCCGTACACAGCTTATCCAATACCGGTTTTATCGCCCCCAATAAATCGCCGTACCTTCCTTTGGGGTCTTGCTTTAAACTCTCAGCTTCCGCAGCAGTTATTTCAAATTCCTCAAGTATCGCTTTATTTAATTCATTGCCGCCAAGCGGCACGTCCCGGCTAAAATAGGGCACTTCGTTATGCAATATCGTGGTGCTGGTAATATCCGCACCAATATCCAAAACGGCAATAATGCCTTTATTCTGCTGACCCAAAAGCTGAAAAGAATTAACGATAGCAAAGGAATCTATATCTATAATCTGGGCCGACAGGCCCGCTTCTTTTAGGATATCTATCCGCTCCTGGACAATTTCTTTTTTTGCGGCAACAAGCAGTACCCGGATCTTCTCCGTGTTCTTAATATTTTCTAAAATTTGAAAATCATAATTTATCTCTTCCGCGTTAAACGGTATATATTTGCCGACGCTCAATTTTAAAGCTTTACCCAGCTCTTCTTTGCTCATCTTGGGCATCTGAATATAGCGAACAATCACCGTCTGCCCGGAAACAGAGGTATTAATATACTTTGCCGTAAGCTGCAACCTTTCCATAATCGCCTTTATTGCCTGCACGACATCGCTGCGTTTTGAGCTTTTTAAAGGCTGAATTTCAAAATTCGTAATCTCCCGGGTCCCCGAACGCGCCTCGTGCAATATCTGCACCATCTTGACGCTGGAATTGCCGATATCTAATCCGATATTCAGCTTTGATTTTGGAGTGCCAATTTTTTTTAACACGTTATTCTTATTGGAGTTGTAACATTCCCCGTTTCGCCGAGAGTATCCTTTGCCAATTTAATAATTTGGTGTATTTAGTTTAACACAGATTAGAAGAGCAATCAAGCTATAAGTAAAGCGGAAATCTTAATTTTTCTCTCCAACATAAACTCTGTTTCGTATTGATTTACTTTGCAGCCAAAACTATAAAAGGAACACGTTTTATCCATCGTCCGCCAAAACAAAAATACCCTTGTTCAGTTGAATCTCCAGTTAACTTCTCCGCTTTTCTTCTCATATTCCGCCCGGCCGTAAATTACCATTTTGTCGTTATCGGACATGCGGCATACTTGTATGGAAATAGTTTCAAGTTCCGGATATTCCTCAAGCAAGCCCACGATCATATCCATGGCAAGTTGTTTTGTTAACACTTTTGACTTAGACGCAGTTTTTAGATAGAGGCTAAAGGCAAGAAATGTATCACCAAACCGGACATCTTCCATAATAAAATCCTGCTGAAAGCTGCGGTATCCG
>JAHJAO010000119.1 GCA_018813905.1 Candidatus Omnitrophota bacterium
ATCTCTTTTTATAGTAAATAGATACAAGATTTGCGGACAAGAAAAAGCGGACAAAACGGACATTTTTGTATAGAGTAATGGACTATCTAATGGCCGAATTATATTGCTAACAGCTATATTTTGGCTATAATAAAACTGCTGTATTTAGATAGTGGTGTACTCTATGGGTCATTAGTGCGACCCCAGATTTTTACTTGAAAAGGGATTCGAAGCAAGTTTTGCGCCGAGCAAGGGCGAGGAAAAGCGAGCAGGACTGCGAGCGGCAGCAAAACGGGTGGGCCTGCGCAGTGAGCAGCACGATGTTGCGAGCGCCCGCCTAGCCGTCTCCAGGGAAGCTGCTCTGTGATGGCGAGGCTGGTAGTAGGCGAATTCCCTCATCCACCCCAAAAATTTTTTCCCACCTCTAAATTTTGAAAAATAGAAACGTTCCCTTTTACTTCGTTGAAAAATAGAAACGTTCCCTTTTACTTCGGAAGAAGGAGGAGTAGTACGATGAGCAAGTTTATTATTACGACATTAATGCTGGCATGCAGCAATGTATTCATGACCTTCGCCTGGTATGGCCACTTAAAGAATTATAACCATAAGCCCTGGATTATCGCGGCGATAATAAGCTGGGGGATTGCTTTATTTGAATATCTTCTGCAAGTACCCGCCAATAGGATCGGCCATCAAGTGATGACTCTCGGACAACTAAAAATCCTGCAAGAGGTAATAACTTTATCGGTGTTCGTGCCGTTTTGTATATTTTATATGAAGGAAGGCTTAAAAAAAGATTACCTATGGGCAGCGTTGTGCATCGCGGCTGCGGCCTTCTTCATGTTTCGCGGGTTATTAGCAAAGGCGTAGAAGCAATTTAAGAGAGGACGCCCCCGAAGTAGAAATCAAAATAAAATAGGGTATATTAGGCCAAAAAAGACCGGACAAAATGGGCCCTCCTACGCTAAAGCTTCGGAGGGCAGGAAATACGCTTGCAATTTTTAAAGTAGAGGGCTAGAATTGAACCCTAAGGATACGTAACGCCACGGAAGGTTTCCGTGGCGTTTTTTGCGTTTTGAGGGCTGGCCCCGGTGTCGTTCTTAGGGGGGGCATTTTTAACGAACATTATCATAAAGGTGAATTTAGATGGCTCTTATAGAACCCGTTATCAGGCCGCCGGCGGAAGCGGACAGTTTTCTTTTGCAGGTAACGCTTGGATGTTCGGCGGATAGCTGTAGTTTTTGCGGCGCGTATAAGAGTAAAACTTTTCGCGTCAAAGACCGAAAAGAGATAACGGCGGACATACATTGGTACGCCCGACGATACCAGGACACGCGGCGTATTTTTCTTATGGATGGCGATGCCCTTGTTCTGGCCAATAGCAAGCTTGTTCCTATCCTGGAAGAACTGGATCAGGCCTTTCCCCGCCTAACCCGCATTTCAAGCTACGCGAACGGATGCAATATCACAAGAAAAAGCGATCAGGAACTGGCCGAGCTATACAAACATAAGCTAAGCCTTATCTACATGGGCCTGGAAAGCGGCAGCCAGGGCGTGCTTGATTGGTGTGGAAAATCTTCAAGCGTTGAGGAAATGATCGAAGCGGTTCAGCGGGCGGCTGGAGCGTGGATCAAGTCTTCGGTGATTGTGTTGCTTGGTTTGGGTGGTAAAAAATATTCCAAAGAGCACGTTAAGGGCACGATCGTTGCTTTGAATAGGATGCAGCCAAAATACCTTTCGTTTCTTACTCTTATGGTAATTCCCGGCACGCCGCTGGCGGAAGAGGTCCGAAAAGGTGAGTTTGAGGAATTGAATTCTATGGAGTTGCTAAAAGAGTCTTATGAAATTATTAAAGGGATTGATCTAAAAAAAACTATTTTTCGATCGAATCACGCTTCAAACTATCTCGCGCTGGAAGGAACGCTCCCAAAGGATAAAATAATGCTGTTAAATATCCTAGAGTCCGCCATTGGCGGGGAGATAAGGCTGAAGCCGGAGAGCTTAAGAGGCTTGTAGGATATCGGCGGCGGGCAGGGAGAATACGCTTGCAATTTTTAAACGAGAGGGCTAAAATTGAACCCTAAGGATGCGTAGCGCCACGGAAGGGCTCCGCGGCGCTTTTTGGTTTAGAGAGCTGACCCCTCTGTTGTGGAAACCGATGGTATTACAAAAAAAATAAAATAAGGAGGGCAAGATGGCAAAATCAATTAAAGGTGCGAAGACAGAACAGAATCTCTTAAAGGCATTTGCCGGAGAGTCGCAAGCAAGGAATAGGTATACTTATTTCGCGAGCGCGGCCAGAAAAGAAGGCTTTGAGCAAATAGCCAATATTTTTATCGAAACCGCGGAAAATGAAAAAGAGCACGCTAAGGTATTTTTTAAATATCTTGAGGGCGGGGATGTGGAGATCACCGCTAGTTATCCGGCGGGGATAATTAAGGATACAAAGACTAATCTTGAGGAAGCAGCCGCCGGAGAAAACATGGAATGGACGGTCCTTTATTCGGATTTTGCGAGCACCGCTAAAAAGGAAGGGTTCCCGGAGGTCGCACAGTCATTTGAACAGATCGCCAAAGTCGAGAAATCCCATGAGTCAAGATATAAAAAACTGATTAATAATATCGTAAACGGCGAAGTATTCAAAAAGAAGAAACCGGTAAAATGGCATTGTATTAACTGCGGTTATGTTTTTGAAGGCGCGGAGGCGCCCAAGGAATGCCCTGCTTGTAAGCATCCGCAGGCCTATTATGAAGTTTTGGCGGAGAATTATTAGAAGAAGTGTGGACGGGCCCTCCTACGCTAAAGTTTACTCTTCGAAGCTTCAGCGAAGTAGGGCTTCGGAGGGCAGGAAATACGCTTGCAATTTTTAAGGAGAGGGATAGAATTGAGCCCAGAGGAATACGTGACGCCATGGAAGGTCTCCGCGGCGTTTTTTGGTTTTGAAGAGGCTTGGGATTATAATAAATAGAAGTGGTTCCATTTTTCCCTTGCAAAACCACCTTGACAAACATGCGCCGTTAACGTACACTGCACCCCATGCCCCAAACCAATTACATCTCCAAAGAAATGTCCGGCTGCCTCAAACGTTACTGGGGTTATGACCAGTTCCGCCCCTGGCAGGAAGACACGATCATTTCCATACTTGATGAGCAAGAAACCCTGACCATACTGCCCACCGGCGGCGGCAAATCACTTTGTTTTCAGCTTCCCGCTTTGCTCAAAGAGGGCATGGCTGTGGTTATCTCGCCCCTGATCTCCCTAATGAAAGACCAGGTCGACGGACTCAAAGACATGGGCATTCCCGCCGAATGCCTCAATTCCAGCCAGACCGTTGCACAGCAGCGGAAGGTTATCGAGCGTATCCGCGGCAACCAGGTTAAACTATTGTATATTTCACCCGAACGCCTGCAAACCGAAGAGGCCTTGGAATTATTAAGATCAATCGATTTATCATTCTTTGTCATCGACGAAGCGCATTGCATCAGCCATTGGGGCCATGATTTTAGGGATGAATACCGCCAGCTCGGAACGATCAAAGATAATTTCCCTGGGATAAACATTCACGCCTTTACCGCCACTGCCACCAAAGAAGTCCAGGAAGATATACTCGCCCAGCTTAAGTTTGCTCACCCCCGGATCAACATTGCTTCAGTTGACCGTCCTAACCTGGCCTATCGGGTTACGCTTCGGCAACATATTATTCCTCAGCTCATTGAAGTAATAGAGAGACATAATCGGGATGCCGGCATCATTTACTGCCTGCGCCGCAAAGACGTGGATGGCATCTCCAAAAAGTTGAATAAATTAGGATACAAAAATTTGCCTTACCACGCCGGGTTGACTGACAAAGAGCGCCATGAGAACCAGGAGCGTTTTATCCACGAAGAAGTTAACATCATCGTCGCTACCGTAGCTTTTGGCATGGGTATTGACCGTTCGGACATCCGTTTCGTGGCTCACGCCGCCATGCCCAAGAGCATCGAGCATTACCACCAGGAAACCGGCCGCGCCGGCCGCGACGGGTTGCCTTCATACTGCTACATGTTTTACGGAGGGGGCGATTTCCGGATCTGGGAATTTTTCTCCAAACAATCCGCCAACCGCCAGGTCATGCTGGATAAATTAAGGATCATGTATAATTTCTGCACCCAGCCCCAATGCCGCCACAAAGTTTTCGTCAATTATTTCGGCCAGGAATACGAGCATTCTTCCTGCCAGGCCTGCGATTATTGCCTGGGAGAAGTGGATATGGTCGATGATCCTCTTGAGCTTGGTAAAAAGATTATTAATTGCGTCGCGACCGTCAGATACGGCGATGACCAGGGCTTTGGCGCTGGATATCTGGCCAACGTCTTAAAAGGAACTCTCACTGATCAGATTACTCGATGGGGCCACCAGCACAACCCGGATTTCGGCGCCATGTCCGCTCAAACCCTGAATTTTATCCGTTACCAGATCGAACAGCTCATCGGCCAGGGCTTCTTAGAGCGTCAGGGAGAATATGACACCCTTGCCTTGACCGATCTCGGCCAACAACTTTTAAACGGTGAGATCACCCCGATATTAGCCAAACCATTGGTCGCCGAGAAAAAGAAAGCCGTTGCCGCCAGACAAAAAGCTAAAAAAGCTCAGGATTTCGCCGGTGTGGACGAGGAATTATTCGAATTGCTCCGCGCAAAAAGAGCCGAATTAGCCAGAAAACAAGGCGTCCCCGCCTACATCATCTTCGGCGACAAGTCCCTGAAAGACATGGCCACCAACAAACCTACCACCCGAGAATCCTTCTCCCAGGTTTTCGGAGTGGGGGAGCATAAGCTAAAAACCTACGCTGACTACTTTATTAGCGTGATCAAAGGGCATGAGAAATGAGCGCTCTGTCTGGCGTTTCCTTTTTTCAGTTTTATGGTATAATAAAGCAATAAATATAATGATTGACTGCAAAGAAGTACACCCCGGGGGTGTACTTGCAAATAACTTCTAAAGTTGAGGTCTGACCCCGGCGTCTACCGCGGCGTCTACCGTGACCCCGGCGTCTACCGACCCTGGGGCATACTTGCCTGAACGGGAGAATACGCTTGCAATTTTTGAACGAGAGGGCTAGAATTGAACCCTAAGGATATGTAACGCCACGGAAGGTCTCCGCGGCGTTTTTTGGGTTAAGGCAGAGAAAAAGGCTGGCTCTTTATTAATCAGGTTAACCTTGATTTACCCTATATTCAGCGGTAGAATTATACATATCACAAAGAGGTAATTGTATGCGATATTGGACCTTATCAGGCTACGCTGAAAACTGGGAAAGGGCATTAGCTGATAATATTTGGGGCGTTAAAGAGAATAAACTTAAAATACTTTGGGAGAAGATCTCAAATGGAGATATTCTCTTTTTTTATGTAACATCGCCAATTAGCGGCCTCATAGGTTTTGGTAAAGTAACAGCAAAATTTAAACAAGACAAGCCTTTATGGCCAGATGAGATGAGGGCTAATAAAGTTATCTATCCATACAGATGGGAATTTATTCCCGTTTTTGTCTTGCCCAAATCAGATTGGCAAAAACAGAAAATCTCGCTTGCTGGTTCAGGTATTGGGTATCAGGCGGGAATTAATGCAGCTAAAAATAAGGACGCGATAAAGGCGTTAAATGAAAAGATAAAGCAATCTTGGAAGACAGAAATAATCGAAATGCCGATTAGCGAGTTTCTTCAAAGAAATAGTGAGAAAAAATCACCCAATGAACATGCCAGAATTAAGAATTTATTAATAGATTTAGGCAAAATAAGCAGTTTTATGGTGGAAGAAGAATATCCTATCGACGGACAAAGGCTGGATGTAATATGGAAGAGAATTGATAGAGGCGTGCCGACATATGTTTTTGAAGTTCAGGTAGGAGGAAATGTAACAGAAGCATTGGGTAAATTAAAGCACGCTTACGATATGTGGAATAGCAATCTTTACTTGATACTTGAAGAAAAAGATCAGGAAAAAGCGAAAACTCTATTGAGTGGTACTTTTCATGAAATAAAAGGGCATTTAACAATTATTCTTGCTGAAAGAATGGATGAGTTTTATAAAATTCGTGTCGCAAATGAGAAGATGAAAGAGGAATTAGGCCTTCCTTAACCATAATATTTTTAGGATTGACAAAACTAAATTTTATGTTAAAATTAATTTATAAATTAAGAGTGGTATGTTTCGAAGGGGGAACTGCCACGTTAAAATAATTAAAACCTTCGCTCTAAAGGCGGAGGTTTTTATTTTATAAATAAATGGAGGGGGATAAATATGCCAAAGAGAAAACTTAATCCGAAGGCGTTCGCAGACGTGGTAAAAGCTTGCGAAGAAGCTTTTACATATATCAATGAGCTTCTTATAGATAATGAGATCGACAAGTCTGCTAAAAAAGTTTCTGATAAATTGTATCGCGCCTTGAAGAAAGCGGGAAGCCTATAGCCGTTATGGCACTAGAAAAAGCCCTGTTTAAAAAGAGGAATAGTTTTTATGAAAACAAACATATTGAATGCTATATATAACATAACGAAATATAACAATAACAATTTAGAAAATATATATAAAGGAAGCAATAGGATAAACATGATGGGGGA
>JAHJAO010000120.1 GCA_018813905.1 Candidatus Omnitrophota bacterium
AATTAATAACTTTTATAAAGATTATGTCTAAGTGGAATTATTCTATATTTTATACCACGGAGCTATACGATATTTACGGCAATTCCCTGTTCAAAAACAGGAACGAAATTGACGATAAACTCATCGAAAATATTATTCACCTCTTTACCGCCCCAGATTCTGAAATAATTATTTCCAGTACATCCCTGATTGACGATATAGCAAGTATAATGAAATCAGCCAGTTACAAGATGATCTTTTCCAACGAGAAAAATTTCGAGGATATTATTTCCATCTTAGAAACCATACATATAAAAAATTCAATTTTCGAAGAGCTGCAAAACATCAAAGAGATTATGCCGTCAACATACTTTCACACTTTAATTGTAGCCGCTTTGTGCCTAAAAATGGCGCAGGATTTCAAATCCGAGGATTACAATCCAGACCTTATCGCCGGAATCGGCCTGGTGCATGATTTGGGCAAATCGCGTATCCCCCTGGAAATTCTGGAGAAACCTACGCCGCTCACCGAAACCGAGTTTAAAGTGATTCAAACGCATCCATTGATCGAATACATTCTTCTGTCTTATTACTGGAGAAGCCAAGATTCTTTTATCGCCAACACGGCTTTTTCTCACCATGAACGTTTAGACGGCAGCGGATACCCCAGAGGCATAAAAACTTTGAACAAATACGTACAGCTATTAACAATCTGTGATATTTTTGACGCCTTAATCAGCTTGCGCCCCTACCGAAACGAACCTTACAGCATAAGGGCAGCGTTGGATTTACTGCTTCAGGAAGCAGACAAAGGAAAGCTTAACAAACAATTCGTATTGTGCCTGTTAAGTTACGTCCGGCAAGATAAGCCGGATTTCAGAAACCTAAAAATATCCGCCGAAAACCGCGACACCCCGCCAAAAATCAACTATTATGGAGTAAGAGCCGCTTAAATCGCATCTTAAAAACTCATCGTTTGCCCACGCGAATCCCGATAATGCATTTAGTATCGGCATCTACTTTATATTTTTCAGAGATTCTCATTCCCACGACCCAAACAATATCTTTATCCTTTACAATAAGCGGGATCTCATCTCTTTTACTTTTCGCTATTTTTTCATCAATAAAAAATTTTTTTAATTTCTTCTTTCCTCCCGTTCCCAGAGGAAAAAAAATATCCCCGTCTTGCCTTGCGCGCACGATAAGGGGAAAGCTAAGTTTGTCCCGGTCAAAGTATTCCACAAATTTTGAATGTTTTTTAATATCAAGTCTCTTCTTTATTTTTTTTGCCAGCAACCAGCAGCGCGGCCTCTCTATATCCAGCTTGCGGTTAAGGTACAACTTCCTCTTTTTCTGCGCTATTTTTTTATTCTTTTCTCCCATTTTATAAAAAATTATCTCTTCTCCCAGCAATTCCACGACCAAGTGTTTGGGCAGATTAATATACCGGGCAGCGCCGGCTTTGGCCCGACGGATAAAATCTTCCGTTATTTGAAGATGCCTAAAGTCGATCCCGGACAAAGTCCCAAGTATAGCCTTAAAAATCTCGCGCAACAGTTCCCGGCGCATGAGGGCTGGTGTCTTAAGATACGCGCCGCGTTTGATTTTTAATTTGCAAACTGCTTGTTTTTTAACAAGCCGGCTATAAGTAGAGCTCAGCTTTTGCGTTACAAATTCCGATAATTCCTTCTGAGTTTCGCCGATACGAAAAAGATTGTTTCCAAATTTAGGATTAAAGCGCTCAAGAAACGGCAGTATTTTAAGGCGGACCATGTTACGAAAATGCTCCGTTTTTAAGTTTGAGCTGTCCGCTCTGTATTTTATATTTTTATTTTTTAAATAAGCCAAAATTTCCTTTTTGGTTATCGGCAGAAGCGGACGCACAAACGCAATGTCTTTAAATCTATTTTCCAGGCGCATGCCGCATAGGCCGCTCATGCCCGCTCCCCGCAAAATACGCATCATTATGGTTTCGATCTGGTCATCACGGGTATGCGCAAGAACAACCTTTTTCAACTTATTTTGGCGGCAAACGTCAAAGAAAAAGTCGTGCCTTAAGTTGCGCGCCGCGTCCTCTATAGATAATTTATGTTTGCGCGCAAACCGGCGCGTATCGACTTTAGCGGTAAAAAAAGGCGCGTTCAAATCTCGCGCTAATTTTTCTACAAAAATCTGCTCTGAATCCGATTCTTTTGCGCGCAGGCCATGATTGAGACAGCCGACAAATAACCGCAGTCTATATTGGAGAGATGCGCTGCGCAGAACATTAATAAGGAAGACGGAATCCGGCCCTCCGGAAACCGCGACTAAAACTTTTTCTCCCTTTTTAAAGATATTATTTTCTTCTATTATATTTTTTATTTTTAGGGTGAGGTATTCCATGGCACAGGTATATTCTGGCAGTAATCTTTTGGAAAATCAAGAAATAATCTGGTATTTTTTACTTAAATATAGTGTTGCTGAGTACAAAAGAAGCAAATACGATAGAAACCATGGACATAAGTTTTATCAGGATGTTCAAAGACGGCCCGGAGGTGTCTTTAAACGGGTCCCCGACCGTATCGCCGACAACACTGGCTTTATGGGCAAAAGAACCTTTGCCGCCGAGATTCCCTTCTTCGATATATTTCTTTGCGTTATCCCAGGCGCCGCCGGAATTAGCCATCATCACCGCAAGCACAAACCCGCAGACAGTCGCTCCGGTAAGCAAGCCGACAACCGCTTCTACTCCCAGCAAAAGCCCGACGGCAACCGGGCATATAAGCGCGATCAGAGAAGGCAAAATCATTTCTTTTTGCGCTCCGGCGGTAGCGATTTTCACGCATTCGGCATAATCTGCTTTGGCTTTTCCCTCCATTAGCCCTTGAATTTCCTTAAATTGCCGGCGTACTTCTTTAACGATTTTTTCCGCTACCTTTGCCACCGCGCGCATTGTCAACGAAGAAAACATAAACGGCATCATCCCGCCGATAAATAACCCTACTAAAACCCGCGGATTGATTAAGCTCAGCTCAAGCTGTTTTCCCAAAATTTTAAGTTCATCCCGATAGGCAACAATTAACGCCAGCGCCGTCAACGCCGCGGAGCCGATAGCAAACCCTTTTCCCGTAGCTGCCGTTGTATTGCCCAGGGCATCAAGCGCGTCGGTTCTCTTCCTCACCTCAGGTCCGAGTTTAGACATTTCCGCATTTCCCCCGGCATTATCCGCAACCGGGCCGTAAGCATCGGTGGCCAATGTTATTCCTAACGTGCTCAACATTCCTACCGCCGCAATCCCAATGCCGTAAAGACCGTGACTGTAATTTGCTGCCCCACCGGCAAGATAAAAGCTGGCCAATATTGCCCCGCCGACAACTAAAACCGGGACTACGGTCGAAAGCATTCCGGTCGCCATCCCGGAGATAATAACTGTTGCCGGACCGGTATTGGCGCTTTCAGCGATATTGCGCGTCGGCCTGTATTTATGAGAAGTAAAGAATTCCGTAGAAAGCCCGATGAGAATCCCGGACAAAAGCCCGGCAATAATCGACCAGTATATTCCAATTTTCTCCATTCCCAGCGTAAATTTCACCAGGAAAAATCCCGCGATTGCGATTATGCCCGCACTTACAAATACTCCCTTGCGCAAGGCTTTAAGCAGCACATCCTGGCTTGCTTCCTCACCTGAACGCACAAAAAGCGTACCGATAACAGAAGCAACCACGCCTAGTGCAGCCATGAGCATGGGCACGGTAATCCCTCTTAACCCCAATCCGGCCGCGGACGCAAGCGCCATAGTCGCGACAATAGAGCCCACATACGATTCATATAAATCCGCGCCCATACCCGCGACATCACCCACATTATCGCCGACATTGTCCGCGATAACTGCCGGATTACGCGGATCATCCTCAGGGATACCGGCTTCTATCTTCCCTACCAGATCCGCTCCGACGTCGGCTCCTTTGGTGTATATTCCGCCGCCCACCCTGGCAAAGAGGGCCAAGGAACTCGCGCCCATACCAAAGGTAAGCATCGTGGAAGTTATCGCGCCGATTTTATCCAAGTTATGGGGTAATGCATGAGAAGAATAATACCAGTTCAAAATTGTATACCAGATACTTAAATCCAAAAGCCCAAGGCCCACAACAACCAAGCCCATAACCGTTCCGCTGGCAAAAGCCACGCGTAAGCCGGAATTCAAACTCTCCCTGGCCGCCTGCGCGGTCCGGGAACTAGAACGCGTAGCGATGGCCATACCGATAAATCCGCAAAGACCGGAAAAAAATCCGCCGCTTAAAAATGCAAACGGGACAAAAACAACAAGGTATCCTCTAAAAACCAAAAAGGTGAGAATGACGAAAACAACGGCAAAAAATATTCCAATCACGCTGTACTGCCGTTTAAGATACGCCGTGGCGCCAACTCTAACCGCGGCAGCAATCTCGCGCATGGTCTGGTTACCTTCGTTCTGTCTTAAAATAAATACGGTTAAATAACCGGAAAAACCCAGGGCAAGAGTTGAACTTAAAAAAGTAAACAACACCAGCATATAATCATTCATAACCGACACCTTTTTTGTTAAAGATAAACTTAACTAAAAATTAAAAATAATTAGGATAATTTTACTATAAAAATAAA
>JAHJAO010000121.1 GCA_018813905.1 Candidatus Omnitrophota bacterium
CATCTACAAGAGTAGTTTTTCCATGGTCAACGTGCGCTATAATCGCGAGGTTCCTTACGTCTTTTCTTCTTTTTTGATTGGGCATATTCTCTTACTGCTCCGTCAACTTAATTTTTATGTCGAGGTATAGCGAATGTTGCCTGCGCAGTTCCGCTATGGGGGCAATCCCCTCTTCGGCGCTCTTTTTGTTCGCTGAGCACCCCCCCCAATCGTGCCCCCACACTCTCTTTACTACACTGTCTAATACTATTAAAAACTAAAAAATTTTGACAGCGTATTAGTCTTCTTTTTACGCGTATTGTATCTTCTTAATAAATAAGGCCCGGACGTTTTGACCGGGCCTTATTTTCATCCAAGTTACACTTTTATTACATTTGCGGCTTGTTCGCCTTTAGGGCCTTGTTGAACTTCAAATTCAACTTGCTGGCCTTCACTTAAAGACTTATAGCCTTCGCCCTGAATCGCGTTATGATGTACAAATACATCTTTGCCTGTTTCAGAAGCAATAAACCCGTAACCCTTTTGGTCACTAAACCATTTAACTGTTCCTTTTGCCATTATTTACTACACCTCCTTCTTTCTAAAATTATAGTAAATAACAGCAGAAAGAAAAAAAACCGCAAGGCGAACTTTCTTTTACCTTGCGGATCAGAAACCTAATTCCCTTATTTACTACTGCATTTAGAATACTTTAATTTCACCTGTTTGTCAACTAAATTATAAAAATAGATAGCGCCTGTCAATTTCTTGTTATTTTTTACTGCCCTGCTATTTTGAAAGGGTCCTCCCGACCGCCTCTTGCCATTTTTTATAAAGGGCCTCTGCTTTTGCTTTGGAAATTTTCGGCGCGAAAACCTTATCCTTTCTCCAGCACTTTTTTATTTGCGCCGCGTTTTTCCAAAATCCCGCCGCCAGGCCCGCAAGATACGCAGCCCCGAGTGATGTGATTTCAATTGTTTTCGGCCGGATGACTTTTATTCCCAAGATATCCGCCTGAAACTGGCAGAGAAAATTATTAGCCGCGGCCCCGCCGTCCACTTGCAAACTGCGAATCTTAAGCCTTGAATCTTTCTGCATGGCGCAAAATACATCTTTTGTCTGATAACACATTGCTTCCAGCGCGGCTCTTACGATATGGCCCTTCTTTGTCCCGCGGGTAATGCCAAATATACTGCCCCGCGCGTCCTGATCCCAATACGGCGCGCCCAGCCCCACCAAAGCGGGAACAAAATAAACTCCGGCATTATCCTTTACCGACTTTGCCATCTTCTCCGATAAAGACGCCTTTGCCAGAAGCCCCAATCCGTCCCGCAGCCATTGCACTGCCGCCCCGGCAATAAATATCGCGCCTTCAAGCACGTACACCGGTTTCCCCGAATCGCTGCAGCCAAGCGTGGTAATCAGCCCATGCTTTGATTTAACGCGTTTTCTGCCGGTGTTCAGCAGCATAAAACATCCCGTGCCGTAGGTATTTTTCATTGCCCCCGGCTCAAAACATGCCTGGCCGAATAGAGCCGCCTGCTGGTCTCCGGCAATACCGGCAATGGGAATACCTGCAGGCAGCTTACCATGTCTTGCTGTTTTGCCGAAAATCCCGGATGAGTTTTTAACATTGGGCAGCATTGTTTTCGGGATGCCGAATCTTTTAAGAATTTTTTCATCCCAGTTAAGCGTTTCGATATTAAACAGCATCGTTCTGGAAGCGTTGGTAAAATCGGTCGCGTGTACCGTGCCGTTGGTCAACTTCCATAATATCCACGCGTCGGTTGTACCGAAAAGAAGTTTTCCCTGTTTTGCTTTTGATAACGCTCCTTTTACGTTTTTCAATATCCACTCTATTTTTGTCGCGGAAAAATAAGCGTCTATCGGCAGGCCTGTTTTACCTATAAAAAATTCAACTTCCCCTTTTTTCTTTTTTAATTCATCACAGCGAAGTGATGTCCGGCGGCACTGCCAAACAATCGCATTATAAACCGGCTGGGAGGTGGTTTTATCCCACACAATAGTCGTCTCCCGCTGATTGGTAATGCCGATCGCGTGAATTTTCGCGTCCGGTACTTTACCAAGTACGCTTTGAATAGAATCTAAAACACTTTGCCATATTTGCCGCGGGTCATGCTCAACCCATCCGGGTTTTGGGAAATACTGGGTAAATTCCTTATAAGCGCTGGCTTTTTGCTTCGCGTTTTTATCGTATAATATCGCCCGGCTTCCGGTTGTTCCCTGGTCTATGGCTAAAATATAACTCACTGCGCTTTCTCCTTTTTTGAATAAAAACAACCCGTTGCCGTATATTATATCACAACGGGTTTAAAAATAAGGCTGGGTTTCGTTAAGGCGGATTTTCTTGACACGTTCGACAATAAACCCTGAGGGTTTTGCTCAGT
The DNA here is from genome assembly GCA_018813905.1 of Candidatus Omnitrophota bacterium. Classification (GTDB taxonomy): domain Bacteria; phylum Omnitrophota; class Gorgyraeia; order B26-G9; family B26-G9; genus JAHJAO01. Next base: position 2,388 of record JAHJAO010000121.1, read on the forward strand.
GTCAAGCCTAACAATCAAAAAGCAACCTCTAATGATTGGGGTCGAGATTCTAAATGGCTTGACTTTATGTCCTTAAAAGATTTAAAATTTTAGTAGAGAGTTAGTTCAATAATTAAGAAGGGTTTAAAACAATGAAGGCCTCACGTTGTGAAATCGGCGCTTTTGTCGGCAATCCCAATAGCCGTCCACCGAACGCGCAGGAAATCCGCGAATTTGAACAGCTAATCGGCCGGCATCTTAGTTCCGTCCTGTTTTTCTGGGCATGGGGTGACGGCGATTTTCCCGCGCCGGCTTTAAAGGACGTTCGCGATCACGACGGTTATGACACCGGGATAAAGTTGCAGATTACCTGGGAGCCTTGGCAGCGGGCAGGAGCCAATGATAACTCCTATACTCTTCGCAGCATTATCCACGGTCAGCACGACGCTTATATCTCACGGTTTGCCCGCGATTGCCGTGACTGGAAAGATATTATCCGCCTGCGGTTCGCGCATGAAATGATCCACTACAATAATCCGGAAGTTCTCGGCTGGTTCCCCTGGCAGGATAAGCCGGATGAATATGTCCCGGCTTGGAACCATATCCATAACATTTTCAAAAATGAGCATGCGGATAACGTGGAATTTGTCTGGGCGCCGCAAAATTATCCCCCCTGGTTCGACGCCCTAGAAAGATACTACCCGGGACAAGACAAGGTTGACTGGCTGGGCATCGACGGTTACAACTGGGGCGAAGACGGGCTGCCGGGATGGCCGTATGATCAGAATTTTACCGATCTGTTTTATCCTCTCTACCATGCCTTTGTTGACCATCCGGAAGTTTTTGGGGACAAAAAAATAATGCTCTCAGAAATCGCCACTCCCAAAGATAACCAGTTCGGGGGACACAAATCAGCATGGATCCTGGATATGTTTGAACGCCTTAAAAACGAATATACGAAAGTGGAAGCTTTTTATTGGTTTAACGCGGAGAAAGAAAAAGACTGGCGAGTGAATTCATCCGCGCAAAGCTTAGACGCCTTTAAAAACGGCCTGCGCGACCCTTATTTTACCTCTCACGCTGTCCGGGGATAATTCTCTGCTCAAATCGCCTGCTCAATCACTTGAGTAATCTTTTTGCCCTGTTCTTTTCTCCATGCAGCAGTTTGTGAAATAGGTTTTTCTTTCAGGACAGCGGAGATTTCCGGAAAACGTCTCGTCTCTGTTTTTGGTTCGATAACTAAGACATTGGGCCGGGAATCTACTTTGTCATTGGTTATCCATAACGCAGGATATTCACGGCTCTCAAGCCCTATCTCGATACCATGCTTTATAATATCCGCGTATTGGCCCAAATAGCCAAGTATATTTAAAGAGATTGTCACGTCGGCGACACTATTCTCTCCAGTAAGGAGATTGTGTATTTTTTCTGCCGCGGGAAAACTTATTGGATTAAAAACAACAAAATTTCCTCTTATATAATTAGAAATGTCTTCCGGAAAAATAACGGTATCACCCGTTATCTTATACATCCCGGCCGGAAAATAACCTTTAAACCGTTTAAAAATTGCGGCGTCATTGTCTAAAGAGTATCGGCCGCGATAAAGCTGGCTCAACTGCAAAAGATGCTGATCCCAAATCTCGATATCCACGTCCCATTGTATAACCCATTCCCTGCTCAAGCCGTGCTCTTTCGCGTAATTCTCCAAGCAGCGGTAAACAATCAGGGCTACGGCATAAGCTTCTTTGCCGTTTGAGCCGCCTAAGGACTGGACAACAATCTGATAATCCTCTTCTGCGTGTTTAAGAGAGATAATCCGTTCGAGATATTACACCAGGGGCTTCACCCAGTAGTTGCCGTAACGAAGAAAAAACGTGGTTGTCGATACCGCCGGAAATTTCAACTGTTGCGCCATTTCCATAAATTGCTCCTGCGCAGCAAGGTAATTAGCAGCGTCTTTATCCAAAAAAGCCCCTCCGCTCCCGGCAAAGAAACCCAAGCTGCGTTTTACTAAATGCGGCAGGACCCATCTTATATCCTGGTTTTCTTCCATCCACCTTCTTCTTAATCTTTCTCCGAGATTTGACTGGTCCGGATAAGACAGGCGCGCCGCAAGTTCGTAAGAATAGTCCGTTAAAGCTTGATACGCTCCGCCGGATAATCCCGGATTGTTGCTTGCCGCGCCTAGTTCAGATAATATTCCTTTGTCAAAAATATTTTGTAGCGATGGATTATTAATTCCGATTCGCGGGCTTAAATAACTGTTCTCGGAAACTTGATGCTGTGGGCGACAATATGCCCCGGCCCAGGCAGTATTCATAATTAACACCGTCTGGACAAGCGTCATCGCGAATATCTTAAAAAATATTTTGTTCATGTTATTTATCCGCTAAATCTCTTTTGCGGTTGCGTAAAAGACGGGAAAGTATACCACAATAATATTGATTTTGCAAATAACCCTCTTCTCAACTTATTGTATTGTAAAGGGTTATAGATTTTGGTTCCCCCGATTGTTTTCTCTGAACCCGGGTATCTATTTAATTTTCCAAGTCTGCTCAACGTTCTTTGCTGCCCCAGAATAACATTTCAATACCACATTTAATCGTCCATTCTCGATCCCAGTCACTTGCGTTTGCCCAGTTAATGTCCGGCCCGATCATAAAATACATCCATTTTTTGCGCAAAGGACATCTATAAAATATCCCGGCTCGGTATTCGTCCGCGAGATGGAACCCGCCAAATGCGGCCAGCCGGAGTCCCCATCCGCGGGCCACATCGCCACCGGAAATCATTCGATTAAGCTGTATCTCGTCCAGCAATTCAGTAGCATAGCCAAAAACAAACACTTCCGACCAACGAAACCCCACATCTTTTCTTGTGTTCTGCCGGTCATCCTCTCTGTCCCTCTCGCTCCACTTAATTGATGTGGAAAATCGCGCATTCCAGCGATTTTTCCAGTGGTCAAAAGCCAGTGTTGATATCTGGCCAAACCCATCCGCATTTTCCCAATAAAATCTTTGCTCCGGATACAAAGTCCAGTTTTCTCTTTTCCAGGTAGACGACCAGACCGCATTGGCGAATAATTCCGGCTGCCAGCGTACCCGCACACCGATATCTGTAGATACATTGGGCCACCATTGCCGTGAAACAGCGGCACGCACAGCGGTATCCTGCTGTTCAGTAATGTCCCTGCCCGGCAATGTGGTAGGGTCACGCGTCGTAATAACAATCTTCATACGCCGCTTCATATTCGGCAATTCAACATCCGCGTCAAAATCTACCAGCGGATTTAAATCTATCTGCTCATGCTTTTTAATTTTTCCTTCGCCGAACACGCCAACCCGGAAGCGCGACAGCTCAACAATTCGTTCTTCCCCGGCCGGAGGCTTAAACCAGTAGTCAACCTTCTGCACCTGGTCCTGCGCGGTTTTATAAAGATTCGCGTGGATCCAATCGATTTTCTCGCCGAAGCCTTTCGCGTTTGCCCATGATTCAGCAACGGGTTCAACTGTTTCGCGTATTAATTCAGGTTCGGGTTGGACAAGAGGTTTTCCGGACGAGACTCCATCATCGGATTTGGCCTGCGAATGATCGCCCTTCTCATCATGAACTCTACCCGGTTCTTTTTCGGCTGTTTGCGCAAAAATACACACGTCTTTCGCCCCGATACATAGCAACACAAATAAAATAACCACAGCTTGTATTATTCTCCGCGCCGTGGTTATGGATAAACTGCTCTCGGTATTAAATATGGGCATGCGTAGCATGTATTTCTTGTCCCGCTCCTTTATCGTTTTTAGCCGGGAAGGGGCTCTTCCTTCAGGAAATTCATCGGGGTTCCAAGGCTCCCCTGTTTTATAATTATAATAGCCTAATGTAGTGTGCTCTGGCAAGAAAAGATCGCAAGCGGAAATTACAACCCCACATTGTAAGCTCATGGCTCATTTAAAACTCCATGCCCTTTTTATAGAGGCAACCCGCCTCTCTTTGCATGTGCTGCTAATATTCAAGAAAAATATAAATTCCGCGGGGACTCCCGCCTTAAGAACAGCGGGGTAGGTCGGCCACTACACTTTTTGGCTCCCCGCGAGGACAAATTTCTCAGGGCAACTGGCTGTATCAATCTGAATCAAACAAATTATTAAAAGAATTTACTTCTGTTTAATATTTGTTGAGTAGCAAGGAAATCTCCTCGTGCTTAAGCTGACGGAACTCTCCAGGCTGCATTTCCCCCAAAGTAAAAGGCCCGAAGGCGACGCGTTTAAGCCGCGTAACTTCATGCCCCAGGCATTTAAACAACCTGCGAATCTCCCGATTTTTCCCTTCAGTTAATTCCATGATTAAATGCGACTCTTTATTGCTGACTTTACGTAAAACCATTTTAGAAGATTTGAGAAATTCCCCTTTATCCCAAACCCCCTGAGTAGCCTGCTGGACTTCTTCCGGCGAAACCCTACCTTCAACCATCACTATGTAGGTGCGTAAAATTGCATTATCCGGGTCAGTCAAATAGGCAGAAAGCCGAGAGTCATTTGTTAACAGCAATAGCCCGGTAGTGGCCATATCCAACCGGCCCACTGGATGAAGCTGTTTCAACTCCTCCGGCAATAGATCAAAAACCGTACGCCTGCCTCGCTCATCGGAACGAGTGGTAACCACTGCTTTAGGTTTATATAACATAATTGTCTGCCGATTGCTTCTATGCAAAAGTTTTCCATCTAAAACAAACTTATCTTTCTCCGGAACCACCAAATAAAGCGGGTCCTTAATCACTCTCCCGTTAACCTTAAGTCGCCCCTCTAAAATCCAACTTCTGGTTTGAGCGCGAGAAGCCGACCCCAATTTGGATAAAGCACGTTCTAAAATAACTTTTCCTAACGGTATTTTCACAATTTTAATTATATCACTCAATTTTAAAATCGCATAAAAAATTAGTGACAGCTGTGGTCAGCACAGGCATTGTCCATGGTGATTTCTTCTAACTTGCCTTCTTTGTCTATGCTTATTATTTCTTCGACCGTCCCGACACTTGCTCTATAAGCCCTAATGCCACTTTCGTTTAGTTTTTGAACTGCCCTTGCTCCCATTCCACCACAAACTACGGCATGAATATCTTTATTCTCTAATGCTTTTAGCGGATGACACATCCCGTGCATATGACGACTATCGCTATTGTCAATAATTTCAAACGTTTCTTTTTCAGTATCATAGATTAAAAAATAAGGAGCGCTTCCAAAATGTGCATTAACTTTTGATTTTAGACCATTATTTTCTATAATCGGAATACATATTTTCATTAAACTGTCCTCCCGCATCTGTTTTTGCCACGGCCACCACCCCAACCCATTTTTGCCCAACCTCTATCTTGTGGTGCTCTGTGAATATTTAGGCTACTACACTTTGGACACGCATTCGGCCCGCCAGAACCAAATGGCAAAACCCATTCATGCTTACAATCATAACAAACAAAATATCGTTCCATGATTTTAACAACTCCTCCTTCTATTTTTAATGCTTTACTGTTAACTAATACATCTGCTATTTTTTTGCGTGCAGAAGAAATGATATTCCCGAATGTTTGTCTTGAAATATTCATCTTTTTAGCAGCATCTTCCTGGTACCTGCTTTCTAAATCAGCAAGGCGTACTGCTTCAAATTCATCGATGGTCAAGTTAACTTCTTCTAACACATCTATGGGGATGCCTCTCGGTTTAAAGTAATTTGCATCAGGGCTACAACGAACCTTTCTACATCTAAATGGTCTTGACATATTATCCTCCATGAACAGTTATTGGCATATGCCAATAATATCACATCACTCAATTCCCGTCAAGGTATCAAAAAAATAACAAACCCCCTACATAAAGTAGAGGGTTTGTTATTTTGGCTCCCCGCGAGGACGAATTTCTCAGAGCAACTGGCTAGAGAAGATTAGGAGCTATTGTCTTACTGAAGAAGCTAGCAAATTGCACAAAGAACTTGTTGCTATTAGTTAGAACTGTTTATCCTGTTTTAGTACCAATAGCAATTGTATCAAATGAGCAGGTAAGCGGCCACCCGATAATATTTTTGATTAAAGACTTAAAGTTACCAGATTCATTTTTCATTGCCCCAACTCCAGGTATTATCATTCTGTGATGATATGTTTCTAAACTTTCGAATTTACATAAGTCTACCTTAAGACCCGCTTCTTCATAAAGAGCTTTCATTCCTTCGGGATAGATTCTCCAGCAATCCACAGGAGCTTCATGATATGTCCAGGATATTGGGGCAATAGTAATCACGTGCCCATCCTTCTTACATACCCTAGATAATTCTTTAATCCAAACCCATATTTTTTTTACATGCTCTATAACTTGTCCAGAAAGAACTATGTCAAACGTATTGTCAGAAATTGGGAATTTGTATTCATTTTCAGCTACATATGAACATTGCTTATTATTGCAAAGGTTCAACGTTTCCCAAATGATGTTAACATTGTCTATTATCTTATTGTAAGTTGAAGGATATGCATCTGGACCAATTTCTAGCACTCGAATATGGTCTCTAAAATATTGTTTTGCGTACTTCTTAAAAATTAATTCGCTATTAAGGTGCATTAGAAAACCTTTCTTTTATTTATCATTATATGTTAAGCAAAAACCGGCCGAAAGACGCAAGTTACTCCACCTGATACTATCGAACTGCACCCTAATTGACGGAACTCTTTATCCCACATACAAAAGGCCCTTCGACTTGTTAGTCAAAGGGCCTTCTTCTGGAAATTGGCTCCTCATTTAGGTTGAGCTCAAACTATGAGATGCCGTTTATGATTCCGAATATAATTCACGCTTGTAAGAGAAAGAACCTTTAGCTAATTAATGCACCGCCCGCTGGG
>JAHJAO010000122.1 GCA_018813905.1 Candidatus Omnitrophota bacterium
AGTATAAATGTTTCGACATCTTGGCCGGTAGATGATTGTTATATCCAAGCGAAGACTCGCGGTAAGAGAGAGATGGATAAAATATTGGCAGGAAAGGCTGGCACGCGCAATACAGTCGAAGGGATAGGTTCGGTAGCGGCGCTTGGCGCACCCATTCCTTTTGTAGGGCCGGTATTGATGTTAGTCAGAGAAATGTCCATGGGCGTTTCTGATAGCATTGACTCTCTCGCAGATCGAAGACAAATGAGAATGGTGCCAGGTCGAATCTTCTTTCTTGTGGGAAAGCATGTAAAAACAGGAGATAGTATTTGTATTCAAGCCTTAGACCGTTCTAATAAAGTAATTGGCGAAGGTAGAATAAAAGTAGATCGACTTGCTCCGAAGGGTTCTATTGTTCTAGCGCGATTCCCGTATTAGTCTTGTTTAGCTACGCTTTTATAGAACTAAGTTAGGAAGAGGTTAGAATTCAGCACGATTAGATCGTATCTTTTGGTAAACGGTGTTTTCTCAATTGAAGACGGAAAGATCACCGAAAGAATGGGCAGAAGGGCGCTAAAGAGAACTGATTAAAATGGAGAGGGGGAGGGAAAACTAAAACCTCCCCCTAAAAATTGCGGCAGTTTTTTGCCCTTCGACAAGCTCAGGGTAAAAAAAAATAGCCAGGCGGGGCGCGGGTGGGGGCGCGCCCCGCCCCCAACAGTTTTAAAGTGTTAATCGCAAGAGGCTCGGCATGACGCACTGCCAGTTCAGTGTGTTGCACCTTGCCCTATCGGATGGGCAAGTGCGACACTTCTGTGTCGATTGCGGCATAGCCGGACAAGAGTTCTTTCTTAAATGCCTTAAAGTACGCTGCCCCGCCTTTTTTGGGCGGGGCAAGACGAGCCGACCACGCATTAACAAAAGCACCAAGCCAGCCGGCCCAGGCTGGCGCCAAGTGAGGCTTCTGCCTACAGAAGCCGAACGGTGAATCGGGAGATACGGGAGCCCTTGACATCGTAGACGTCAAGGGCGGGGCATTATTAGTTATTTCCTTACTGACCGGCTTTCTCCCCCATTAGAAACAAAAAAGGAAGATGTGGGAGTAGATCAAGAAGCGGTTAAAAGATCGTTAGAACGGTGACGGTAAACCACCGCCAGTCAGGACAAGAAATGGACAGCGACTGTTTTTTGAGAAGGTAGTCGCTATCCACATTTACCCATTTACTAAATCTTGAAGTGTCGAAATAGGAGTTAAAAAATGTATGTAATTTTGGATTTAATTTGTCATTGGTTTCAACGTAATCTAGATATTGTCTATTTTATCTATGGATTAGCTTTTGTAGTAATGGGAGTTGCAATCCTGGTTCAGCGAAAAAAAAGGAGCGTGTTTAAGCTCGCGAATATCATATGGCTTTTAGCAGGATTTGGCCTGATTCACGGAACAAATGAATTTTTGGATATGTTGGCAATAATTAAAGGTAGAAGCCCTGTTTTTGATATTGTCCGTAGTTTTATCCTTATAGTTTCTTTCCTGTTCTTATTTGAATTTGGTAGACAGCTTTTTCATATATGCGGACAAAAACACCGCGATAAGATTACTAAATTATTTGGCTGGTGGTTAACCTTGATTGTCGGGCTTGTCATTTTTATTTTTGGGTTTATGTCTACTGACTTCTGGAAAATAGGAAGCATCTGGGCAAGGTATCTTTTGTGTTTCCCTGGCGGACTTTTAATTAGTTTTGGCCTTGTTTCATACTATAAATATGAAAATAAAGAATTATACTCCTTAAAAGTAAAAAAATATTTTTTCTGGGGAAGCCTATTTTTCTTAGCCTACGGAATTTTAGGCGGACTGGTAGTCCCTAAGGCAGACTTTTTCCCTTCTGATTGGATTAATGCAGATTCCTTTCTTATGGCAGTGCGTATTCCTGTTCAAATATTTCGTGCCATCTGCGCAATAATTATTACCTGGGCAATACTCGGAATACTGAGAATTTTTAACTGGGAAATGGAAGAAAAACTTCAAAGAGAAATTACCGAGCGTAAATTGGCGGAGGAAGCGCTACAGAGGTCCCATGATGATTTAGAAATACGAATTCAGGAACGGACTAAAGAATTAACAAAAACTAGTGAATTATTAAAGGTCGAGATTAATCAGCGCAAGCAGATAGAAGAGGAAATTAGACGAGATTACGATATCCAGAAAACGTTAAATTCATTACTTAAATTTTCATTAAAAGCGGTTACTATTGATGAAGTTCTAAAGTATACGCTTGAGCTTGTTCTTTCCATCCCTTTGCTTAGTTTTCAATCTAAAGGTTGTATATTTCTTGTTGAAGATGAATCGCAAATTTTGGTAATGAAAGTTTGGAAAGGCATTTCTGAATATTTACTTAAATCATGCGCCCGCATTCCTTTCGGCAGATGTTTTTGCGGTCAAGCGGCATTGACTCAACGGATTCAATTTGTTGATCATCTTGATGAAAGGCATGAAATAAGATATGAAGGCATAATGCCCCACGGACATTATTGTGTTCCCATTATATTTTCCGGTGAGGTGCTTGGTGTGTTAAATATATATGTAAGCGAAAACCATCCTCATAGTCAAAAAGAAGAAGATTTTCTGATTGCAATTACTGACGCATTGGCAGGAGTTATTGAGCGAAAAAAAGCGTCTATAAAACTAGAAGAAACTCAGGCACAGTTAATACAATCGGCCAAAATAGCTTCGCTTGGTCAATTAGCCGGCGGCATCGCTCACGAACTTAATAATCCCTTAACCGGAGTCTTGAATAATGTTCAGTTAATAAAAATGGAAGCGGGGATGAAAAAAGAATTCAACATGGAGAATTTTAAAGAACTTCTCGGGATTATTGAGCAATCAGCATTACGATGCAGAAAGATAGTTCAGGCATTCCTCAATTTGTCGCACACCGCAAAAAGCGAATTTGAACCCTTGGCCTTGAATCCGCTCATAGAAGAGGTAAAAGTAATTATCGAACATGAGATGAAGCTGGGTAACATTGTTTTTCAGAATGACCTTCGGCCTGATTTAGTAAATATCAAGGCTGATTCCCAATTACTGGAAGAGGTTATTCTGATGCTTATATCTAACGCTAAATGGGCGATTGAGAAAAAATTTCAGAACAAAAATGGTGGTATCATAACTATCAAAACCTACCAGGATCCCGAGGCCAAAAGTGTTATTATGTCTATTTCCGATAATGGTATCGGTATTACTCAAGAGAATATTGCCAAGCTGTTTACGTCATTTTTTACTACTAAGAAAGTAGGTGAGGGTACTGGTTTGGGCCTGGCTTTAATTCAGAGTATTATCAATAAACACAAAGGCGATATATCCGTAGAGAGCCAGGTGAATGTGGGTACGACTTTTAAAGTAAAGTTTCCTTGTATTTAGTTAATCTTGCAGGGGGGTTAAATGGAAGGTAAGTCGAATGATAGAAAAGAAATGAAGAAGAAGTTTTTTTAAGAAGTTTTTTGAAAAAATGGATAAGAAGATGGAGAAGAAGGCGAATGCCAGTTCATGCTGTAAGCTTGTGAATAAGGGGAATAATTCGTGCTGCAGCTAAGCATTGACTGGTTTATTTATAAGCTGTCTTGACGATATAAGCCAATTGGGATAGCATAATAAGGATACTTCATAATCATCTATAATATGTTATATTTTAGCACTTTAAAGCATTTTACTTAATCAATCTCCACCCCTAAAAAGTGCGGCAGTTTTTTGAAAAGATAGCACCACTCCGCGCTTATAGGAATTGCGCGGGTGTCCCGTTTTCTACGTGAAGGCGGGGCCCGGGAGATGTGGGAGCGCCCCAAGGCGCGGTGCCTAAACAAACATTGTTCGAACGACTTTATAGACGCACCGCCAGCAGGGATTGTGTGAAAAAATGAAAAGATTAAAAAACCTTATTTTTATATTAGTTTTTAGTTTAATGATGCTTCCTGTAGTTTGTCTAGCTAATATCAATGATGAGTTGATGGCTGCGACAAGAACCAATAATGTATCAAAAGTCAGCGAATTAATAGCCAGGGGCGTGGATGTCAATGCCAGGGGTTCCAATGACATGACACCGTTAATGCAGGCCGCATGGTCTGGTTTAATTGAAATTGTAAAGATATTGCTAGATAATGGAGCGGATGTCAATGTTACTAGAGGCGATGGAGGTACTACCCCATTAATGTATGCAGCATGGTCTGGCAAGACTGAAATTGTAAAACTTTTGCTAGAGAGGGGGGCAGATGTTAATGCTATGAGCTCTAATGGTATGACACCACTATCGTATGCAACAAGTTTTGGTGGTATTGAAACCGTAAAACTCTTACTAAGCAAAGGCGCAGATACAAAAGCTAATATTCCCGGTACTAATACGCAATTAATCGATGCGGTATGGTTTGGGAATATCGAAACCGTAAAGTTCTTAATAGACAAAAGCGTAGATGTTAATGGTCGAGGCCATAACGGCGAAACAGCATTAATGCTTGCTGCAAGTTCGGGTAAGATTGAAATTGCCCAGCTTTTATTAGATAAAGGTGCAGATGTTAATGCTATGAGCTCTAATGGTATGACGCCATTGATGCATGCGGCAAATAATGGAAGAATTGAGATAGCCCGGCTTTTGGTACATAGGGGAGCAGATGTTAACGCCAGAGGCCATAATGGCGAGACAGAACTGATATCCGCGATATGGTCCGGCTTCATTGAAATCATTCAGCTTTTATTAGATAAAGGCGCAGATGTCAATGCAAATGGTTCTGATGGCATGACTCCATTAATGTGCGCGGTAAGCTCTGGCAAGACTGAAATTGTAAAACTTTTGCTAGAAAGGGGGGCAGATGTTAATGATGTGGGTCCCAGTGATATGACAGCATTGATGTTTACAGCCCGGCACGGAAAAACCGGGATCGCAAAGATTTTAATAGAAACAGGCGCAGATATTAATGCTCAGGATGCTTTTGGCTGGACCTCGTTGATGCACGCAGTAAGTAACAGCAAGATTGATATAGTGCAGCTGTTATTAGATAAAGGCGCAGACGTTAATGTTAAAACAAGCGACGGTAACACGGCTTTATCAATAGCGAAATCAGGAAAAAATAAAGTAGACTCTATAATCGAATTACTTATAAAAGCCGGCGCCCAATGAAGCGTTGTCTATCGATATTGAGCGGTGGCGCGGGAGATGTGGGAGCGCCGACAGGCGCGGGGCATTATAGCTATTTCCTTACTGACAGGCTTTCTCCCCCATTATAAACAAAAAGGGAGATGTGGGGAGTGAATCAAGAGGCGGCTAAAAGATCGTTAGAACGGTTACGGTAAACCACCGAAAATGCAACCAATTCGAACCGTTGGTTTGTTCTTGGGTCCCAGGCTTCGAATTCACATGGGTCCGTTGATTAAAAAAAGGAGTGACTATGTCTTCGATATTAGCGTTAAGTGCATCAGTGGTCTCAATTTTTATTCTTGCCGTTCTTGTGGATATATCGATTAATCTTCGTCGCCTGAACACTAATATCCAGAAATTGATTAAGTAAGATTAAGCATAACATAGGGACTGGACCTAACTGTCCAGTCCCTATTGTTTGTGCCCAAAATGTGCCCATCTAAGTTAAAAACATCGGGTAACAAAGGGAAGAATCGGGTAACATCCAGACTCAAAGTTAGACTTGTAATAAAAGTGATATTGTTGTAACGTATTTATCAAAGTTAAAATTAGAAGTTCCTATATTTAAAGAAAAAAGAAGTGATATGCGAGTTGTAATGCTAGAAATGCTCGCAAATAAAGGTGATCAAAAAGGCCTGATGCATAAATTGCGAGATATTTTCTCTCGTTATTTAATTTTACAACCAAATATATTTGGAATAGGTATAAATTTTAATGAAATTATTAAGGTTAAAGATCCTAGGAAAGAATAAAACTAGGTAAAACTAGGGATGTTTCTGGTTTTTTAAAATTTTCTGTTAGATTAGGTAGGTATGCGGGTGAACAAAGGATGTTAGCGAATGGGATGATCAACACCGGGCGGATTGGTAATTTGGACAGGATTTGGCAGCACAAAAGATAGGAGGTGGAAAATGGCTAAGTTTTTCATGTATGGAAAGTATTCGCAGGAGGCAATAAAGGGCATGTCAGCTGATAGGACCACAAAGGCAATTGATGTGATAGCCAAGGCCG
>JAHJAO010000123.1 GCA_018813905.1 Candidatus Omnitrophota bacterium
CGGAACCGCCGCCGAACATTTCCGATAACCCTTCCCCTTTTCCGCCCTGGACCAAAATAATGAATATCAAAAATAAGGAAACGATAACATGGATAACAAGTAAAAACATGTACATTTTATATTCCCTCCTTAAATGAACACATTACTTATGGAGCACAAGCGACATAAGTAATCTGTGTGAATTTATCCCGCCGAATATAAGAAAAATTATAAAAGAATTTTTATTATATCTTATGAGACGGGGTCCGCCTCTATTCTTCTATTAATGAGCCCCACCCTGGCGGGGCGAATTATCCCTCAAGTGATTAGAAAAATTTCTTAGAAATTTTTCAATCGTTTACGCCGAGGGGGCACCACCTCTATTTACCCCTCCTTGGCGGGACGAATTATATTTTTTTTATTTCTGACAGCTGGCACAAGATTCCCTTTTGATAAGCCGGGCCGTCAGCCTGGATTTTGCCGGCAATTTTTCTTTTCCCGAAGTTATCCGGTGCAAGGTTTCAAGACCAAGCCTGGCCATTTCCGATATCGGCTGACGCACGGTTGTAAGCCCAAGCGAACTATAAACATTCAACGGATTATCGTCAAACCCAACGATCGATAATTGCCGGGGAATTTTCAATCCTTTTTGTTTTGCCACATCCATCGCCTCCAGGGCCATTACATCGCTTGCGGCAAAAATCGCCGTGGGCAGCGGAGTAACGGAAAAAAGCTGAGTTGCCGCCTGACGGGCCGGAGTACGCAGGAAATCTCCGTTTTTTATATAGCGTTCATTAACGCTGATTTTGTGCGCTCTTAATCCGTCGCGATACCCTTTTAACCGCTCCATACCGGCTTCGGTATTCAAATCCCCGCAGATAGTCGCAATTCTTTCATGGCCTAAACTCACCAGATATTCTATAACTTTTAGTGTAGCGCGGTAATTATCTATCGCCAGACAATTGATCGGCTCTTCAAAATAATTATTCAATACAAGATACGGGATCTTGCGGCTGATAATCTTATAAAGCGCAGTTCGGTCATGATCGATATCGGCAAAAAGTATCCCGTCGGAAAGCTTGGACTTAAGGGTAACAGAGCTAAACCAGTCGTCATGGGTATCCCGGTCCGTAATATGGATAAGTAAATCCGCCTTTAAGCGGCTGGCGGAAGAACTTGCCCCTTTTATGACTTCCTGGGCAAAATATGAATGAAAAATATCTTCAAACCTCGGGATTATCAGTGTATAGATTTTTGTTTCCATGGGAAAATTACATTCCTATCTTTTTAACGGCCTGAGCCTTAATGCGTTCATAGACGGTTTTAAAAGGTAATTTCTTTTTCTTGCTTACTTTTTTGCAGTCTTCGTACTCGGGCGCGATATTCATTATCTCACCGTCCAGATACGCGGTTTTCACTCTCACAATTATCCCATAATCGGTTTTTAGATTCAAGGTTTTTCTCTCGAGCTTGCGCCGCATTACACGGTTTATCCTGATGCCTAAAGTTGTGGTCTCTGAAAAAATCACTTTTAAAATTTTATCCAAATCTTCATCCTGCGCCTGGACACTCAGCAAGATTCCCGGCCGGTTTTTTTTCATCATGACGGAACTGCTATACACATCCAAAGCTCCGGCCGAAAATAATCTTTCAAACAATATCTCGAAATTAAGCGGCAGGCAATCATCGATATTTGTTTCCAGGACATTTACCCAGTCCGTTACCTTGGGCGCAACAGAATCCGCGATAAGCACACGCAGAACATTGGGCAATTCGGGGCGATTATAAGCTCCCGCCCCATAACCGATCTTTTCTACCTTTATCGATAAAGAATTGTCTATCTGGCAAGCTAAACTCGCGATTATGGCCGCCGCGGTCGGGGTAACCGTCTCATAACGGATTTGGGAATTAATTTCGATCTTAAATTTCTTGAGCAGCTCCAATGCTGCCGGAGCCGGCAAGGGCAGTTTTGTATTTTCAAACTCCACCGAACCCGCGCCGATTGTAAGCCGGTCTATATATACGCATTCTATCTTTAACATTTTTAACGCAATCAGGCAGCCGACAATATCGATTATCGTATCCAATTCCCCGATCTGGTGAAAGCAAAGCTTATCCAGCTTTTCTTTATGCACCTTTGCCTCGGCCCGGGCGAGATTTAAGAATATTGTTTTCGCTTTTTCCTTAATTTCTTTATCCAGCCGGCTTCGGTCAATAACCCGAAATATGCTTTTTAAATCGGGCAGGCGCTTATTCGCCTGCGTAATCACCTCAAGCTGTGTCGCCCAGGCATGTCCCCGCCTTACTTTTTTCGTCGACAAATCAAACTTGCCGATTTTCAATTTTGACAGTTCCTGCTTTAAACTCTTTATGCTCAGGCCCAAATCAATAAAAGCGGCTAAAATCATATCGCCGCTTGCGCCCCAGCAACAGTCGAAATAAGCAATCTTCATAATAAAAAAGTTAATACCAGTTACAATCAGTTAATATCGGTTAATAAAAGTTGCGCCTTGGAAATTTTACTTATGGCAACCAATAGTAACTTTTTTTAACCTTAGTAACCCCTGGTAACCCTTAGCAACTATTAGTAACCTTTAGCAACCAACTTTTAATTATTCCCTATTTGTTTATCAACGCAGCCATATATCCCGCGCCAAATCCGTTATCAATATTTACAACCGCTACCCCCGGCGAGCAACTGTTCAGCATAGTTAATAGCGGCGCGATACCGGAAAAATTTGCGCCGTAGCCGACACTGGTCGGAACGCCAATAACCGGCTTTTTTACCATGCCGCTTACCACGCTCGCCAACGCCCCCTCCATGCCCGCAACTACCACCAAAACTTTTGCTTTCACCAGGAGCGGCGTTTTCTCAAGCAGCCGGTGAATCCCCGCTACCCCCACGTCATAAAGCCGCCTGACTCTTGCACCCATTAATTCCGCGGTCATCGCCGCTTCCTCCGCTACCGGAATATCCCCGGTACCCGCGCTGACCACCAAAACCAGGCCTTTTTTTATAATCTTTTTTTTCTGGATATAAACCAGCTTTGCCGCCGGATTATAAAAAGCTCGCTTATCCAATTTCTTTACGCGTTTGTAAACCTCTTCATTTGCCCGGGTCAACATCACGGTATCGTTATGCCTGTAAATACACGCGGCGATCCGTTCAATCTCCTCTATTGTTTTTCCCAAGCAGAATATCACCTCCGGAAATCCCCGCCTTCTCTGCCGGTCAATGTCGATTCTGGCCGTGCACAAATTCTGGCTGGAAGTTATCGGATAGGTCTTGGCAAAACGATGCAACGCTTTCTTTTTTTTCTTTTTCAGCTCCATTTTACCAAAGTAACGCCCGTAAGGCCGGACATTGTTTCTATAACCTGGCTGCTTAAGCGGTCCGTGCTTAATTTTAACTGCACAGAGAGAATGAATTTATTTTCCTGGGGTGATTTTTCTATATCCATATCTTTTATTTCTATCTGGTAATCGGCTAAAACTTTTCTTATACTGCAAAGCTGCTCAATACCGCCTTTGGCTTCCACTTTCAAAATTTTATAAACATCCCGCCTGATTCTGTTTTCCAGGCGCGATAATGAAATCAGGACAATTATAATTACCGAAGTACTTATCAGCGCCGGAGCAAAAAATCCGCATCCTACCGCAAGGCCTATTCCGGCCACGGCCCAAAGCGCCGCCGCGGTCGTCAAGCCTCGAACGGATGCCCGGAACCGTAATATTGTGCCCGCGCCCAAAAAGCCGATCCCGCTTACCACCTGCGCGGCAATACGCCCCGGGTCCACCGTAGTCAGGCCTTTATATAACTCGAACAGATGCATTGAGGTAAGCATAATCAGGCAGGATCCCACGCCCACAAGAATGGTCGTCCTTAAACCCGCCGCCCGGCCGTGCAATTCGCGTTCAAAGCCGACAATACCGCTTAAAACCGCCGCAAGTAAAATACGCAGCATAATCTGATAACTGTCCGTCATGATTTTAACCTCTTTTAGATAAAAATGGTTTGATTGCGTTCAGAGCCCACAGAAATTATTTCAATCCTGGTTTCCAAAAGCTGTGCCAAGCGCTCCAGATACTTGCGCGCGTTTTTGGGGAGTTTCGAAAAGTATTTGGTCCGGGTAATATCTTCCATCCAGCCCGGCCATTCTTCATAAATCGGTTTTGCTTTCCAGAGGATTTCAATATCGGCGGGAAAATGCCGGAAAACCTTTCCTTTGTATTTGTACCCTACGCAAATCTTGATCTTTGGCATCATATCCAGAACATCCAGCTTGGTAACGGCAATGGTCTCGATGCCATTGACGATAACCGCATGTCTGCCGATAACCGCATCAAACCAGCCACAGCGGCGCGGCCGCCCCGTAGTCGCTCCGAACTCTTTACCCCGGTTACGGATTTGTTTTAAAAGCTGTGCCGAGAATTCAGTCGGGAACGGGCCTTCGCCTACGCGGGTAGTATACGCCTTTATTACGCCAATAACTTTATCTATTTTTGCCGGGCCCAGGCCGCTGCCCACACACGCTCCCCCGGCGGTAGCATTGCTTGAGGTAACAAATGGGTAGGTGCCGTGGTCGATATCCAGATGCGTCCCTTGCGCGCCCTCAAAAAGAATGTCCTTTTTTGCTTTTAACGCGTCATTTAAAAGGTACGCACAATCGCAAACAAAAGGCTCTATTTTTTTAGCAAATTTTAAATATTGGTCGTAGGTGGCGCGGAAGGAAAACGTTTTGTGTTTATAGACTCTCCTGAAAACCTCATTTTTTTCGCGCATATTGCACTGCAATTTTTCCTTAAATACTTTCTTATTTAAAATATCGGCGATCCTTATACCACAGCGGGCGAACTTATCCGTATAGCAGGGGCCGATACCGCGGCCGGTGGTGCCGATTTTTGTTTTGCGGAATTTCTCCTCCCGTAATTTATCCAGAATCTTATGGTACGGAAAAATGATATGCGCGTTACGGCTGATGCGCAGATTGTTTTTGACCTTAATACCCCTGCACCTAAGATACTCTATTTCGTCCAGTAATGCCTGCGGGTCAATAACGACACCGTTACCGATAACACAAATTTTATTTTTGTGCAAAATTCCGGAAGGAATAAGATGCAGAATAATTTCTTCTCCCGCAACAACTACCGTGTGCCCGGCGTTGTTGCCACCCTGGTACCGAACCACATAGTCGGCATCTTTGGACAGAATATCTATAATTTTACCTTTACCCTCATCGCCCCACTGAGCACCAACGATAACTGTATTAGACATAACGCTATTTCTTTTTCTCCAGATCCTCTAATCTCTCTTTTGCTTTAAGTGTCCAGGGGTCTTTGGGCTTACCCAGTTCAACGCGCTGTTTCCAGTGGTAATAGGCTTTATTATATTCGCCCGATTTCTCGTATAAAAGTGCAAGATTACTATGCGCCCGGATATAACGCGGATCCGCTTTTAAGGCGTTAAGATACGCCATTTTCGCCTTCTCATCCATTTCTTTTTGTTCATAAAGAATACCCATGTCATTATATACGGTAGCGTAATTGGGATTGACCTCTATGGCTTTCTGATAATATTTCAACGCGCCATCCAGATCGCCTTTTTTCTGCATCTGTAAACCTATATTGCGTAATTCCAGGACCGTTTCCAGCGACTCTTTGGCCTCGGCCTTCTTTTCCGCAGATTCCTTTGCCGTTTTCTGGCCAGCTGCGGGTACGATACCTTTTGTGAGTTCGGCATCGGCCCGGGCCATTTCTTTTTTATCCGGCACCACTTTCTCCGGAGTTTCTATTTTTTTCGGCGGGAGGATACCCCGAGTATCTTCTATTTTGTGTTTTTCAAGTTTTTTAACTTTACGCCCTTCATCCTCTTTTTTTACAGGGGCGGCAATTTTTTCCGGCTCTTTTTTCTTCCGCTTATTCCTTGCCTTTTTAGCTTTCGCCTTTTCTTCTTTTTTTGCGGCTTCGGCAACGACCGATTCTTTTGATGTCATCTGCGAACGCTGCTTTTCCAGTTTCTGTAAGGCGTCCGCCCAGGCCATTTCTCTTTCTTCTTCCTTTTTCAAAAACTCGGCTTTTGATTCTGAGCCCGTTTCTAGTTCCGTCAGAAATTGTTTATAGCCTTGTTCTTCCTTCTCCAATAAATACGCCTGCTTTTGCCGTTCTAAATCCTCTAGCTCATTTTGCGCCTGATTTACCTCCTGTTGTAATTTCTGCATTTTTTGCTCGAGTTGTTTGACTTCATCTTTAACCGCATTAAGCTCCTTATACGGCTGATCAACGGTATGTATCGCTCTTTCCAGTTCTCCTTTTACTTTATTATAGGCGAGCAACATCTCGTCACTTTTTTCTTGGGCTGTCTGAGCATTTTTAATAGCGATTTCTAGCATGCTTTTTTTCTCTTCATATTTTTCCTGCGCAACACTAACGGCAGTTCCCGTTGCGCCCTGTTTTAACAGTTCGCTTAAAGCGACTTTGGCGTCCGTATATTCCCCCCAAACAGAATTGGCCGCTTCCTGGCTAAGCTCCGCATATCCTACACTCTGTTCAAACGCCTTCTGCGGCTTTTCCTGTTTGCGTTTCGCCGCCTCAATGCTTTTTAACAGGCCGTTGTGTTCGGCTTCGAGCTTGCGTAAAACCGCCTTGCGCGGTTCGAGATCCTGCTTGATTTTTTCAAGCTCTGCCAGTTTCTCCTGCTTTATTATTTTTGCCTCTCCTATCTTCTGTTCCGGGTCAGAAACGCGTCCTGCTCCCCCTTTTTTCTTTCTAATCCGGGCAGGTTTTTTATGTGCCGTAACCCGTTTGCGTTCAAACTTAGCAGTCGGTTTCTTTTTCTTTACAACGATTTTTTCTTCTTCCGCCGGGGGCAGCGCAACTTTCCGCTGCAAAGCGGTAATTTCTGTGGTTTTCTTTTCTGCTTTTTTCTTCTTTATCTTGCGTTCTTTTTTTGTCTGTTTAACTTCTCTTTTTTCTTTGGGCTCTTTCGGCTTTTTTTCCTTCTTTTCCCGGGTAAAAAATCTTTTTATTCCCCGGCCGGCCGAACCAATTCCCTGGACAACTTTTTTACCCGCAGATTTTTTCTTCTCAGGCTGGGCAACGATTTTTGTTTCTTTTTTCGCAGCTTCCGGCTCTTCTCCGGCTAACTTTTTAGCCGCAAACGACACATCTTCTGCTTCGTACTCCTTTTCTTCCCAGATGCTTATTGAATCTCTTTGTTCAGATTCAGCCTGTATTTCTTGCTGCGGCTCATCTGTCGGCGGCATCTCCACGACCGGCTCTTTGCTTTTTTTGGCCAAAGCCGCGGTCGCTACTTTCCCGGGTTTGGCTACGACCAAAACCGCGGTCGTTAACCCCTGGTCGAAATCATAGCGCATCGGCTCTTTTAAGTCCACGATGATAAAATCTACCGGATAATAAGCTTCCTCCAAATTCGTATCTTTTCTTGTCCCTTTAATTATGCGCATTTGCTTGATAACACCCTTGTTTACCAGCATTATTTCCGGCTGTTTGGTAAATATCTCCCCCATAAAATCCACGATGACTTGGGGCGGTTCCAGCAAATCATAACATTCGACAGCTGTGTTTTTTGAGGTGGAAAACAATACCCGTACCGCGGCATCATTTTCCGTTATTTCCATCTCACTCAAAACAACCGGTTCCGCCAAAGCAGCCGAAGTGAAGATAAAAACGGCGGCGCATATTAATAATAGGCTTGATAGAATTGCATATTTTTTATCCATAATTCCTCCCTTTGCGATCCGGTGGCGATAATAAAAATATATTATTTATTTAAGAACCGATCCATTTCCCTTTTGATATTTTCGTATTCGCTTTTTGTCTCGCGATATTTATTTTCGACTTCAAGCTGCTGGGTTACACTCGACTCCAAAGCCTGCTTCAAGCGGTCATATTCTTTCTGCAGTTCCGATACCGAAGCATTTTTATTTCCTAACGAATCCTTTATCTTCGCCATTTCATTTTCCAAGTCTCTGCTTCTGGCTTCCAAATCTTTTATTTCTTTTTCCAAAGATTCTTTTCTGGAATCAATTTTTTCCAGTTCCTGCTTCATCTCTTCGAATTTTTTGCTGCGCGTTTCAATATCTTTAACGGCGGATTCTTTTAACTGTTTTTTCTCTTCGTACTCATTTTTTATTTTTGAATACCTGCTGCTTACCGCGTCCATCTGCTCCTGCAAAGCTTTCTTCTCAAGCTCGATTCCGTCCAATTTATTTTTAATCGCGTATGCGTTTGTGTTCAAATCATCCGCTTCCCTGGTTATTTCATCCCGTTTTTGAGAGATAGAATTGAATTCTTTCTCTAATTTTGCGTATTCTCTTTTCTTGGATACTAAATCCTCGATTCTACCCGTCAATTTATCTTTCCTTTTCACCTTTTCATCCAATATATCCTTGATTTCCCCGAGTCTCGACATGATTTTTTCTATCTGGCCTTCAAGTTTGGATTGCTCCCCCTGAGACATGTTAAGTTCTTCTTCCATTTTTTTTACTTCCGAGCTTAAACCGTCTATCTCGCTGATTGTCTGTTCTTTCTCTTTTATCACATCCTGCACGATTTTATCTATCGGATATGCGGGCCTGTCCGAAGCCGCAATTTCTTTTCTTTTCGGCTCTTCTTTTGTTTTTACTTTCGCTTTTTCCTTCGGCTCTTTCTTTTTTCTTTCTTTTTTCTTTCTCTCTTTTCTAATCCTCTTCGGCTTTCTCGTCTTTTCCTCTTTAGACAATTCGGCTTTTTTGGCCGGGATAGGTCTGGCGGCCGCTATTCTGATATCTTTTTTCTCTTCTCGCTTTACTCTTTGCTTTACTGTCTGTTTTACTTCTTGTTTTATTTCTTTTTTCTCTTCTTTCTTTACTTGCGGTTTAGCTTCTATTATTTTCTTTTCAATCGTTTTGGCCGCACGAATCTGGGCCGGACCGATATTTAAATCGATTATCGTGCCATTTTTGCTTACGTCGTAATCAGCGGGGTTTTTTAAATTTGCCGCTAAAAAATCCAGGGCATAATAATCCTTGCTAAAAATAGTAATCTTTTTTTCCTCCCCCCGGATCAGGCTTATCTTATCCACTATCCCTTTATTCACTTCTATAATCGGCGGTAAATCGCAATAAACATCGCCGATAAAATCCAGCACGATATAGTTATTCGAACCGGATTCATTCTTGAACGTTTCTATCTGCAAGGCTTTGTTTGCGGCTATTGATATCTTCACGGTATCACCCTGGATATCAAAAACAATATCGTTTACGATCGCCGGTTCTTCGCATAACGCCTTTACCGGAATAATCAGCGATACGGTAATAAAAAGAAACAGTATGATGGATTTGATTTTCATTGCCCCTCCCCGTCTTTTTTAAAAAAAGAAATGTGAAAATGCATTTTAGAGCTTTATAAGTTTAACATCCAATATATCTTTGGATTTTTTAATCTCTTCAAGCACCTTTTGGGGAACTTCATTATCCACATTAAGAACGATCAGCGATTCTCCCCCTCGCTCTATGCGGCCAAAGTTCATCGCCGCGATATTAATATTATTATTTCCCAGGATAGTTCCAATATGCCCCACAATACCCGTGCGATCGATATTGTGAGTAATAATCATATTCCCTTCCGGGATAGAATCTATATAAAATCCGTTTATAATCACGATGCGCGGATTGTTGCGCGTAAACAACGTTCCCGCGACAAAAGTCTTTTCCTTGTTCGTCTCTACTTCCACGCTTACCAG
This sequence comes from Candidatus Omnitrophota bacterium, assembly GCA_018813905.1. Lineage (GTDB taxonomy): Bacteria > Omnitrophota > Gorgyraeia > B26-G9 > B26-G9 > JAHJAO01. The sequence goes on from JAHJAO010000123.1 coordinate 9,722, forward strand.
ATTAGCAAACTGTTCGGTTTCAAGCACTTTCGTCTCGCTAACCGTAATCCCTCTTTCCTTAGCGATAAACGGGGCATTAACGTAATTCACCGATTCACCTAAGATGTGGTGAAGCAATCCTTTAACTAAAGCCAAGGTTATCGGCGCAACTTCGTAATTTACAACCTCTCCCCCATATTTTATACTTACTTTATTGATATGTCCAGATATAATCTGCGCTTGCAACCTGCCCAGTTTCTCCGCGAGACGAATATAGGGATCGATTGCCTTGCAAACCTCCCCTTCTACGCACGGGAAGTTTACCGCGTTGCGTATTCCTTTTCCCTCTAAGACATCCGCTACCTGGCACGCGATTTCCAAAGCCACATTTACCTGCGCTTCTTCGGTGGATGCGCCTAAGTGGGGCGTAACAATTGCGTTGTCCATTCCGATAAAGGCGCTATTTTTCGGCGGTTCCTGTTCGAATACATCCAACGCGCACCCGGAAACAATCCCTTTTTGAATCGCCTCATACAGCGCCTGTTCATCAACGATCCCGCCTCTGGCGCAATTTAAGATTTTAACCCCTTTTTTCATCTTGTTAAACTCTTTCTCGCCTAACATATGCTTTGTCGCATCGCTAAGAGGCGTGTGCACGGTTATAAAATCCGCGCGTTTTAGCAATTCATCCATCTCGACAAGCTCGATATCGTACTGCTGCGCTTTCTTTGTGGATAGGAACGGATCATAAGCGATTATCTTCATCCCAAACGCGTACGCTCTCTTTGCTACCTCTAGTCCAATCCTGCCTAAGCCGATTATGCCAATATGTTTTCCAAAAAGCTCTGTTCCCAAAAACTTTTTTCGGTCCCAGGCGCCGCTTTTTAAGGAAGCGTTTGCTTGCGGTATGCTACGCGCAAGGCTTAACAGCATGCTAAATGTATGTTCCGCGGTAGATATCGTATTTCCCCCGGGGGTATTCATAACCACGATCCCCTGCCTGGTAGCGGCTTCCACATCAACATTATCCACCCCCACGCCGGCGCGGCCGATAACCTTCATTTTTTTGCATTCTTGGATAATTTCCGCGGTCACCTTGGTGCCGCTGCGCACAAGCAACGCGTCATAATCTGCGACTGCCTTTTTCAATTCATCTTTGGAAAGTTTCGTTTTGACATCTACCGTAAATCCTCTGTCTTTTAAAATCTTGATGCCTTCTTCCGATAAAGGATCGCTTACTAAAATCTTCATCTTCCCTCCTCAATAAATCCTGCGGTTTAAATCCGGGATACTACGACTTCTAATTAGCTATTTCAAAAGCTCTGCCTCGAAAGCCCCGATACCTTTTCCCAGTTCAAACTTATATCCCATTTTTGAAAGCACGGTTTCAAGGCAGCTTATCCCCATAACAAGATCAAATTCGTTTACATAACCCAATTGCGCGATACGGAAAATTTTTCCTTTCAGTTGCGCCTGGCCTCCGGCGATACTGACTCCGTATTCGTCCCGCATAATCTTTACCAGTTTATCCGAGTCCACTTCCTTGGGAGAACAAACTGCAGTAACCACATCTGCCGGGTCTTTCGCAAAAATTTTCAAGCCCATCGCCCTCATTGCGGCTCGCACAGCGCGGGCAAGCTTCCTGTTGCGTTCAAAAATTACTTCCAGCGTTTCCCGTTTAATCATCTTCAGTGCTTCGTTCAATCCGATACAAAGCGTAATAGCCGGCGTAAAAGCGGTATCGCTTTTATCCAGCGCTTTCTTTGACAGACGGAAATCAAAATAATAACGCGGTGATTTGGCTTTCTCGACTAACCCTTGCGCCTTTTTGCTTACCGAGCAAAAAGCAAGCCCGGGCGGAATCATAAGCCCTTTCTGAGAACCGGTAACGACAACATCCACTCCCCAACTATCGGTCTCGAGATTAACCCCGCCTAAAGAACTAATCGCATCCACCACCAAAACCGTATCCGTACCTTTTGTAATTTCAGCGATTGCCTTGATATCATTCAATACCCCGGTTGAGGTCTCACATTGCGTAGTAAATACCACTTTTGCGTCCTTATGTTTTTTTAAAACCTGCGCAATTTCTTCCGGTTCAACCGCGATCCCCCACTCCACATCTATAGGCACAAAATCTATATTGTAGGCGCGGCAAATTTCGCCCCAGCGTTCGCCGAATTTCCCTCCTTGCACGCAGATAGCTTTATCCCCGGCAGAGAGCAGGTTCACAACGGCAGCTTCCATCGCACCCGTACCCGAACAAGCAAACGTAAATACATCGTTTTGGGTCTGAAATAAATATTTTAAATTCTCGTTCATCTCTTTAAAGATGGCCTTGAACTGCGGCGTGCGATGATGAATACTTGGCGTGGCCATGGCTAACAATACTTCTGCCGGCACAGGCGTAGGGCCAGGGGTAAGCAGAAAATTCTTCTTCATATTTTGAATCTCCCTATTTATTTTTTCTTTTTCTTTTCTTCGTTTTCGATTACTTTATCCACCAACCCGTACGCGGCCGCTTCCTGGGCGCTCATAAAATAATCGCGGTCCGTATCTTTCTCTATCTTTTCGAGCGGCTGGCCGGTATGTCCGCTCAAAATATGATTTATACGGTCGCGCATTTTTAAAATCTCTTTTGCCTGGATACTAATATCCGCGGCCGCACCCTGTACCCCTCCCCAAGGTTGATGAATCATAACGCGCGCGTTCGGCAATATAAACCTTTTTCCTTTTGTTCCGGCCGCTAAAAGTACCGCTCCCATGCTCGCCGCCTGCCCGACACAATACGTATTTACGTCGCATTTGACGAACTGCATCGTATCATATATGGCCAGCCCGGCCGTTACTATACCTCCGGGCGAATTGATATATACATTAATATCCTTGTCCGGATCTTCCATCTGTAAAAAAAGCATCTGGGCGATTACCATATTGGAAACTTCATCCTCAATCGCGGTACCGATAAATATAATCCTGTCTTTTAAAAGGCGGGAATATATGTCATACGCTCTTTCTCCGCGGCTGGTTTGCTCTACCACCATCGGCACTAAAATTTGTCCTTTCATTTTTCCTCCTTATTTTGGATTTTTACCGGTTTTCTTCGCGGGAACTTCCTCTATTTTACCATTTTGGATAAGAAAAGAAGTTATTTTATCCTCCCAGATTTCCCAGTGTATATTTTCAAGGAGCTTGTTTTCGCTAAGATATTTAAGCAGATCTTCTCTTTTTTGATTATAGGAAGCGGCGATGGAATCAATACGGGCTTCCATTTCTTCTTCTTTCACCCGGATATTTTCTTTTTCGCCGATTTCTTCCAGGATGAAAAGTATCCTCACCAGCTTCAAAGCTTCCCGGTCAAAAAAATCGGAGGATTTATCTTCCTCTTCTTTTATCTTCTGCTCGTTCCAGCCTTGCCGCTTAAGGGCGTCGCGGCTTGAATTCTTTAAACTTTCTTTTCTCTTTTCGACCAAAGAAGCCGGCACGTCAATCGGCATCGCCCGGGTTAGGTGTTCAAACAATTGCCGTTTTACATCCAGATTGACCTGCGTTTCTTTTTCCCGTAACAGGTCTTTGCGAACCTCTTCTTTTAATTGTTCCAGGGAACTTTTCCCAACCACTTTAGCAAATTCATCGTTTAATTCCGACAGCTGTTTTTCCTTAATCTCCTTAACCTGAAAGCTGAAATGCGCTGTTTTCCCGGCGAATTCATCCGGTTTAAACTTGTCCGGCAATTTTAAATCAAATTCTTTTTTTTCACCTGCCGTTACGCCGACAAGCTGGAGGGACAGTCCGGGTATAAACAATTCTTTTGCTATTTCAAACCACACGTGTTCTTTTTGCTCCAATGTCTTACCTTCGGCCGCGTAACTGTAATCACAAATGATATAATCCCCTATTTTTGTCGCGCGGCCCTCGACCGGGAGAAATTGAGCGTAACGTTCCCGTAAAAATGCTAAGACCTTGGCTATTTCTTCTTCTGTAATATCCACGCGCTGCTTGGTGATTTTTATTCCCCGGTAATTTTTAAGATTAATTTTCGGGCGGATATCCACTGTTGCCTCAAACGTCAGCTTTTCATTTTTTTTGAAGTCCACGTTGGTAATTTGAGGCAGCTGAACCGGATCAATTTTTTCCTGAGTTATCGCTTTCTGATAATTGTCCGATACAAGATAGCTTAAAACTTTTTCCTGCGCCTTGCCGGAAAAATACTCTTCAAGGACATTCCGCGGCACCTTTCCTTTGCGAAATCCGGGCACTTGCGCTGTTTTTTTCAATTCCTCGTAGTAGCGGTCGAATTCTATTTGAATCGTGTCTTTTAGAATTTCGATCTGTAGGTGTTTTTGACATTTATCCAGATCTTTGACGTTTATTTTTATTGACATTTTTTCCTTTCAAATACAAATGCAGGTGGTCGCTCCGTTTCCGTCATAAATCTCGACGAGACCTCGCCACAGGCAATATCTTCATGGATTCGCTTGGCGGGCACTCCGCTTCGAATCCCGAAGCTGAATTTTTTGGAGCGGCGGATGGGATTCGAACCCACGACATTCTCCTTGGCAAGGAGACATTCTACCAGCTGAATTACCGCCGCCTATTTCATTAATTAACTTCTGTATTTATTTATAATTAGCGCGCCATGGAATTGGTGCGGACGGAGAGACTTGAACTCTCATCCCAATGGGATACGGTCCTAAGCCGTACGCGTATGCCAATTCCGCCACGTCCGCCTACGTTAAATCCTAAGCGGAGTCAAAGGCGTTCAACCCGCTTCGATTTCTTTGCTTATGTCAAATATGGCTTACCATCCGTAGCCTACTTCTCCGAAAACCACCATATAGGCGTAGGATGGTGGGCCGTGAAGGAATCGAACCTTCAACCCCCTGATTAAGAGTCAGATGCTCTACCGATTGAGCTAACGGCCCTCTGTTGAAAAACTGAAAAAGCTGTTAAATTATAACAAAAAAAAGAGTTAAGGTCAACACTTAGGTGCCTGTTTTTCATATCCGGTCATTATCTTCAAAAAGCTTATGCACATATCTGCGTTTTACCTTCAGAGTCGTGGTTTTCGGCAATTCTTTATTGTAAATTCTAAAATCCACAACCCGCTTATAACCGGCCAAATGCCGGCTTATTGTGTTAATTTCCTGTTTTATCAGGGCCTGCATCTGTTCTTGAGTCGCCAGCTTAGCCGTAGAAATAAAATAATCCAGATCCGGGACAATAATCGCTTTTACCTCCTCCGTCCCCTTGCGCAATCCCTTTTTGGCAATCGAGCCAAATACACAAGCATCTTTTATGTAGGGGCTGCGCAGAAGTTCTGTTTCTATTTCTTCCGGATGTATTTTCTTGCCTTTGCCGGTTACGATAACGTTCTTTATCCGGCCGGTAATATACAAAAATCCTTTCCGGTCAAAGTAGCCGATATCTCCGGTATGCAGCCATCCGTCCCTGATAATCTGCGCTGTCTTTTCCGCATCTTTATAATAACCGCGCATCAGGTGCGGGCCGCGGGTTATTATTTCTCCTTCCTTATCTCTATCTTTTTCCTTCAATATCTTCACTTCAATCCCGCCTAAAGGTTTTCCCACCGAACCAATCTTATTATCTCCGAATCTGTTTACGCTGATAACCGGAGACGTTTCGGTCAAGCCATAACCTTCAAGGACCGTTATTCCGAATATCTCAAAATCGCGCGTAATTTTAGGGTCGAGCGCCGCCGCGCCGCAAACAAAGGCGCGCAGTGACGTTCCAATCTGCGTGCGTATCTTCCGGAATAAGCGCGGCCCCAGGAACCTTCCGATATTTCTTAAAGATAAACACAAAAATCTTGCGCCCCAGAAACATAACCGTTTCCAACGCGTCAATTTTTCAACCTTGCGCATAATGCCGTTGTGAATTAATTTTAAAGCAAGCGGCACGATAACCATCAATGTGATCTTATGCTCCCCAATCGCCTGGATGATGTCTTTGGACTTAAAACTTCCCAGATATACCACCGCAGAGCCGTTAAACAGCGGCCCTAAAAGCCCGCAGGTTATTTCAAAAGTGTGGCTAAGCGGCAGAATCGATAAAAATCTATCGTTAAAGCCGGGAGTCAGAATTTTAGTGTAAGCCCGCAACTGAAAACTTAAATTTGCTAACGTAAGCTGAACCCCCTTCTGGCTGCCCATCGTGCCCGAAGTATACACGATTAAAGCCACATCATTGTTATCGCGCACGCTGCTGATAACCGGCTCAACGGTGTTTTCAATAATAGCGGCTAAGCCAATAATGTTCTCACAATCCCCGCCTTCCAAGGTAAAATCAATATCGTCGAGACAAATAATCCATTTTAAGCTGGGGCAGGTTTTTCTTAAAATCACGGCTTTCTCTAAAAATTCCCGGCTTGCGAATATAACCCGGCTTTGGCAATCGCCAATGATATGGCTTATCTCTTTTTCGGCAAGTTTTATTTCTATCGGGACAACGGCACAGCCCCCTAAAACCGCGCCAAAAAAACAAACCGCCCATTCCGGACGGTTTTCCAACAATAAAGCAACACATTTCTGCTGCCCGATATCCAGCTCCTGCAAGTAAGCCGCGATTTTTTTGCTTTTGTGCCACAATTCTCTAAAACTAATCTGACGGATACGGCCGTCCTCTTGCGCTATCTTCACAGCGCACATGTCTTCGAGTATGCGACACGCCTGTTCAAAATGTTCGACAAAACCAAGATATGTGTTATTAAACAGCTGTCTTATAATCTCTTGTCTATCCATAGCTTAAAATCAGATTTATTATTGGCGCGTCCAGAAGGACTCGCCTGCGCTCACCCAGATTTTTCAACTTGAAAAATCTGCCCATAGGGCCGATCGATTAAATAAAGTTACGATTTAATCATGCTTACCCCTAAGAATTCAAAGAATTCCGGGACTATGTCCTCGCAATGCTCTGCATTGCAGGGGGTCGGGGTGGTCTTTCTGACCACTAAATTTGCCATCCCGGCAAATTTGAGCTCCCATAAGGTCGCTCCGTTTCCGTCACAAATCTCGACGAGACCTCGCCACAAACAACATCTTCATGAATGCGCTTGGCGGGCACTCCGCTTCGAGCCCTCTTTGATGTTAAAACTTTAAGCGCGCCCAGGAGGACTCGCCTCCTACGTTCACAACATCGTGCCTGTCCCGCCTGCGGCGGGATTGCTCTCTGCGTAGGCTCCCCTGCGCTCACTTGCACTCGCAATCCTGCCCGCCTAGCCGTCATCTTGAGTTTCCACAAAAGGCGGCAAGGCTGGCTCGCTCATCCTCGCATTTGCTCGGCGTGAGCTTGCTTCGAGTCCTCAGAAGTTATTATATCAAGCGCGCCCAGGAGGACTCGAACCCCCAACCCCTTGGTCCGAAGCCAAATGCTCTATCCGTTGAGCTATGGGCGCAAATATCAGATAAAGTTACAAGTTACAAGTTACAAGTTATTTAAACAGCTTTTTGGCCAGCTCGGTTATCCTCTTGGCGAGCCGCTTGCATTCTTTTAAGCTGCGTTCATCCGGATTATTAATCGCCACAGGCCCGTAATGGTCGCCGTGCGGATCGCCCTGGATTATCATCCCGTGGATTAAAAAGGCGTTCAGGATATCCAGAATCGTCGTTTCGTTGCCGCCGGCAATATTGGCGGCGGTGGAAAACGCCGCGCCGATTTTACCGTCTAATTGCCCGTGCCACTGCACGCTTTCATCCAAAAGTTTTTTCATCTCATACGCCATCGTGCCATAATAAGTAGGCGAACCAAATATTATGACTTCATAGTTTACTAAATCCCCGGCCGCGACTTCGGTCACTTTCTTCAATTCAACCTGCATGCCTTCCGCCTTTAAACCACCCGCTATCTCCTCGGCCATGCGCTTTGTGTTGCCGGAACGGGAATAATACGCGACTAATGCCTTCATTTTTTTCATCTCCTTTTTATCGATTAGTTTTGAACTTTATACCGAGAGAAACGCAAAGGCGAAGGGAACGTAACAACTGTATTTAATTAGTTACCACTTTTTCAGTGGCAACTAATTATAACCGGAAAAAAACGACTGTTTGATATATCGGGAAATGCAATCGCGGTCTTTATCCTTTATCTCGCTAAAAAAAAGGCCAAGATGGTAGCTCTCTACCGATTCTTTCTGCTCTTCCGGCACGATACGCACCACTACCGCAGAACAATCGATTTTCTGCTCTACCTGTTCCCGTTTTACAATCAGCGGCACAAACAGCGTTACCGCCAGCTTGCTCATCACCGGAACAAATCTATTCACCTGGCAATACAACCCCGAACGGCTTATATTTTTGGTGCTGCTAATTATCTGAAAATTACTGCTGCCGATTTTTATCGGCACCTGCAAGGAAACTCTTCGTTCCCGCCGTTTTTCCAGGTTCCGGTCTCTTTCGTCCATCTTCTTTAGTCCAGGGTTTTAAGTTCGTTTATTTCATGATCTAAAATATGCGCTATCGTATCCAGCTCGGATACGGCTTTTTCGATGACTTTTCGAAAATGTTTTGCCGTGGGATGGCCTTCTTCAAGCTCTACAAGTTTTGCTTCCATTTCTTTCAGGTCTAAATACATTTTTTTCAGTTGTTTTGCTTCTTTCACATTTTTCTGCTGGATGAACTGCAATAGATATTCCTGGTTTTTATCCCGCAAACTGGCGAATCTTATACCCACATGAAAGTTCGTGGTTTTTCTGCCTTTATCTTGTTCGATTCTCGCGATTTTTGCCGGGAAATTCAGTATTTTTTTTATTTTGCGGCCGTCTGCGACCAAACTAAGCTTTATCTTTACCGTTATTTTTGTCTTAAGCGGAATATATTTATCGATATCGCAAAAGATGCCGGAACAGCTGATATTCCTTGTCCGGGCGGCGACATGAAAATCTTTATGGTTTATTTCAAGCGGCAAATCAAAAACAAAACGCGGGCATTCTCTTCTTTCGTTACCGGCGGTCTTTATCATCGCTCAAAAACTCCTCTTTTTTATTATTAAATTGGCAGACATTCAACAATTTATCTTCGAAATTCGACAATTTCTTATCGGCATCATCGAACTTGTTCTTGATATTTTTAATATGGACGCCTAAAACATCGAAATCTTCCTTGAAATGCTGCACATCCGCGCAAAGGCGCGACAAACTCTGAATAATATTCTGTACATTTTTTTCGATGGTCAGCCCTTTAAGCCCTAAAATAATCGTCACCAGGTACGCATACAGCGAATTCGGGCTTACCGGAATCACTTTTTTCTCTAAAGCGTACGAGTTCAGATTCTGATCTTGTTCCGCATCATCCTTTATAATTATCTCGTAATAAACATTTTCCGCCGGGATATACATGAGGGCAAAATCAAACGTTCCTTCATCCGGCACGATATATTTCGCGGCAATTACATCGATATGTTTCTTTACGTCGCCGATAAAGCTTTTGCGGGATTTGCGCCGTTCGCTATCGTTGCCGGATTCTACAATCCGCCTGAAATTTTCCAGAGGAAATTTTGAATCCACGCTTACCAGCCGCCCTCCCAAATTTATCGCCGCATCTACCGTGTCTCCGCTTTTAAAACGGTGCTGCAGCTTAAAATGCGAAGGCGGTAAAATCTGCTGCAGAAGCTCTGTAAGAAAAAGCTCTCCCAATCCGCCGCGCAACTTCGGCGCCCGCAATATCTCATCTAAAGAAGCGATCTCCTTGCCCACCTCCAGAACCTGCTGTGTAGCCTTCGCCAGAGAGCCCAGATCGTTCTGCACCTGCGTAACCAGCTGTGCGGCCGCGTCCAGACGGTCGCCCACCAGCTTCTGAGAAGAAAACATCTGATGGGTCATCGAATTCAGATTATTGCTTATGTTTGAGGTCAATTCGTTTAACTGCTGGTTTATACCCTGGGAGCTCTGGGCAAGAGATTCGCTTAACTGCTTTCTTAAAGCGTCAATTTGCTGCTGCATGAGCAAAAAGCCTTCCTCCTTAGAGTGCTTGCGGGGCCGCAAGTACAGAAAAAAAAGAACGACCAAAATAATAAAAAGTAAAATCAGAATAACAATGTCCATCTTTTATCCGTTTTAAGATTAATAAAAAAATATCGGGCGCGATAATCTCAGGCGCTTTTTCCCGCTTCTTGAGCTTTTTTTGGTTCCTGGCTCTTTTTATATGCCTGCCAGCATTTCTGGTTACAGAAAAACTGCATATTCCGATAATAGCGCATTTTTCTTATCGGTTTTTTACAGGCACCGCAGTTTTTGGGGATTTCCACTTTTGGGGCAGGTCCTGTTTTTTTCTCTTCCGGCTTTTTTCCTTCCGGTTCAGGCTGGGGTGCCGCCGGAGGTGTTTGCTGAATAGTTTCTTCTTTTTTCACTTCTTCTTTCACTTCTTCTTTTACTTCTTCTTTTTTCTCTTCTTTTACCTGTGGCTGTGCTTGCGGCTCAGAAAAATCATTCCCCGGCTCCTGCGGCAACGGTGATTGCTGATTCGGGTTCTCTACCTCGGACATAACAATGTTGCTCCTTTCATTGGGTATTTTTACTTTTTTCTAATCTGCAAAATCAAAAGAATATGCGTCTTTTTTAAAATGGGAATTATAATGACTATTGGACCCCCGCAAAGTTTCCTTCGCAGGGGCCAATAATGTTGATTAACAATCCTTGTATTATTTTTTCTTTTTGCGTCTAGCCATCTTCGCTCTGGAAATATCACCTTGCTTGTCGATGAAATACAAATACCCTTCAGCTCTCTTCACACCAGCTTTAGTTACCTTTTCCGGCTTGCCGCCTTTCTTTCCTCCTCTAGCCATCTTCGCTCTGGAAACGTCACCCTGTTTATCCAGATAATAAAGATAACCTTTCTCCCGTTTCACGCCTACCTTTAACGCTTTTTCTGCCATTTTTTCACCTCCTTCCCAGAACTAACATTGAACTAACATTCTAAACGACTAATCTTTTTATCGCTTGGACTTCAAAAAGCGATTTACGGACCGGTCGTATGTTCTCTCATCGTCTTTGCCGAAGAAACACGCGGGCAATTCATTCATCCGGCGATGATAATGCAAACATTCACAACACGTGCCTTTGCGCGCACAGGGCTCATATGTACAATTGCACACATCCCGATTGGTCTTCGTATTTATACACTCCATCATATCAGCCTTTTTTGTGCTTGTTACGTTCCCAGCTTTATATTGCTCAATATCGAATCAAGCGTCGCCAGAGCTGAGAGCATTGCCAGCTTGCTTGTCTTCGGATTCTGCTCCGAGGGCACATTCTCGGTACAACTTATTATTTTACCAAAATTTCCCTCAATTTCAATAGTATGTGTATTTCTGCTCAATTTGCGGGAGGCGATGATGCAAACACGTGTTTTCTTGGCGCCAATACCGGCCAGGCTTAAAATCGCCGCGACATTTATATTTTTTGGAAATCCTTTAACCGCTTCCTCGGCTGTTCCTTCGAAAATTTTCATTTCCTTTTTAATTTTTGCCAGGTTAATCTTGTTTTTCCTGATAAAATCCGCGCCGCTAAGGCCGGCAACGGGTTTTTTTGTCACTAAAGTCACTTTATCAATTCGCTCCATCCGCGCCGCCTTAAGCGCGTCTAATCCGGCAATCGCGCCGCTGGGCACATATAACCTGATTTTTTTCTTTTCAATCTTTTTAATCAGATTTGGTTTATTCAGGAGCCCGCCGACACTCATAATCATAACATCTTTTCCGTATTTCACCGCCTGTTCGACTACATCGCCGGCTACGGCTGTTCCGGCGGCTTCAATTACCAAATCGCATTTCTTGCATAACTGGCTAATGGTAAATGTGCGGATATTTTTTTTCAAAGAACGTCTTAAGGCCTCAACCCGGCCCGCATCCCGCTCGCAGACACCGGACAAACATACTTTTTTCTTATACCGTTTTACGATTTCTCCGGCTAAATACGAACCGATACTTCCTAAACCGACAATTCCAATCTTAACCATTTTTGATCTATTTTTTGGGTAAAACCGCCAGCATCCGGTCCAAAGACTTTCTGGCTTTTTTTCTCGTTTGTTCGGGCACCTTTACCTCATACACCATATTCTCTAAACTATACGCTATCCAACCCAGAGTCGTCAGCTTCATATCCGCGCAAATAAAATGCTCGCTGGGGCTATAAAATTTTTTGCCGGGATTTTCCTGCTCCAGGCGGTAGATCATACCCGATTCGGTACCAATGATAAATTCCTTATCTTTCGATTCCTTAATATAACGCATCATCCCGCTGGTCGAGCCGATGTAATCGGCATGCTGCAATAATCTTTGCGGGCATTCCGGATGGGCGATAAACTTAGCCTGGGGATACTTCTTTTTGGCTTGCATAATTTCCTCTTCCGAAACCCGGATATGTGTCGGGCAAAATCCTTCCCAGAGGACAATCTGTTTATTTTTTAATTTGGATTGGATATAACTTCCTAAATTTTTATCGGGGATAAAAATAACCTCTCCATCGGACAAGGAATTGACGACTTCCAAAGCATTGCTTGAGGTACAGCAGACGTCGCTTTCCGCTTTTACCTGAGCGGAGGAATTCACATAACAGACCACCGGCACGCCGGGATACTTCGCTTTTAGCTGCTTCAGTTTCACGAGAGTAATCATATCCGCCATAGGGCAGCCGGCTTCTTTAACCGGCAGAAGAATTTTTTTGTTCGGATTGAGGATAGAAGCGGTTTCCGCCATGAAATGCACTCCGCAAAAAACCACTACTTTCGCGTTAACTTTTGTCACGGCCCGGCTCAACTCCAAAGAATCGCCCAGAATATCCGCCACCTGCTGTACTTCAGGCCGTTCGTAGTTATGGGCGATAATAACCGCTTTTTTCTCCCTTTTCAGTTTAGCAATTTTAGTCTTTAAGGCTTGCGTGTATTTCTTATTGTTATCCATATCCAAAAAATAATCTTTTGTCATATAAACTTATTTTCTTTTTTTTACTATCCTGTTTTTCGTATCCACGAATACGACTTTTGGCCGGCATTTACCTGCGGTTTCGGTATCCAAGAGGCAATAGGAAATAATAATCACAAGATCTCCAACCTGGGCCCATCTGGCCGCCGCGCCGTTCATGCAGATAACGCCGGAGCCGGCTTTTCCTTCCATGGCATATGTTTCTACGCGTGAGCCGTTATTTAAATTCACGATTTGCACGCGTTCGTTCGGCAGAATATCCGCGGCTTGCATGATTTTCTTATCAATAGTCACGCTGCCCATGTATTTTAAGTTCGCGTCGGTGACTTGCACCCGGTGAATTTTTGACTTGCACATTATTCTAAGCATTTTACTCACCATCCGTTTGTTTACACTTTTAATATTAGATTATCGATTAAACGCACCTTGCCGATAAAAACCGCTAAAGCTATCAATGCCCTGCCGGAAATTTTTTTCTTCTCGGACAGGTCTTTGGCATCGACGATACGAATGTAGTCTATTTTAGCAGAATCTACTTTTTTTATCAACTTTCGCATTTCGACGATAATCCGCCGGCTATTACGTTCTCCCCTTTTTACCATATCCCGGGCTTTCTGTAAAGCCCGATATAAAATAAGGGCGTCCTGCCTTTCTTGCCTTTCAAGATAGCGGTTACGCGAACTCATCGCCAAACCCCCGCTTTCCCGGACAATCGGCAATACTTTGATCTTAAGCGGCATATTCAAATCGCGAACCATTCTCTTAATAACCACCGCCTGCTGGGCATCCTTCTGTCCGAAATAACCGATATCCGGCCCGACGATATTAAAAAGTTTAGCGACAACGGTCGTCACGCCTTTAAAATGCCCGGGGCGCGCAGCGCCGCAGAGTGTTTTCGTAATTTTATCCACACAAACTTCGGTAAGATATCCCTGCGGGTACATCTGTTTATCCGTAGGGAATAAAATATAATCCACTCCCGCCTCTTTTGCCGTCTTTAAATCTTTTTTTAAGTCGCGCGGATATTTCTTAAAATCCTCTTTAGGGCCAAACTGCAGCGGATTGACAAATATGCTCATAACGGTAACATCGCATTCCTGCTTCGAACGCCGGGCAAGAGACAGATGCCCCGCGTGCAGGTAACCCATGGTGGGAACAAATCCGATTCTTTTACCCCGTTGCTTAAGAGTTGCGGTAAGCTTCCGTATTTCTTTTATGCTCCTGATCAATCTCATCTTCTTCGCATGCATTTTAAAACCGCAATTTCAATTCATCAAGTAATTTCTTTACTGTTTTTTTAAAATTCGGGTGTTTATAACGCGGCGCGATCTGGGCCAGCGGCCTCAAGACAAACAGCCGTTCGGTAACTTGCGGATGCGGCACAGTTAAATCTTTTGTCCTCATTACCCGTTTATCGTAAAAAAGAATATCCAAATCGATTGGTCTCGGCCCCCAGCGAACCGAATTAAAATTGCGGCCTAATCTTTTCTCGATATCTTTTAACAAAGACAAAAGTTGTTTCGGTGAAAGTTCAGTGCGGACAATCGCCGCCGCATTCAAAAATCCCGGCTGCTTTGGCCCGCCGACAGGTTTTGTTTCATAAAAAGAAGACGTTTTAAGCAGTTTAACCGTATTCTCCCTAGTTAGAAGTGAAAGAGCAGTTTGGATGTTCAGCTTGCGCCTTCCTAAATTCGACCCGATTCCGATATAGGCCTTATGACAGCATTCGCGTTTCATAAAGCGGCCATACGCCGAATTGCTTCCTTTATCTTATTTTTATTCTGTGTAAGCGCAAACCGGACATAGCCTTCTCCGTATTTGCCAAAGCCGATACCCGGCGTCGCCACAATATCCGCTTTTTTAAGCAAGAGCCGGCAGAAATCAATTGAGCTCATTTTAAAGGGAATCCTGGTCCAGATATAAAACGTGGCGCGAGGCGCCTGCGCCGGCCAACCAAGATTTTTGAGGCCGCCGACAAGCGCGTCTCTTCTTTCCTTATATACGTTGCACAGGCTATTTATCAAACTCGCCGGGCTCTTTAAAGCCTCTACGCCGGCGATCTGAATGGCCTGAAAAATCCCTGAATCGATATTGGATTTAAATTTTCCCAATGCCGCAACCACATCCCGGTTGCCGCACACCCAGCCGGCTCTCCAGCCGGTCATATTATACGTTTTAGACAGGGAATGAAATTCCACGGCAACTTCCTTTGCTCCGTTTAATTCTAAGATGCTGGGCGGCGCATACCCGTCATAACTCAATTCCGAATAGGCCAGGTCCGAGCAAACGATAATATTGTATTTGCGCGCGAATTTTATAACATTTTTGTAAAAAGCAAGATCCGCTATGGCCGAAGTCGGATTGTTCGGATAATTTATAAACATCAACTTTGTTTTTTTCGCCTGAGTAAGAGTAATTTTACTCAAGTCCGGCAGAAAATTATTCTCTTCTAAAAGCGGCATAACTACCGGCACCCCGCCGGCTAAAACAGCGGCGTTGCGGTAAGCCGGATATGCCGGATCCGGCACAAGGCACACATCCCCCGTGTCTAAAAACGCAAACGGAATATGAGCAATGCCTTCTTTGGAACCGATCAGCGGCAGGATTTCCGTATCTTCATCCAAACACACTTTGAATCTTTTCCGGTACCAGTTCGCGATTTCCTGCCTGAATTTAGGCATTCCCGCGTCCAGGGCATAACGATGATTCACCGGCTCTTGCGCCGCTTTGTATAATGCCTCGATGATATGCTTGGGTGTAGGCAGATCGGGATCCCCGATGCCCAAATCTATTAAATCCCTTCCTTCTTGCCTGGCCTGTCTTTTTGCCCGGTCAATCTCGACAAAAAGATAAGGAGGTAATTTTCTTAAATTTTTTGCTGTTTCAATCCGCATCTTTCTCTATGCCCTTTCCTGTCGTTTTAAACTTTCAACTTTATAAACTTTTCAACTTTTATTTCTTGAGTCTTGTAAGTTGTGATTTGCAGCTTGTGTCTTTCTTGCCCTCAATATTTCCCCAAGACATCCTGCATGCTATAAAGCCCTTTTGGCTGTTTTATCGCCCACTTCGCCGCGGCCAGGGCCCCCAAGACAAAAATATCCCGCGTCTTGGCGCTGTGTTTTAAAATTATCACGTCCTGCCCGCTTTCAAACCTGACCTCATGGTCTCCGATTATCTCCCCCTCGCGGATAGACCGGATATTTTCAATCTTCTTCCCGCATTTGGCCTCTAAAATTTCCGCCAGTTTCTTTGCGGTCCCGCTCGGCGCATCTTTTTTATGGACATGGTGTGCCTCGGTAATCCCTATTTTATAAGCTTTGAGTTTTTCCGCGGCTTCCGCTACCAATTTAAACAGCAGGTTCACCCCCAAAGACATGTTCGGCGAAAATAATATCGGGATAAATTCGGCTGCATCTTTAACCTCAGCCAGCTCTTGTTCGGACAAACCGGTCGTGCCGATTACCAGCGCTTTTTTAAAAGCCACGGCGGGTGGCAACAGTTCCCGCACACCGGGATTTGAGCTAAAATCAATCACCACATCCGCCTGTTTAATCTGGGTTACGTCACCGCAAACCGTCAAATTGTTAATCCGGCTTCCGATAGCCTCATGATTCTTGCTTTCCAAAGCCAAAACTATTTTGAAATCAGAATCAAGGCCGGCAAGCTCAACCGTCCGGTTTCCCATCTTTCCCATGCAGCCATTTACCGCTAATTTTATCATCTCTTCTTCTTTTTCCTCTGGTTTCTCAGCAGGCCATAACCAGAAAGCGCCTTTCTTAATTTTTTCAAGTTCTTCTCGTCCATGGGCGAAAGCGGCAGTCTCAGCCCCGGAGCGCACATCCCCAAAAGCTCCATGGCTGTTTTTACGCAAATCGGGTTTGTCTCCAAAAACATCGCCTTAACCAAAGGCAGAAGTCTATAGTGCCACTGTTGCGCTTTATCCAAATTTCCCTTTTCAAATTCTTCCACCATCTTTGCTACATCCTGCGGCACGATATTCGCAACCACCGAGATTACTCCTGTCCCGCCGATGGAAAGCACCGGCAAGGTAAGCGAGTCATCGCCCGAGATCAATACAAAATTCTTAGGCGCAAGCAATCGCACACGGGACATCTGATCCAAATTCCCCGACGCCTCTTTCACGCCCACAATATTTTTACATTCATATGCCAGCTGGGCAATAGTTTCCGGCTCGATATTCACGGCGGTGCGGGAAGCAATATTATAAAGAATTAAAGGCAAATCAACGCTTTGGGCTATTTCCCGAAAATGCAGATATAGCCCTTTCTGCATAGGCCGGTTATAATATGGAGCTATCAATAAAGCCGCGTCTGCGCCTGAGGCCTGAGCGCGCCTTGTAAGATGTATCGCTTCTTGAGTGTTATTTGAGCCGGTGCCGGCGATAACCGGGATTCTCTTCGCGGCAGTTTCTACAACCAACTCGATCACGCGCTCATGTTCGGCTAAAGATAAAGTTGCCGATTCTCCGGTCGTTCCGCAAGGCACAAGACCACTCGTTTTATTCTTTACATGGAACTCAACTAATTTTTTTAGCGCGATTTCATCTAATCTGCCGTTTTTAAACGGAGTAATTAAGGCGACCATCGAACCTTTAAACATAACACTCCCCCTTATAAACAATTCTCGCTTTTCCTTCCATCCATATGTTTGTATATTCGTTATTCTGGTAATTAAAGTAAATCTTCAGCATCTCGCCGCTGGGCGGATGAATCTCGATCACGAAATTACCTTCAGATTGTAAAAACTTCTGATGATAAATCAATGCCGCCGCGACTGATCCCGTTCCGCAGGCCATGGTTTCGTCTTCCACGCCGCGTTCGTAGGTGCGGATTTTCAAACTATCCAGCTCCTCGATCTTTACGAAGTCGACATTTGTGCCTTCGGGCTGGAAATCCCGGTAATACCGGACCAGGCGCCCCAGGAGCTTCACATTAACCCCGTCCAGATCTTCTACGAAATAGACGGCGTGTGGTACTCCGGTATTAACAAAATTTACCTGATAAATTTTGCCGTTTATATCCAGATTCATATTGAGCTGCAGGTTTTTCGGCGGCGTCATCTTTATCTTGACCGCTTCTTCTTTAAGCTCCGCTTTCAATATTCCCGCCAGCGTCACAACCGTTGAATTCTTCTTGCCCTTATAAAAAGCGGCGCAGCGAATTCCGTTACCGCACATTTCCGCTTCCGAGCCGTCCGGATTAAATATTCTCATTTTAAAATCCGCCTTTTTCGACCGCTCGATAAAAATTAATCCGTCCGCGCCGATACCTTCGGTGCGTTTGCATAAACGTACGGCCAGATCGCTCCCGTCCTTAAATGCCCCGGCGCGGTTATCATAAACAATAAAATCATTTCCCGAAGCCACCATTTTAGTGAATTCGATTTTCCGTTTTTTTGCGGGTTTGGTTTTTTGCTTTATCTGTTTTTCCTTTTTCTGCCCCGCAGCTTTAACTTTTACCGGTTTTGCCTTCATTTTTTTGGCCGGTTTTTTCTTTCTAATGTTGGCTTTTTTCTTAACCAGTTTGTGTTTTTTCTTCATGACGCGCTTGGCCTTTCTTGCGGGTTTTCTGCGTAACTTTATTTTTTTCTTCGCCGCTTTCTTTTTTACCATTTTCTTCTTTTTTTTCATAACCACCCCTTACTTTTTAATAAGCGTTTCATTTCTTATTAAATCATCGTACGTTTCTCTTTTGCGGATTAGGTAAAATCTGTTCCCGCAGACTAAAACTTCCGCCGCGCGAGGGCGGCTGTTGTAATTGCTGGACATGGAAAACCCGTATGCGCCGGCGCTCATAACCGCAAGGATGTCTTTTTGCCTTATCCCGGCCGGCAACCGGCGGTCTTTTGCCAGGAAATCGCCGCTTTCACATACCGGCCCCACGATATCGCACTTTTTAACCTGAACCCGGGCTTCTCTCCTAACCGAAACAACCTCGTGATAAGCCTCGTAAAAAGAAGGCCGAATCAAATCGTTCATGGCCGCGTCCACGATCACAAACCTCTTAGCCGGTGTATCCTTTACGTAAAGAACCTGTGTAAGCAATACGCCGGCATTGCCGGCGACAAATCTGCCCGGCTCAAGGATCAGCTTTAAGTTTTTATTTCTAATAAGCGGAATGACCGCTTTTGCGTACTGTCCGGCGGTCTGCGGTTTTTCCCGGTGATAGATTATCCCCAGGCCTCCGCCGATATTCAAATATCGTATCGCTGCGCCGTGCGCGTTTAAATCTTCGATCAAAGCAACCGTTTTCTTTAGCGCCCGGACAAACGGCTGCGCATATATGATTTGCGAGCCGATATGGATATGAATTCCGCACAACTCGATATTTTTTAAATTTCGCCCAAGCCCTAAAAATATCGCGCGGGTTGTTTTTATATCGATACCGAACTTATTTTCGCTTTTCGCGGTCGTAATATACCGGTGCGTACGCGCTTCCACGTCGGGATTGACGCGCACCGCTACTTTTTGCCTTCGCCCCAGTCGTCCCGCGATTTTGTTTATCAGCTCTAACTCCGGAATAGATTCCGCGTTAAAAAACAGTATCTTAGCCTTTATCCCCGCTTCAATTTCCTGTTCTGTTTTACCGACGGAGGCATAGACGATTTTATCTGCCTTTGCCTTGATTTTTCCTGCCCGGAAAAGTTCTCCGCCGGAGACGATATCCAAGCCGGCGCCGGCTTCAAGCAGCAGCCGGCAAATCGTTAAGTTCGAATTTGCCTTCATCGAATAGCAAATAAGCGGATTTATCTCGCGAAACGCGGTTTTGAGATTGCGAAAATGGTCAAGCAAAGTCTTTTGGCTGTAGACAAACACCGGCGTGCCTACAGCGTCGGCGATACGCTCTAAATCCGTATTTTCGCAATATAACCGGTTGTTTTTAAATTGGAAATCATGCATTTTTTATCTTCGGCACCTTTCTCGAAATCGACTTTTTTGATTCAACCGCATATTTTGCGTTCATCGCTTTATTTACAACTTTTTTGTTTAAGCTTTTATGAAACCGGCTTAATTCTTCATCGGACATCGATTTTATTTTGCTGTTTTTATCTTCGCTGTACCTTATGAGTTTACCGACAAGATCATGCGCGTCACCAAATGCGACCTTCTCTTTTACCACCAAATATTCAGCCAGTTCCGTCGCGTACAGGCTCTCGTCTTCCAGCGCTTTTTCGATTACCAGCTTGTTCAGCTTTAATTTCCCGATGAACTTGGCCATGATTTTAAGCTCTGTGCTGACGATTTCAACCGATGAGAACAGCGGTTCTTTATCCAGCTGCATGTCCCGGTTATACGATAAGGGCAGCCCTTTCATCATGGTCAGAACCGATATCAGGTTGCCGTATATCCTGCCGGTATATCCTCTTACCAGCTCCAGAAAGTCCGGATTTTTCTTATGCGGCATCAGGCTTGAGCCCGTGCAAAACTCTTCCGGCAAATCCACAAAGCCAAACTCCTTAGTCGAGTATAAAATCAAATCTTCCGATAACCTTGACAGATGCATCTGGACAATACTCAATATGCTCAAAAACTCCACAATAAAATCCCGGCCGCTTACGTTATCTAAAGCGTTTTCCGCTACCTTCACGTTAAATTCTTTTATAAAACTTCCCATTGCCCCAATCGCCTTCGCATACGCCTGTTTCGTTATACTTGTCCCCGCCAAAGCTCCGGCGCCGATATAAGCGGTAAGGCCATGCAAAAACTTATCTATCCTATCCGCGTCGTTCTGGAACATACTAATATACGCTTGCAGGTATTGTCCAAATAAAATTACCTGCGCCCGCCGGGTATGGGTATATCCGATAAACGCGCAATTTTTATGTCCTGCCGCGCGGCTCTTAACATTTTTAAGCAGCGAAGACAATCCGCCCAAGATTTCTTTTGCAAAAGTCATGCAATACAACTTTTCGCCGAAGACAACCTGGTCATTTCTCGACCGCAAACTATGCAGTTTTGCCGCCGGATGTCCGATCTGATTTTGCACCCGGTTATGTATCTGGGTATGGATATCCTCGGCCGAACTATCCGGCTTGAATTTTCCGGCCTTTACTTGCCTCAAAATCATTTTTAAAGCCGCACTAATTTTATCTGCTTCTTTTTTTGTAATAATCCCCGCGTATGTGAGCGCCTGCGCATGGATAAGGGAATGATAGGTATCAAACTCCGCCAGCTTATAATCATACTGTACAGACTTCGAAAACTCCTCAAAATCCCGATCTATCTTCTTCTTGAACCTGCCGCCCCATAATTTCTTCGCCATTTGTTCCTCGCTTTAAATTTGTAATCCCCTGCGGGGACTCCAGCTCGAAGATTTACTTAAAAGTAAATCTTCGAGGGGCCTCTAATTAACTTTTAACTTTCAACTTTTAACTTTTATACGGCATTCCCCACAGCTTGATAAACCCTTCGGCCAGCTTCTGATCGAATTTATCCTTTTCCGTGTAGGTCGCCAACTCTTCCTTATATAACGAGTAAGGCGATTTCCTGCCGACGCAGATACAGCTTCCTTTATATAGTTTCAGCCTTACCTGGCCGGTTATCCTCTTCTGAGTTTGGTGAATAAACCCGTCCAACGCCTTTTTCAAAGGAGAATACCAAAGCCCGTAATAAATAAGCTCTCCGTATTTTGTATCTATTCCCTGTTTGAAATGCGCCAGTTCCCGGTCCAATACCAAAGCCTCAAGTTCTTTATGCGCGGTATGGATAATCCATCCCGCCGGTGCCTCATACACCTCTCTTGATTTTATACCGACCAGCCGGTTCTCCACCACATCGCTGCGGCCCACACCGTGCATGCCGCCTAATTTGTTCAGCCGGGAAATCAAATCCTGCGTCCGGTATTTTTTGGCGTCGATACTTACGGGCACGCCTTTTTCGAATCCCAGAACAATATATTTCGGCTTTGCCGGACAGTCTTGAGGCGCCCGGGTTATCTGATACGCATCTTGTGGCGGTTCTTTATACGGATTCTCCAGCGCCCCGCACTCAATACTCACGCCCCAGATATTCTTATCCAGGCTATAGGGTTTTTTCCGGGTAACATCCAGCGGAATTTTCCTTTTTCTGGCAAACTCGATTTCCTGTTCCCGGGATTTAAATTCCCATTCCCTCACCGGAGCGATAATTTCCAAATTCTTATCCAGAATATTCGCAGTTAACTCAATTCTTACCTGGTCGTTTCCCTTGCCCGTACAGCCGTGGGCGATATATTTTGCCTTCTCCTTATGCGCGACCTCCACCAGATATTTCGCGATCAGCGGCCGGCCGAGCGCCGTAGCCAAAAGATATTTATTCTCGTATACCGCGTTCGCCTTGATTGCCGGCAGAATAAAATCCTGCACAAATTCTTCCTTTAAATCCTTTATATACACCTTCGCCGCGCCGATTTTCTTTGCCCGCTCACCCAGCTTTTTCAAATCTTCCTGTTGCCCCAAATCCGCGAGAAACGCTACGACCTCGAATCCCCGCTCGGCAAGCCACAATACGATACAGGAAGTATCTAGACCGCCGGAATACGCTAAAACAACTTTCTTCTTCATTACTTTCTCCGTTCTTCCGTTTTTTTAACTTTTAACTTTTAGCTTTTAGCTTTTAACTTTTACTTTAGTAACAACGCCATTACCGCCTTTTGCACATGCAATCTGTTCTCCGCCTGCTCATAAACGATAGAATGTTTTGAGTCCATAACTTCCGCCGAAATCTCTTCTCCCCTGTGCACCGGCATACAATGCATTACCAGGCACCCTTTCCCAGCGGATTTCAAAAGCCGGCTGTTAACCTGGAATTTCTTAAAATCCCGCATCCTCTTTTTTCTCTCTTTTTCCTGACCCATCGACGTCCAGACATCCGTATATACAAAATCCGCGCCGTTTACCGCCGCTTGTATATCATTGGTATGCGTTAGGCTCGCGCCTGTTTTTTTGGCGATATTTTGCGCCGCTTTAAAAATATTCCTATCCGGTTCATACCCTTTCGGTGTCGCCGCGCTTAAAGTCATCCCTGTTTTAGCCGTTATCGCCAAAAGCGAATGCAAAACATTATTGCCGTCGCCGATAAAAGCGATTTTCACCTTATCCAGTTCTGATTTTCTTTCATATATGGTAAATATGTCCGCCAGCGCCTGGCACGGATGATACAAATCGCTCAACCCGTTGATCACAGCAATATCCGCTGCTTGTGCCAGCTCTTCCACATGCGCATGTTTAAATGTGCGGGCGACAATCGCGTCCAGATACCGGGAAAGCACCCGGGCTACATCTGTTATCGGCTCCCGCTGCCCCAGTTTTACGTCCTCCGGAGCAAGATATATGCACCGCGCGCCCAAATGTTCTGCGGCCACCTCAAAAGACACCCGCGTCCGCACTGAAGGTTTTTGAAAAATAAGGCCGATAATCTTGCCGGTAAGTAACGGCTGCCTTTTTTGTTTTTTCAATTGCGCTGCCCGCGCAAACACTTTTTGGATATCAGTCGTTTCGATATCGAACCCGGAAATCAAATCTTTATTCATAACCTCATCTTTCCCATTTTTTCAAGCTATTTAGCATACCCCAATACCAATCATCGAGGCTTATTCCTTAATATCAGGCTTGACACTGAGCAGACAAGCCCCCCTTCGGGCCTGCAGTTTTGATTCCCCAATGGCAAGCATTGGGGCTTGTCGCCGAATGTGTTAACATTTAGCCAGGGCCTGCTCTAAAATACCCAGCGCCTGGTTAATTTCTTTTTTTGTAACCGTTAAAGCCGGCATAATCCTCAACACCGTATTCTGGGTGCAGTTAATAAGTAGGCCGTGCTCCAGACAAAAGTCATAAGCTTTCGGCGCGTTCATCACCAGATCCAGGCCCAGCATCAATCCCATGCCGCGCACCTGTTTTATCACCGCGTAACGGCTTTTTAAATTTACAAGTTTATCAAAAAGGTAATTCCCCATTTCCCGAATATTATTAAGTAATCCTTCTTTTTCAATCGCCTCAAACACCGCCAATGCCGCCGCGCACGCAATCGGGCTGCCACCAAAGGTAGAAGCGTGCATGCCCGGCTTTAAAACGCCGGACAATTTTGTCTGGGCCACCATCGCCCCAATCGGCATGCCGTTGCCCAGGCTTTTGGCCAACGTCATAATGTCCGGGGTAATGCCGTAATTCTGATAGCAAAATAACTTACCGGTCCGGCCCATGCCCGTCTGCACTTCATCTACGATAAACAGCATATCCTTTTCGTCGCAAAGATTCCGCACGAATTTAACATATTCTTTATCGGCAACATTGATTCCGCCTTCGCCTTGGATCAATTCCAACATCACGGCAATCGTTTTTTCATTCACGGCCCGGGCTAACGCTTCTTTGTCGTTGAAGGGCACGCTTTTAAACCCTTCCGGTATTGGCGCGAATCCCAATTTGCATTTTTCCTGTCCCGTAGCGGCAATACAAGCAAGCGTCCGGCCATGAAAAGATTGCTCCATGGTAATTATTTCAAACCGCATGCCATTACCGTAAGCGCGCGCCAGTTTAAACGCCGCTTCGTTCGCCTCGGCGCCGGAATTACAGAAAAACACTCTGCCGCCGAAAGAATTCAGGCTGAGGCGTTCGGCAAGCCTTCCTTGTTCTTCGCTATAATAATTGTTCGAGACATGCATTATCTTCGCCGCCTGCTGCGCAATCGCCCGGGCCACGCGCTTGTGGCAATGCCCCAAGCCGCTTACCGCCCAGCCCGGGAAAAAATCCAGGTATTCATTGCCGTCGATATCGAAAACCGTGCTGCCCTGCGCTTTGGCAATTACCAGGTCTTTCCTGGTATAATTCTGTATCACATAGTTGTTATACAGCCCGATTATTTCCTGCATTTTTCTGGACGCCATAACATTTTTCCTCTCTCTTCGCTTACTGCTTCTGGCTTAAAATTTCCGTCCCGATTCCCTGTTCGGTATAAATCTCTAAAAGCAACGCGTGCGGTATTTGCGCGTTAATAATATGCGTTTTCGCCACACCAGAGTTCGCCGCCTGAATGCACGCATTCACTTTTGGAATCATGCCGCCGGAAACCACTTTCTTTTCAATTAACTCTTGAAGTTTCGCCACATCAATACTTGAAATCAAGCTCTCCGGCCGATTTATATCTTCCATTATTCCCTGCACATTGGTTAGGATAACCATTTTATCGGCATGCATCGCGCGGGCGATTTCCGCGGCGACCGTATCCGCGTTCAAGTTATATAACTCGCCGTCTTCTCCCACGCCCAAAGGCGCCACGACCGGGATAATCTTCGCCTGCAACAAGCTATAAATCAATTTCTTGTCAAATCCGGTTACCTCTCCCACATAACCGATATCCGCCGCCACCGGCTTTTTTTTCGCCGTAATCAGTTCTCCGTTGCGGCCGACAAAACCCTTTGCTTCGTTACCCAGTTCTTTCAATTCTTTAATGATATTCCTGTTTACTTCCGCTAAAGCCTGCTCCGCAATCGCCAGCGTTTCCTTGTCCGTAACTCTCATGCCGTTTACAAACTTCACTTCCAACCCGGCTTCTTTCATCTTCTTACTGATAAAGGGGCCGGCGCCATGCACAACTACCGGATGCATTCCCAACTGATTCATAAACGTAATGTCTTCAAGGATCGTATGGTTCAATTCCGCCTGCTCCACCGCGCTGCCGCCGTATTTGACGACCACGACTTTACCGTGGAACCGCTTGATGTACGGCAGCGCTTCAACTAAAATATCAACTTTTTTGGAAGCCTCTTTAATCATAATAAATATTTATCCAAGTTTTAATTATACGCGGTATTAATCCGCACGTATTCGCAGGTCAAATCACAACTAAGCAGAGAATATTCATGCTTGCCGCTGCCAAGGTTAATATCGATTTCCACTTCTTTCTTTTTCAGAAGCTTAATCAGTTTTTCTCTTTTTATACCGCCCGGCGCCGAATTTCTATAGACAACCTGTTTCTGTAGCGCAATCTTCAGTTTTTCTGCAGCAAAGTCTACTTTTGCCGCTCCCAGAGCGGCCGGAATCCGGCCCCAGTTGGGATTCGCGCCCGCGATCATCGTCTTCACCAAAAGAGAATCCGCTACCGCATAAGCGGCCTGCTTGGCTTCTTTATTACTTCTTGCTCCGGCGACCAAAATCCGAATAACTTTTGTCGCGCCTTCGGCATCTTCCACGATCATTCGCGCAAGCTTTTGGCAGACAAACGTAAGCGCGCAAGTAAACAGCCGCAAATTCCGCCCTTGTTTGCAAATTAACGGGTTTCTGGCTAAGGCATTTGCCAGGATAATCACCGAATCATTCGTGCTCATTTGAGCGTCCACGCTTATGCGGTTAAAAGAGCCGTCCACCGCTTCTTTTAACGCCAGTTTAAGCGCCGTGCTGGTTATATTGGCGTCGGTCGTTATAAAGCAAAGCATTGTCGCCATGTCCGGCCGGATCATGACCGCGCCTTTGGCCATCGCACCGATCTGAACTTTTTTGCCGGCGATATTAATTTCCATGGCCGCCTGCTTGGAAAA
Organism: Candidatus Omnitrophota bacterium; assembly: GCA_018813905.1. GTDB lineage: Bacteria > Omnitrophota > Gorgyraeia > B26-G9 > B26-G9 > JAHJAO01. Next base: position 36,163 of record JAHJAO010000123.1, read on the forward strand.
AGTATCGGTGGTCATTATTGCCGTTGCCGCCTCTTTTCCTTTATTAAAATCCAACCCGTCCACAAGATCCGGTATCGACCGGACAATCTTATCCACAGGCAGAAATTTACCGATTACGCCGGTGGAAGCAACCAATATTTCTTCTTTTTCGAGTTCCAGCTGTTTGGCCAAAGCGCTAACCACCCGCCATGCGTCTTTTTTTCCTTTTTGGCCGGTGCAGCAATTCGCATTTCCGCTGTTTACAATAATCGCCTGCGCCCGGCCCCGGCGTAAATTAAGCAAGTCAATATCCACGCAAGCGGCCCGCATCCGGTTAGTAGTAAACACTCCCGCGGCGTTAGCGCAGATTACCGAATAAATCAGCGCAAGGTCTTTTTTCTTTTTTATCCCGCAGCAAAGCGCGTTCGCCCTGAACCCCAAAGGAGTTGTGATTGTACCGTATTTTATTTCTTTCATTTAAGTAACGCCATGGTTTCTTTAAATCCGCACATAATATTCATATTCTGCACTGCCTGGCCGGCCGCGCCCTTCACCAGATTATCAATAACCGATACGACCACCAGCCATTTGCCGGCGACTTTAATACCGATATCACAAAAGTTGGAATACGCCACATCTTTTATCTGCGGGAACTCATCCGCTTCTTTTATCCGGATAAACGGCTCATCAGGATAGAATTTCCGGGCGATGTCCACCGCTTCAAACACCGAGATATTTTTCTTTAATTTCAGATATATCGTGCTCAATATTCCCCGGCTCATGGGAACGAGGTGCGGAACAAAGGTCAAACCTATCTTATCCTGGTAAATTTCTTCCAATTCCTGCACGATTTCCGGGGTATGCTGATGCGTACCAACTTTATAAGCCTTAAAATTTTCGTTTACTTCCGAAAAAAGTAAATTTATCGATACAGTGCGGCCCGCGCCGCTGGTGCCGGACTTGGCATCGACAATCAACTCCGGCTCAACCAGGCCGCTTTTTAAAAAAGGCGCGCAAGGCAGAATTATCCCCGTTGGATAGCAGCCGGGATTGGCAAGGAGCATCGTTTTTTTTATTTCTTCTCTTTTTAGTTCGCACAATCCATAAACGCTGTCTTTTAAAAATTCCTTGCTTTTATGCTTTACCTCATACCATTTTTCATATTCGATCGGGTCTTTTAACCGGTAATCCGCGCTGAAATCGATAACTTTTTTCTCCAGGTTTAAAAACGTAGGCGCTATTTCCATCGATACCCGGTGCGGCAAAGCGAGAAATATCAGATCGCTTGTCTTGGCAATATCCTCGACTTCGATTTTATTTTTGCACTCAAGCTCAAGCAGTGTAGTCATCCAGGGGAAAATTTTATTTATCGGGCAGCTGCGTTCGATTTTAGCTACCAGATTTGTGATTTCCGCTTGCGGATGCCTGATTAAAATCTTCAGCAATTCTTCTCCGGCATAACCCGTAGCTCCGATTACCGATACTTTTAACATCATTGCCTTCCTTTTTTTTACCGTTTTCAGAGAAAAACAGAATTATATTATAAAGCAAAAAATTTATCCCGTCAACAAATTTTTCGACGAAAAACACATACTTTTATCTCAATATCTTCTGAACAAAAAGGATACCCATATTTTTAAATGCTTTTTAAAACTAATTACCTATTTCTTTTTTAAACATAACATTATCAAAATAAACAGGTTAAAACAAACACTATTCGTTGCGCTATTATTTGGATTGTTGGAAATAGATTAAGATAAGCTTAACGCTTAGTCCACTGGAAGCGAGCGCGCGCGCCTTTGCGGCCGTATTTCTTACGCTCTTTCATGCGCGAGTCGCGAGTGAGGAAATGAGATTTTTTTAAAACCGGTCTTAAGGCGGCGTCGTATTTGAGCAGAGCCCGGGCTAACCCGTGGCAAGTAGCTCCGGCTTGGCCAGAGAGCCCGCCGCCCCGGACATTAACTGCGATATCGAATTTTGTTAATGAATTAGTCGCGATTAAAGGCTGCCGGATAAGCATAACTAACGCCTCTCTTTTAAAATACGCGTCCACAACCCGGTTATTCACCAGAAATTCTCCGTTGCCGGTTTTAAGCCGGACCCGGGCTACAGCTTCTTTTCTTCTGCCGGTAGCTGCATACGTTAAGTCTTTCACTAAAATATCTCCTTTTGATTATTCTAAACTTTTAATTCTTCGAGTTTTTGTTCCTGATGCGGATGCGTTGCCTCAGCGTATACCTTTAACCGCTTCAGCATCTTCCGGCCTAACGTATTATGCGGCAGCATGCCTCTTACTGCCCGCCTAATAACTTCGTCCGGCTTATTTTTGAGCATGGTCTGCAGATTATATGATTTCTGCCCGCTCGGATAACCGGAAACGTATTGATATATTTTGTCTTTCATCTTTTTACCCGTCACACAGACCTTTCCGGCATTGACCACAACAATGTGGTCGGACATGTCCACGTGCGGCGTAAAATCCGCTTTATTTTTGCCTCTTAAAACCGTAGCGATTTTACTGGCCATCCGGCCCAAAATCTTCCCTTCGGCGTCGATAATATACCACTTTTTCTTTAAATCTTCTGCCTTGCGCATCAATGTCTTCATTTTGCTGCTTTTTCCGCCTTTGTTGTTTTTAAGAGAGTTTTTTACTAAAAATGGTTGAAAATATTAGATAGAAAATATAGCACGACATCTATCTTCTGTCAAGGGCAAAAATAATTTTTCTCTCCCGTCTCCCCGCGTCCTTACTGTGTAGGTTACAATTTGGAGCTTGGAATTTGGTGTTTGTTATTTATAACTTATAACTTATAATTTATAATCTATAATTATCTCTTATACAACCCCATCAGCTCGGCCTGGCCGATAATCCTGTCTTCTATTCTTTTTAATACTTCGCTCTTCCTTAATCCCGGCGGCAGGTCCAAACGCGTATTCAAAGCATAAAGCTTAAAGAAATACCGGTGCGCTTTTCCCGGCGGCGGCATGGGCCCGCCATAACCGCTCTTTCTGAAATCATTAATTCCCTGTTTTGACCCGTCGGACAAGCTTTCTTTAACCGGTATATTTTCCGGCAACGCATTATTCTGTGCCGGGATATTATAAATAACCCAATGCACCCAGGTGCTTATAGGCGCGTCCGGGTCGTCACAGATAAGCACAAAACTTTCCACTCCCGCCGGAGCATCCGTCCAAAAAAGTGGCGGAGAGATGTCTTTTCCCTCGCCGGTATATTGCCGGGGTATGTATCCCCCGGGCGCAAACGCCGAACTTTTCAGCTCCATAGCCATAACAACCTCCCCGGTTACCAATAAAAAGGCGGCGATAATAATACCGCACCCTATCATCCATTTTGCCGTGATAACCTTTTTTTCTCTCATTCCGGCCGCCGCCTCTTTTTTGTCCTGTATAAACTAAAACGCTTCTTTCTCCAGAGTATCCAATATCCCGTCCATTTCCTTTTTTAACACCTGAGGTAATCCTTCAATCTGCACGTTCAGAAACCCGCGCACAATCGTTGCCGTAGCTTCCTCCCGGCTGATGCCCCGGGACATCAAATATTCGATTTCCTCCTGCGCGATTTTGCCGACGGCCGCCTCATGCGATAAGTCCACGCCGCTGACCTTTCCGATAAGTTCCGGGATAGCGTGAATCATGCCGGATTCTTTAAGAATCAGGCCGCGGCATTCCAGATGCGCCTTTACGGATTTCACCTCGCCGATTAACTGGCCGCGGGCGATAATATTGCCGCCGGTGGTTAAGGTGCGGGCAACGACTTCGGCTTTTGTATTCGGTGCCGCTAAAACCACTTTTGAGCCCACGTCCATATTCGAACCCGGCGGGGCGACGAGTATTGTGTTATACCGCGCGGTAGCTCCCGGCCCGACAAGGTTGCTTACCGGATACATCTGTAACGACTTCACCGGCTTCATGCAGATATAATTAGAGAGAAACAACCCGTTTTCCTCGACAATCGTTCCGGTCCGGGGCCGCACAGAAACGTCTTCCGCCCAGTTATGCACCATGGTAAAAGTTATTTTCGCGTTTTTCTTTACATAAAATTCGGAAACGCCCAGATGCAACCCGGCCTTGACATTCTTGGCCACGGTGCAACCGGTAATAATATGCAGGCTCGCGCCTTCTTCGGCGATAATCACGTTATGCACATGCTGGGATGTGCCTTGCATGCCCAGGTAAAGACAGGCCTGAAGCGGAAATATCGTCTCCACTCCGGCCTGGGCGCGGATAAAATAACCAAAATGGGGCTCAAGTTCGGCTTGGGCGGTATATTTATCCGCGTCCACCTTCACCGCCTTCCACCAATAATCTTCGAACCAACTGTATTTATCCCGGGCCTGATCCACGCTCATCAGCTCCAACCCTTCCTGTTTGACGCTGCAATGCACGACGTTGTGGTCCATCTGCAGATACGTTCCCGAGCGTTCCTTTCCGGTCAAGTCAATACCGCTGGTAAGCAGGTTTTCTCTTTCCGCTTCTTTTATGTTGGATAAATCCCGGATATAAGCGTGGGAGGACTTTTTCTTTCCAAAACTTTTAATGTCCACGTCCTCGCCAAAGGCGGCCTTTTTTTCTTTCGCGGCTTTGGCTAGCTTTTTATGGTCTATTTTCGGCATACGGCACACTCCTGGTATCCGCTCCTATGGATATCCTTTAAAAGTTCGCGCGGGTTGCCGCGGCAGATAAAATTACCGTTTATCAATACGCAGCCGCGGTCCGCCTCCACGTAATCAAGTATATATCCGGTATGGGTAATAATCAAACCGGCTTTTGTCCGGTCGCGGCGATGGTGATCTTTCTGCAATAATTTATTTATCGTTTTACCCATCACGCAGATATTTTCCAGATCCACGCCGGATTCGGGCTCGTCCAAAAGCACGAAATCACACCCCTGCGCCATAAGCTGCAGGAGTTCTGAACGCTTAATCTCTCCGCCCGAGAACCCGTAATTTATATCCCGCTCAAGAAAACTCTCCATGTTCAACTGGTCCACCCACTCCTTTGCGTAATCTTTTTTCCCGGAGCAGACTTCGACCATCTGTTTTAAACTCACTCCTTTTATCGTCGGCGGCCTCTGGAACATCAGCCCCAGCCCGCGTTTTGCCCGTTCATCCACGGGCAGATGCGTGATATCTTCGCCTTTAAAAATTATCCGGCCCGATGTTACCTTATAATTAGAAAAACCCATTATCGCCATAATCAACGTCGTCTTTCCCGAACCGTTGGGCCCGAACAGGACAAACGTCTCTCCGGCGTTAACTTCCAGATTAACGTTTTTTAGAATTTCTTTTCCCGGGATTTCCACGCATAGATTTTCGATTTTTAACATATCCGTTTACCCGTCTTCCCTTTTATTTTTTTCTATGTTAAAACCTGGGCCTTTGGGATTGCCTCCGGAATTTTGCAGGTTAACTTTTCGCTGTTCATAGCGGTAAACTTTTATAGTGAAAACTATTTAACTATAAATAGCCGGTAACGTCAAGCGAATATTTTCTTGACACATCCCGGGGTAAATCCTATAATAATTTTAAGTTTTTTTGACGGAAAAATGGCTTTTTCTCTTTTTATAACCGAAGGGAGACCCCTCATGCTCAGCGACCTGGACATTGCCCAATCGATAACCCTGAAACCGATAGACCAGATCGCCTCTTCTGTCGGGATAAAAGCGGACGAACTCGAATTATACGGCAACCACAAAGCCAAGATAAAACTGGAAATATTAAACCGCCTCCAGAACAACCCCAACGCCAAATACATTGATGTAACCGCGATAACGCCTACGCCGCTAGGCGAAGGCAAGACCGTAAATACTATCGGTTTATCCTTGGGCTTAAATAAAATCGGTAAGAAATCAATCGTTTGTATTCGTCAGCCGTCGTTGGGCCCGGTGTTCGGCATAAAGGGGGGCGCGGCCGGCGGCGGATATTCCCAGGTTCTGCCTATGGAAGATTTCAACCTGCACCTGACCGGTGATGTACATGCGGTCGGTCTTGCCCATAATTTATGCGCGGCATTCCTGGACAACCATATCTTCAAAGGCAACCCGCTCAATATCGACCCGCACACAATCAGCTGGAAGCGGGTCATCGACGTCAGCGACCGTTTTCTGCGCAATATCACTATCGGCCTGGGCGGAAAAGAAGACGGAATTCCGCGTGAGAGCGGGTTTGATATTACCGTAGCCAGTGAGGTCATGGCTATTTTAGCTTTAACTACAAGCCTTGCGGATTTGCGCAAGCAATTGGGCAAGATATTTCTGGCTACGACATCCGACGGAAAAGCCGTCACTCCGGAAGACATAAAGGTTGCCGGCTCCATGGCCGTACTGTTAAAAGACGCCATAAAGCCGAATCTTCTGCAGACAACCGAAGGCACCGCGTGTTTTGTCCATGCCGGGCCCTTTGCCAATATCGCTCACGGCAATAGCTCTATCTTAGCGGACAGAATCGCCGTGAAACTTACCGACTTCGTGGTCACCGAAAGCGGCTTTGGCGCGGATTGCGGCGCGGAAAAATTCATGAACATCAAATGCCGCTACAGCGGCTTAAAACCGGATTGCGTGGTTATGGTTTGCTCCATCCGCGCTTTAAAAATGCACAGCGGCCGGTTTAACGTCGTTGCCGGAAAACCGCTGGATGAGGGCTTGCTAAAAGAGAACCTACAAGCCGTGGAAGAAGGCTGCTGCAACCTGGAAAAGCAAATCGAAAATATGCTTCTTTTCGGCATTCCGGTAGTTGTCGCCATTAACCGCTTTACTGCCGATACAGACAAGGAAATCGAAGTGGTAAAACGCAACGCCATGGCCGCTGGAGCTATGGACGCGGTTATCAGTCTGGCGCACGCCAAGGGCGGTGAAGGCATGCAGGAGGTAGCGCAAGCGGTTGTGCGTGCGACTGCTCAACCCGCTAACTTCAAATTCCTGTATCCTGTAGAAGCTTCCATAAAGGAAAAAATAGAAACCATCGCCACAAAAATATACGGGGCGAAAAACGTAAAATATCATCCGCTGGCCGAATCTAAGATAAAACAATACACCGACCTCGGTTTTGATAAGCTGCCCATTTGCATGGCCAAAACACACCTTTCCCTTTCGCACGACCCCGCATTAAAAGGACGGCCGCGCGATTTCACCCTGCCGATTAGGGACGTGAACGCCTCGGTAGGCGCGGGATTTATCTATCCTCTGTGCGGGACAATGCGGACCATGCCCGGGTTGCCGACAACGCCTTGCGGGACAAAGGTGGATATCGACGAAACCGGTAAGGTCGTCGGGCTATTCTAAACTAGACACAAGACCCAGGACTCAAGAAAAAATAAAAACCTTGGGACTTGAGTCTTGAGGCTTGAGCCTAAGATATGTTTAAGATCCTAAAACTATATCCAAAACAATCGATAGATTTAGAAAAAATCTCTGCCCAGCTTATCGATTTCGGCTACGAACGCAACCCGGATAAAATCTCCCGAAAAGGCGAATTTTCCCGGCGCGGGTCGATATTCGACATCTATCCCGTAAATTACGAGCATCCGGTAAGGGTGGAGCTGGATTTTGAAGTTATAAAAAAAATATTCACCTTTTCCCTTTTTTCCGGCAAAATCATCAGCGAGCAGAATCCGCTGATAATCCTTCCCCGCCGGCACACGCTGAAACTCGTCTTTAGCCCGCAGCGGCTGTCCATAAACAAATTCGAAGAGCTGGAAAAAAGCGATTATGTTGTGCATATCGACCACGGTATCGGCAAATACCTGGGCATGAGTAAGCTAAAATCCCGGCGGCATATAAAGCTCAAATACGCCGACGGCGCCGTCCTGTATGTACCTTTAAACCAGAAACACCTCCTGCAGAAATATATCGCTTTTGCCGGCCGCGCGCCGCGCCTGCACAAACTCGGCGGAAAACTCTGGCAGAAGACAAAAATAAAAACCCAAAAAGGCATTAACAGTTTTGCGCAAGGATTATTAACCATCAACGCCAAGCGCGCTTCCCTATCCGGTTTTGCCTTTTCCAAAGACAGCGACTGGCAGCGGGAATTCGAAAAGAGGTTCCCTTACAAAGAAACGCCGGACCAGGAAAAAGCCACTTTCCAGACAAAAAAAGATATGGAATCACAACGGCCCATGGACCGGCTTCTCTGCGGCGACGTCGGTTACGGAAAAACCGAAGTCGCTTTCCGGGCGGCCTTTAAAGCCGTCATGGACAACAGGCAAGTGGCGATGCTGGTGCCCACGACCATTTTAGCCGAACAACACTATCATAATTTTATTGAGCGTGTCCAGGATTTTCCCGTAAACATCCAGATGCTCAGCCGGTTCAAGAACGCATCCGAGCAAAACCGGACGATAAAAGACTTGAGGCTGGGCAAAGTGGACATCGTCATCGGCACACACCGGCTCCTATCCGAAGATATAAGCTTTAAAGACCTGGGCATGGTCATTATTGACGAAGAACAGCGTTTCGGCGTGCGGGCAAAAGAAAAATTAAAACATATCCGCGAACTGGTCGACGTTCTCACCTTGACCGCGACCCCTATTCCCCGCACCCTTTACATGTCGCTTCTCGGAGTTAAAGACATGTCTACGATTAACACCGCTCCGGAAAAGAGGCTGCCCATCGAAACCTTTGTCCTGACCTACGACGATGAGCTGGTAAGCGGCGCTATCCGTAACGAGCTCGAACGCGGCGGCCAAGTGTATTTCATCCACAACCGCATAAAAGATATCGGGCATATTTCCACGCGTCTTAAAACTCTTGTGCCCGAAGCCCGGATTGCTATCGGCCACGGCCGCATGCCTGAACACGAGCTGGAAAAAGTCATGCTCGACTTTATCGAGCATAAAGTCGACATCCTGGTATCCACGACCATCGTCGAATCCGGGCTGGACATCCCCAACGCCAACACGCTTATTGTCAACCACGCCGAATGCTTCGGGCTTGCCGACCTGTACCAATTGCGGGGCCGGGTGGGACGGTTCAACAAAAAAGCTTACGCCTACTTTCTCACTCCTAAACACACCACTTTTAACCCCGAAGCGCAAAGGCGCCTGAAATCCATCCAGAAATTCACGGCTTTGGGCTCGGGATTTAAGATCGCGATGGAGGATTTGGAGATCCGGGGCGCGGGTAATCTTCTGGGCGAAGCCCAGCACGGCTTTATCCTGGCCGTCGGATTTGACCTCTACTGCCAGCTTCTATCCGCGGCCATAACTACTCTCAAAACAGCACCTAAGATGTCCGGGCTGCTTTAATTTTCTTGTGTTATATTTCATTGTATGTTATATTAAAACATTGTAGCCATTGTCAGTAATTTTGGAGAAGTTGATGTCCCGATTAATCCCGAAACTCACGATTTTCCTTGCGGCTGTATTGACGGCTGCGCAGTTTTTTTCGTCTGGTCTTTTATCCCAGCCTGAATTTACCGAAAAGATTTTAGCCGTGGTAAACGGCAACCCGATCACACAAACTGATGTTGACGAAATCCTCAACCCCATATATCTGCAGTACAAAAATACTTACAGCGGTAAAGAGCTTGAGCAGAAGATGGAAATCGCCCGTTCGGATATTTTAAAACAGCTGATCGAAGACGAGCTCATGCTGGAGGAGGCAAAAAGACAGGAATTGAAAATCGAAGACTCAGAAATAGACAAGCTGGTTAACGATTTAAAAGCTAATTTTAACACTCCGGACGAATTCCTTGCGGTTTTAGAAAACCAGAACGTAAGCTTAAACGAGTTAAGAAACCGTTACCGCAAACAACTCCTGATTAAGAAAGTCGCGGATAAAGAAGTCCTGGCAAAAATAATCATCTCTCCTTCTGAAATAAGCGAATATTACGAAAAAAACAAGGAACAATACAAAATCCCGGAACAGGTGCGTTTAAGAAATATTTTCCTGCAAGCCAAAAAAGAAAACGAAGCCGAAGTCGCCAAAAATATAAACGATATCTATGAACAGCTAAAAAAAGGCGCGGAATTCGTGGAACTTGTGGAAAAATATTCCCAGGACACGAACATTGTCGATTCCGGCGATACGGGCTTTATGAAACGCGGTTCCATGCGCAAGGAAATCGAAGACGCCGTGTTCGGCCTCAAAGAGGGTGAATTCACCCCGCCCATAAAAACACCTACCGGTTATTATATCTTCCGCTTGGAAGAAAAACAGCCCGTTTCTTTTCCGCCGGCGGAACAAGTACAGGAAAAAATCCGGGGCCAGTTATACCAGCAAAAAGTAAAAGAAAAACTTAAGGCGTGGGTTAACGCATTAAAAAACTCCGCCTTAATCGAAATAAAAACTGACCTGTTTAAGAACAAACAAAATTAACCGAGGTGATAAATAATCATGAAAAAAAGAAACGTTAAAATCGGGATAACTTTAGGCGATCCGGCCGGAATCGGCCCGGAAGTCATCTTAAAAGCCCTAAAAGACAAAAAGCTCGCCGAATCCGCCTCTTTTCTGCTGATCGGCGACTACGGCCTGATCACGCACTTAAAACGCCAGCTTAAAATAAACATGAATTTTAACATCATTTCCGATATCGGCCGTCTGCACTTAAGCGAAGAGATGATAAATTTCCTGAACCTGGGTAATATCACTTACCCCATTCCTTACGGCAAAATCGATGTCCGCTGCGGCAAATCCGCTTACGAATATATCACCATGGCCTGCCTCCTCTTGCGGTCCCTGAACAACCTCGACGGGCTTGTCACCGGTCCGATTAATAAAGAAGCTCTGAACCTGGCCGGTTATCGTTTTCAGGGGCACACCCAGATTCTGGCCCAGAGGTTTAAAGCCCGCTATGTACGCATGATGTTCGTCGCGGAGAAGCTGCGCGTGGTTCTGGTTACCGTGCACACGGCGCTTAAGGATGTTCCCGGCCTGATCACGAAAAAATCGGTTCAGGACACCATCTTCACCACGCACCGTACTATGGACAAATACTTCAAGATAAAAAAACCCAATATTGCCGTCTGCGGCCTGAACCCGCACGCTTCCGAAGATGGCCTTTTCGGCAACGAAGAAGCCGAAGAAATCCTTCCGGCGATAAAAAAAGCCCGCGCGCAAAAGCTGAAAGTCGAAGGCCCGTTCCCGGCAGACACCCTGTTCTGGAAGGCCAAAGAAGGCGCCTACGATGCGATAATCGCGATGTACCACGATCAGGCCTGTATTCCGTTTAAAACCCTGTATTTCAACAATGGCGTAAATGTAACCTTAGGCCTTCCTTTTGTCCGCACCTCTCCGGACCACGGTACGGCGTTTGATATCGCGGGTAAAAACATGGCCGACCCCGAATCCATGAAAGAAGCGATTAAGCTGGCGGTGGAGATGGCGAATAACGTGCCGCAAAAACGCAAGAAAACCAGGCTTTATGTTCCCTATAAAGACCGAGCTCGTTAAATACCGGCTGCGAGCAAAAAAGCGGCTTGGTCAAAACTTCCTTGCAGATGAGCCCTCGCTTCAAACCATTGCCGATTTCTGTTTTCAAAACAATCCGGCGGCCCATGTTCTGGAAATCGGCGCAGGCATCGGGAATTTAAGCGTCCTACTGGCTAAAGCAGCGGAAAAATTTTTCGCGCTGGAAAAAGACCCGTCTTTTGGGCCGATCCTTACCGAAAAGCTAAAACAATTCACTCACGCCAAAATTATAATCGCAGACATCCTGGAAAGCCAAATAAAAGATTTTTTTACGGGAAAAAAGCTGACCGTTGCCGGGAATCTTCCTTTTTATATTACCACGCCGATTCTCACGCATCTGTTGCGGCAAAAAGAATACATAAGCACCATCCTCATTACCGTACAAAAGGAAGTAGCTTATCGGATTGTTGCCTCGCCCGGCACAAAGAAATTCGGCCGCCTAAGCTGTTTTATTCAATATCATACTCAGGCGGATATTCTAAAGATTTTTCCGCGCCATTTATTTTTCCCCCAGCCGGAAGTAGACGCCGCGCTCATCCGGCTCAAAATTCTTGCCCGGCCAAAAGTGGAAGTAAAATCCGAAACTTTCTTTTTCAAGCTGGTAAAGGCAATTTTTTCCCATAAACGCAAAACCCTGATTAACAGCGTATTTGCCAGCGGCGGCCTGGGCCTTGAGAAAAAAACTCTGGGGGAAATTCTGGAGGGTTTAAAAATAGCGACGAATTCCCGCGCCGAACAACTCTCGCTTGAAGAGATCGCAAAGCTCTGCGACAAAATCCACGACTTAAAAAACTAACCCTTATTTTTTGCTATCTGTAATGCTTTTTTTATATGTCCTCTATTTTCTATTATCTATAACGTGCAACCTGCAGCATGCAACCTATAACTTTATAACTTTACGAACTTTTTAACTTTATGAACTTTTCAACTTTACGAACTTTTAACTTTATAACTTTATAACTTTTATGTCTTGTGGCTTGCGACTTGTAGCCTGTGTTTTCCCTATATCGCCTGCTCAATCAGCGCCTGCGTTTTTGCTATGGCTTTAAGTTGTCTAACGCTCTCCTGCTTATAAAAAGTATTGATAACTTTTACTATCCTGTCTATTCCCTCGCTCATATCCCTATTCCTGCCCCGCTGCACAGCTCCGATAACATTTTCCAATGTTTTTACTATTTGTTTATACCGGCCGATTCTTTCAAGCTGCGCTTCCGGCAGAAATTTACTCTGCAAGTCCTCTTCCCATATTGCCAGCCAGCCGGGATAATCCCTTGTCCGGCCATGCTCTCTTATGCGTTCATAGCTGTGCGAGAAAAAATCGCGCAGGGAATTCATATTCATCTCTTCTTTTGCTTTTAATCCTCTCGCTTTTATGTCCGCCAGCAGCCACTCCATCAGGTCAAGCCGCTCTGTGATTAATACGGGAAAATGCATCTTCCCGTATCTAGCCAATTGATTAGTGACCGTCTTTTGCGAAACTCCTAAATCCCGCGCCATAACTTCCCGCTCTCCCCTCAACTCTTCTATGGCCGCGACCAGTAAAAAGAGCCTCTTTTCTTCTTCAATGATTTTTGCCTGCCGGCGCAATTTTTCTATTTCTTCGCGATGCCCTGACAATCTGTCCCGGCTCAGCCCCAACCTTCTTGCCGCTCTTGTAACATTGCCTTTTTCCTGCCTTAACGCCTTAAGTTCCAATTCTTCTCTTATATCGGCGATAACGATGCCGTGTCTTCTGATCTTATCCCGCAAGGTTCCGCGGGGGATACCCAGTTCTTCTGCCGTATTTTTAAGCCAGCCCCGGTACAGGCAATGCTTTCTTAAGCTGCGGATGAGTTCCTGTTTTTCCCTTTCTTTTTTATTCGCGCGTATCGCATTCCGCTGCTGTGTGGAAGTGAATTTTAAGATTGTATTTCGATGCATTTTTAAATCGCGTGCAGTTTTAGACACATTGCCCCGATTCAATTCTAATTGGCGAATTATTATTTGCCGTTTTCTCTCTTGCGCCAGCTTGGCAATAGCAGCAATCTTTTCTCTTGGGATAAGCCGGTATATGGTTCGGGGGCTGATTCCTGTGGCTTTGGCGGTTTTGGGCACATAGCCATCATTTTCTTCCAAAGCGGAAATGATAACTTTCGTCAAGAACCTATCTCTTAATCCCGGTAGATCTATCTGAATCGCCGGCGCCAATGTGCTCTTTCCGCTGCATGGCAACGCTTGAGAAAAGACTATTTCCTGCGCCCAAGCGCAGCTTGGCATGAACGCCTGTATGAGTATAATTGCGGTTATTCTTAAAAGTATCTTTTTCATTTTTAACTTTTTTGTTCTTGCGACTTGCTGCTTGCAACTTTATGAACTTTATAACTTTTATGCCTTGAGACTTGCAGCCTGCAACCTGTAACTGTATTTACCTAAATTGCCTGTTCCACCAGCAGATTAAACTTATTAACCTTGGCCTTTTTGTTTTTTAGTGCCGGCATCTCCGCGGACAATTTGCTCCGCAGCTTTTGCGCAAGATAGCTGCGCCAGTCTCTTTTCCGGACAAACTCATTTGGCTGATTGTAAAAGTATCCGGTTATCTCCGTGCCGATTTTTTTTGCGTTTTCCGCGCCGGACACAACCTGCGGCTCAATAATGGGAATTCGTGAATTCTCATTTGTCGCGGGCAAGATAATCGCGCTTTCTCCCGGCTGTTTGATGATCGATATGTCGGGATAACTCACAACCAAAGTCAGCGCCTGGCCGTGGTTCTGAAAGACTCCCGCATATCCTTTTTTTGACCCAAAAGACCTCTTGTATATAATCGCGTCTTCAACCTTCACTTTGCCGTTGTTGTATCGGTTGACAAAACCATCTCCGTTATCCATAACCGTTATCTGCGTATAATCCTTGAATTTCTGCCGGATAACTAAGGCGGTACCATGCTCGACATGCTGGGCGATATTTTCTGCCGCGTATCTTATGAAATTGTCTTCTCCCATGGACAAATTCCTAATATATGCGCGTGGGCTGAACCAGGCCTGGTTTATTTCGTCTTTTTCTACAATAACGTCCACGCCGTCGCGCAACTTGAGTTCTTCGATTAAGATATTAAACTGCCGCCAGTCGGGATTTTTACTTTTAGAAGAAGGCATCGCTTTTCTTATGTCATTTATCAGTTCTTCATTTGACAGACGCGCGGTCCGGGCGTCCGGCTTGGCCGAAAACGAGGTAAATCCAAGCTTTTCCATATCCCGTTCATAAAAATCAACCGTCTCGATAATATCCTCCAGCCGGTCGATAAGGAAAAGATAGTCGGCGCTTTTACCCGGCTGATGGTTTACGATAAAAGTTTGCAGTGATTTTATCGTCCTGCCGCAGGCATTTATTTTCGCTGCCAGTTCGAACGCGGGATAAACCTTTTCTATGTAGGCGTCTAGCCCCTTCATGATTTCTGCGGCGCGAAACAGGTGGAAATCGCTGGTGCGGTGAAACATCCTTACTGCGTTTTCATTGCTGCGGTCCAAAGAAAAAGCTTTTTGTTTTATATTTGAAAAAATATTATCGATAACCATCAGCTTTACTTCCAGGCGGTAAGCATGCAGCGTTGCCGGCGAGATCTCAAAAAGATAATATTTATCCATCCACTCATGCAGCGTTTTTTCTGCGATACCGATTTCCGCCGCCGTACGCGCTTTATCCCCCCTCTGCGCTTCGATCGCATCCGCGACCAGGACCGTGCGCTGTTTTCTTATATTTTCTTCATGTTCTTTCTTTATTTTCTCTATCTGAATTCCGAACCTTTCCATTAAAACCCCGGCATCTATGCCCAGCCTCTGGTTGGCGCGAGAAACGTTGCCTTTTGTCAGCTTCAGAACCGGGACAACCCGGTCCTCATCGAATTTCATATCGGTAAACGAGATACTGTATCTGGCCAGTTTATCGTTGAGCGTGGCTCGGGCTATCCCAAGGTATTGCGCCACTTTTATCAGGCAGTCGTTATGTTTTAAAAACATTTTTATCGCTTTGATTATTTCTCGTTTTTCTTTTTCTGCCTGCTCGTCGTTATATTGCTTGCGCTGCCGGGCAATCCAACCGCGCGAAAGTATGGTATTTATTTCGCTTGGGCCAAGTCTTAATTCCAACAGTAACGGGTCCCGGCTTGTCTCCAGCACGTTCCAATTATGCCCTTTTAAAACGGCTTTGACTTTTTCTCTTAAAATTAAGGCGGCTTTTTTGCGGCCTGTGCGGATAAAATTTAAGGTGAGCATTTTATATATTCGGCTCGGGTATATCTCTAAAGCATTGGCCGCCTCTTTTACATTCCAGCCGTATGCCTCCAGGGCGCAGATAATCATCTCCTTTTCCCGCTCCCGGAGCTTTAACCTTCCCTGTTTGATTGTCTGGACACCGACTAGCGCACGAATTCTTTTCCTATTCGTTCCGAAAACAGCGGCGGCTTGTAATACGTTCCAGCCGTTTCTTTCCAGTTCCCGGGTTACATCTTCCCGCCTTATCCGGCGGCCTTCAAAATCCTGCTGTTTGGCAATCGCCTCACAAAATCCCCTTAAACCCGCTTTTATTATCTTGCCCGGATCCTTAACTAAATATATTCCCGTACCCCGGTTTCGCAGTCTTTGTTCCCAAATCGGTCTTTGCGGAAAAAAGTGATTGAAGGTCAAAAGTTTTGCCCCGGGTATGCGCAGTACCGGCAACTCATCCTCTCCCTTTCCCTTTGCCAATATTACAATATCCGTGGGTTCGGTGATATAACGAGTATTTTCCTTGCATAATGCGCCGATAATATTACGCGTGGATAGATACGTGTTCAAAATACGCGGCAAATCTTCGATCTTGATCTCCTTCATATCTATATCCGCGTTCGCAAGAAACGCGTTTAAATACGTAATATGGCGATGAAAAATATAATCTCCTTTTCTGCCTTTTCCTATCTGTTTTAGCTTAGCCGCATCCAGCGCATTCGCGCGAATAATCCGTGTCCATATGTTCATACTTAAGCTTCTATCAAAATATTTCTTGTATTCACCCTCTTCATATGGATCTCTAAACTCTTTTCTGTAGGCCCCATTATTCAATGCGTCAAAGATTGGTTTTGCATTTCTTAACGGATACTCGTTGGTATCAATAGCGATAAGCCTCAAGCGCCATTTGCCTCTTTCCTCTTCTACGACTGTTTCTCTTATTGCCCGATCAAAAGCCTTGATTAACTGTATCGCCTCCGTCGGCTCCCGGCCTAACCCGATTTCGTAGATAACTACTTCTTTCTCCTCTCCCAAACGCTCTTTTTCGGCAATTACGGCCTTAAAATCCTGGATAATTAAATTCAGCTGGTTATCCTCTTCCGTAGAGACGATATTAAAGGCATAATCGGCAAAAATATTGAAATGTATTTTTGAAAGCGCCTCTTCAATCTCATCATCGTCAAACCCAAGTTCGTTCACTTCCGTCAGGAAAGAACGCGCCAGTCCTCTATCTATCTTGAAACGATAATCCCATTCCTGTTCTGCTGTCTGGTCAATTTCGATATCTTCGAAAAACTCTGCAACTGCTTGCGCTATTTCCGGCAAAATTTCGCCGTTGTCCTCCGGATGAATATTAAATGCTCCTGACAACAAAACCGCCTGCATAATTTTATCTACAGGAATTTTTTTCCGGCCATACGTCTTTTTATCTGCCCGGTCCCGCAGCGCCTTTTCCAAAACTTTAAGAGAAATGCTAATATTATCTGTTTTTCTATCCTTTTCTGCAGCTCTAGATGGATAAGCGGGATAAAGCGTAAATTTAGTGCGAAAACTTTTCAGTATTCCAACCGCTTCCTTTTGCGAATATGGATAAGCAAAAATACTGTCTTGCACGGTTGCGGAATTTATTAATTGTATAAGGTATTTCAAGGCTGCTGCCTTTTGTTCCTGCTTCTTGTTTTGGCAATCGGCTATCACCTGCTGCAACCCGCTTCTGCCTTCAAAGACGATTGTTTGACTTAAATCTTGCATTTCTTGAAACGCGTTTTGGTATTTATTAATACCGATAAACAGCCTCGGCGCCAGAGTGCTCTTTTGCGTATTATCTTCCGCGCAAAATACCGCTTCCTGCGCCCCGGCGCAGCTTACAAACATCGCCTGTATCAGCATTATTGTGATTATCTTAAATATGCTTTTCATTTTTAGCTTTTATGTCTTGAGGCCCCCTGCGGGGACTCCCTCTTACGAGGACTCCAACTCGAAAATTCACCTAGTGATAAATTTTCGAGGGGCCAGCTCAGATATTTATTCAAAAATAAATCTCTGAGGGACTTGTGTCTTTCCTATATCGCCTGTTCAATCAGCTTCTCTGTCCCGGCCGCAGGCGCTTTCAAAGCTATAACCTCTGCTGGCTCTCGCTGCACCCTGACGGTATCCTCTAATAAATCCACCAATTCAAACCGGACAAGTTTCTTCCTCATCGTCTTTTCATGGCACTCGATAATTTCCAAAATCTTTCCCAAACGTTCGCTCATTGTCCAAACATGTTCCCGGTCGATATCGATCGCCGCGCCTATTTTTTTTATGGTTACCGCGTAAGCCGTAAACCGGGGGAAAAATTCCCGCACCCCGTTAATCTCGTTTAAAAACTTTAGCGCGCTCATCAGCTCGTTAAAAGTCGTCCGGTAAAACTTCTGCAATATTTCTTTGGTCTCTTTAGTATTATTGACAGCATTATGTGCGCCATTTATTTTATTTTTAAGCTGCGTTATCTCGCGCTTTAATCTATCGAGCATCTCGTTTATTTCTCTTTCTACGGCGGTTATCTTCCTGAGTTTCTCGTCCAACTTTGTTTTTATCGGCGCCTTTGCCGTATTTTCCAAATGCCGGTTTACTTCCAAAAGATGTTTAGCTATAGACCGTTCGCTTATTCCGGTTAAATCAGCGAGCTCCTCAATTGCCCATTCTTTATTTATCTGCTCAAGATTCCTGTTTAAAGCCCAGAGGTATAATTTCCCCCCGGGATTATTAATATGCAGCTTAAATTTAATTAACGGCTCTGCCTGTTCCCTCAGGCGGTTCTGGACAGCTACAATATGATCGGATACGGACGCCCGGCCGATCCCGGCCTGCGCGGCTATTTCTCCCTGTGTCCACTCTTTATCTATCTGCTTTTTGGTCCTATTTATCGCCCATTCGTAGATTCGCTTTTGCGGGTCAGTTGTAACTTTAAACAATCTGATTAATGTTTTTCTTTCATTTTTCAAACGCTGCTGCAGTTGAGGAAGATGCTTTTTCACCGAGTCCTCACTTATTCCCGCCCCCTTGGCGATTTCCTGCAACGTCCATACTGTTTTCTGTTTAGGCTTGCCTTTTCTTCTGACCACAAAGCGGTATAATTTCTCCTGCGGGCTAAGTTCCAACAAAATCTCCGGCCTGTTTTCCTCTTTAAGCTGTTTTTGTACTGCGTCCAGATAGTTACCTATTGACGCTTCGCTGATTCCGGCATGTTCGGCCAACTCACGCCGGCTCCAGCGTTTCTTAATCTGCTGTTTATCTCTGGCTACAGCCCAGCCGTAAAACTGTTTATAGGCATCGGCCAGCCCGACTAAAATCTTCGGCCTGTTTTCCTGTTGTAACCTCTCCTGGACTATCTCCAGATATCTGGGCATAAAACTCTCGGCGATGCCAACGCGTTTACTCAATTCCCTTTGGTTCCACAGCTTATTTATCTGTCTTAACGTTCTAGCAATTGCCCACTTATAAAGTTTATCTTCCGGCGCCGGCTTTATTTTAATTGGCGGTAATTTTTCCTTTTTCAAACGTTCCTGCAAGAAAGCAAAATGGTTGGATAATGCGGATTCGCTTACTCCGATAACCTCGGCGATTTCTTTTTGGGTCCACTCTTTATCTGTCTGGTTTTTGTCCCGATTTCGGGCCCACCGGTAAAGTGCTTTCGCAACATCCACCAGTTTTTTCTTAATCGCGGGCCTTTTTTCCTCTGCCAGCCGCTTTTCTATTGCCGGCAAATGTTTAGTCACAGCCCCTTTACTTATCCCGGCCGCTTTGGCGATACTGCGATGTGTCCAGGCCTGGCTGATTTGTTTTTCGTCCGGGCTTATCGCCCACTGGTATAATAATTCCCGCGGGTCAGTTACACGTTTTCTCAATTTTTCCTCGGGCATGGGGATAGTGATGATAAAATTCGCGCCTAAACGGTCGGGCCTGTTCTGCGCGCTTATTTTACCTTTGAAATATTTTTCGATAACCTGCCGGCTCAGCCACATCCCCAGGCCGTACGCTTTGCCTTTTACATAACGGCGGCTGAATCCTTTTTTGAAGATAAGCTCGATTGTCTCCGGCTCTTTTGCCGAGGCGGCCTTTTCCTTGTCCCAAAATCCCAGCTCAACCGCTTTATTTTTCAATTCCCGGAGGTCAAATCCCCGGCCCGTGTCTTTTATTTCTATAACGATATTGTTCGCGTCTTTTTTTACGGACATTTCAAAATATACAGATATCGCACGGCCGTGCTCGATGATGTTGCGGATGATATTCTTGATGACAAATTCCATGCCGTCGCGGTATCCGAAAATTTCAAGGCCCAATCCTTTCTCGATAGAAATACCCCCTTTATCTTCTTCCTGTTTTAAAAGCTCTCCCAAATCAAAATACTCTAAATTTATCCCCTCCCTCACCGCCTGTATCCGGCGGTTTACAAACTCAGTAGCGGAAATCATCCTGGCTATAAGGCCGCTTATTTCTACCGAAATATCTTCCGTTTTTACCCGCTCCAGCTCTTTGAGTACAGCGTATTTTTCATTTAGCTGTTTAACTTTTTCGTTTAAATACAAAATATCCGCTTCGATAATAATATCCATAGCGGAAAAAATAGACGTGATATCAGCTAAGCCCTCGACCATATCTTTAACAAACGCAGTTATGGCCTCTTCGCCATCTTTAAGTTCATCCTCTGTTTCGAGAATATCAATGTCCCCGCGGACCACCTGCAAAACATTATTCAACTGGTGAAAAATCATATTGAACTCCAGATAAGTTGTTTCCGCGGTTCCGATTTCTTCCTCGTCATCCGGGCCGGGGCCAGTTAAAAACCCTTCTTTTGCCGAAGCGGCAAAAATATCCTGAAAGGTATTGATATGGATATGGACAGCAGGCGAAAGCGCTGCGCCGCTACAGCCGCCGCGGCGGCGGCCGGCCGGCGGCAATAACACACCGGCCCAGGCGCAATTCGCAAGCAGCGCCTGTACGAGCATCACTGTAGTTATTTTTAATATGCTTTTCATTTTTAGCTTTTATGTCTTGAGACTTGTGGCTTGC
>JAHJAO010000124.1 GCA_018813905.1 Candidatus Omnitrophota bacterium
ATGATGTAAGTCCCGATCAAATGTGACAAAGACTATTTGACGGGATAACTACTTAATTACGTAATTAAGTATGTAATAATTTTTACTGGCCGTTGGTAGCTTGGGTTAAGCAATCTTTTTAACATTCTGGCTTTCTGCAGAATGTCAGAATGTTCTAGTGGGTAAGTATTTCAATACGTATTCAAGTACGTACTTACTTGCCCGCCTCCGCCAAAGGCGGACTGCCGCCATTTCGGATTATACTTCACCAATTTAACTGTCCCCCTTTTTAATCCCAGCATAAATTTATTTTTATTTCCGTATTCGCAGAAGCTTAAACGTTTCGATAAACTTTTTATTTTTAGGAGACGCTTTTAATTCTTGAAATTCGTCCGGCATTATCCACCTAAAATCGTCATGCTCGTTGCTCAAAATAACCTTGGTTGTTTTCGCCTTGGCCGTATAACCGATTGTCACCCAGAATTTACCCCTATCATTGATTGCGGAAATGACATCCAGTAGCGCAAGATCTTGCACTTCCAAACCCGCTTCCTCTTTTATTTCCCGCAAAATCCCGTCTCTGACATTTTCGCCAAAATCCAAATCGCCACCCGGCAAATCCCAGTGCAACGGCCTGGACGGAGCCATCTTAGTGCGCCTCATCGTAAGTATTTTTCCGTCTTCTCTAAAAATAACGGCTTTCTGCGAAACTCTGATTTTTTGCTTATCCTTTTCCATAACATTTTTATTTTTTATACCACTCCTTCAACTCATCCAAAACTTTATCCTTAAAACCATTCGGCATATATTTAAAAATCGCTTCGGCGTTTTTGCGGCAATATAGCAGCTCCGCCGGATTATTTCCCTGGGTGTAATATTTAAAACTGTCGAGAATATCCGCCGCTCTGACAATCAGCGCGTCTGTTCCCTCGCGGGAACACCTTAAGACCAGCTCGTCGATTCTCTCATTGTCATCTTCAATGGTTTTCTTTTTGGTGCAAGCTCTGACTATCCTAGCTACGTTCTTCCCAAACTCGTCTTGTAATTTCTGTTCGCCAATATCGCTAAATTCCAGCGCGTCATGCAAAATCCCCGCCAGCACTATATCCCGGGAACAATCATTTTTATACAGATACATACCGACTCGGATATCATGCGCCAAAATCGGCTTTTTGGAATTTTTATCGGAAATAGGCAAACTTTCCACCAAGAGCCGGATAGCTTTTTCTATTTCGATGTTTAATTCTTTGACCATTTGCCCCCATTTTATCGCCAATTGGGGTAAAAGTAAAATCCTACCCTAAATCATTAGCGCAGGGTTAAAACTAAATTTGTGTCCGGTTTTTGACAAATATTATATCCATGCTAAGATGGCTTATTGTTTTAACAGCGGAAATTGTTTTAGGAGATTAGGTTAGAAAGTACTTTTCACTACTCACCCAAGAAGGATAATCATGCGAGAAAGAAGTCTGCGGCCCTTTCACTAAAGAGCCCTTGGATTACTAAAACAGCAGAACCTGCAAGCCCGCCCCCATCGAATTCTCGATGCGAGGGCGGGTTTTTTCTTTTCTGCCGCTTTTCTTTTGGGCAAAAGAAAAGCGGCGAAGATTCTAAATCCCAAACCGGTCGTGGTCGTTGAGATTGCGAATTTCGACAAAGGATTGGATCTGGATATTGTCCGGCGCGCGATTGGGATTAATATTCATATGTAAATCGATCCGCACCAGCCGGACATGCGGAACTGTCGCCGGCGTATCAATCGGATTATTAACGCTATCTTCCGGATAACTGCTGTCATAATAGGCAAAAATCGGCGTGGCGGCGTCATTGACAATATGAGAAGCGACGATTTTAGTTTCCGCGTCGCCAGCGGCGTAAGTTTTGGGCAAGCCGGTAGTCGGTTTGCGGATGCCCATAATTATATTCGAGCCACTGCGATAAAAATGCAGCCGCTCGGTAATATCGTCCTGATCATAATCACTGAAGACCACCAAATCATTATCATCCGCCGAAATTACCGGATAAGAACCGTCGTCGCCTTGCCGGACTTCGCGCAAATACCGCACCATTTCGTTCACTCCTTGGGAAACGGCCATTGATGTTTGCCCCATTTCCAGCGTATAGGCGTTTTGACGCCAAGAATAGAGAAATAATTCCGTAAAGCCCAACATTCCAATGGTAAAAATACCGATGGCAATCAGCATTTCCACCAAGCCCATGCCTACATATTTTTTTCGACTGCTTTTTTTTAGCATAATTTAAATTTCCGCTGTCATAATTATCTCTTCTGTTTTCAAAACATTTTCATTAACCGTCACTTGGCCGGAAAAATTAACATACCCGGCGGCCGTAATGGAAAAATCATAGGTCCCCGCGGCAAACGGAGGGTCGGATACATTTGGGAAAAAGGCCATTCCGTTTTCATCGGTTGTAAGTGTAGTATCATAACCTCCGGTATTAGTAAGATGCACGCTGGCATCGACAATCGGTGAAGCAACATCTTTTTGAACCTTAATCAGCAGGGCGGTTGTGTTATTCGGGCTAACTTTGACGGCCAGTTCTAGTGTCTGCTCGGAGTAAAGAGAAAAAGGAGCAGCCGGATTAATTCCGATTATCGTGTAACCGGATTCTTCCAGTGTAAATTCATATTGGCCGGGGCTGATCGCGCTAAAATCTTTTTCTCCATCGGCTCCGGTTTGCGTATGAGAATCTATTTGATATACCGGATAGACCGGATCTCCCAATTCAACCGGTTCCGTAGTTCCCAGTTGGCGCCCTCCTTTTAAATAAAAATTCACATTCGCCACGCTTTGATCGAGATAGTCCGTGGTTTTTACCTTAATATCGGCGGTCTTATTTTGAATAATATCCAAAGTGTTTACCGCGCCCGCAATTACGGAAGCGTGCGTATTTATCGGATTATAACTCGTAGCCGGATAAGGCGGCAGGGTTTCCACCGTTTCATATCCGTTTTTAGTTAGCGTCACTTTATATTTTTTGGTAGCTTCCGGCAAACCCACCAGCATCAGCCGGCCGAAAATATCGGTTTCCCGGGTTTCATTAAAACCCGTATCCGCGTTCGTAATTTGCACCGTACTGCCGGCCACATGGCTTTCGCTTTGATCGCTGTAAGCGTTGACCACCAGCACTCCCAATCCGGCCGCCGAACTTTCTATTCCCGGCGGCACAAAACGCGAAGTTAAGGTTATGCTATAAGCTTCGTTGTCCCAGAAAACTTCAATGCGCACATTTTTATAATCCACAAAATTCGCATCATTGGGCGTTCCTCCCAAGGTGCCATCCAATGGATCATCCGTGTTGACAATATCCGTATGGACATGAAATTCTCTCTTTGATCGCGTAAGATATTCATCTTGATGAAGATTGCCGGGAGGATAGCCTCCGGTATGCGCAATTTTGTCATACGCCAGATTACGCACTACTTCCATTTTTTCATTCGCCAGAGAAACGGCGATAAACCGATTTTTCACGAATAAAATATAGCGGGTGCTCACCGACCAAACTGTATAAAAAGTGACTGTGATGATGGTAAAAACAAATAACAAAACCAGCGCCTCAATTAGAGTAAAGCCGGACTTTGAACTTTCCTGCCTGCCGGTAGGCATGGGAACTTTGAACTTATCAATATTGGCGTATAAAACAAAGAAGGAATAGGAATTCCAAAGCATACGGAAAATTCCCCGCACAAGTTCCGCGACTTCTGTTTCTTTAAAATTAAGATTTTCCGCTGACATTAC
>JAHJAO010000125.1 GCA_018813905.1 Candidatus Omnitrophota bacterium
CTGATGGTTTTCCTCAAGCTTATTTCGCAGCGAAGTTGCATCAATTTTGGTACTTTTGCCAAAATTGGGGAAATTTGCGGATTTCGGTAAAGTCACGCTCATACATCGGTACTGTTTCAGCCTGTCGTTTTCTACCAATTGAGCTATTATCTTTGTAACTTCCGGCTCAATATCCTCTGCTTTTATTGATGTATTGGTACAGCTAACACGTCCTACTTGAGGGCCAGAACAACGATACAATCTTTTCTTTTTATTCGTTCGGTGATTTGATATTGACGATACGCCATTGTATTTGTGATTACACTTGGAACAAGTAAGAATGCCCGATAAAAGGTACTCATTATTTTTTACTCTTGGACGCCATGTTCTTCTCTTCTCTGTTCTTCGCTTTAACGATAAGATACCATTCAATATACCATTCGCGTTTTTAGTATACCGTTGCCTACTACACTTTCTTCAAAAGAACATTAAACCGTTCAAAAACTCTATCTAAATCAAAGTCCTCCCCTGCTCGGATAACAGGCTTAAGAAGCCCTTCAATTTGATTACGCAAAAGAGCAATATTATCATCGCTAAGACCGAAATACTTTTTATAATCTCCGGTGTACCCCTCATCCGTTACTTTTCTCTTGAATAGCTTAATAAAAGTCTTATCGTAAAAATCGAATCCAAATTCAGAAATATACCACAGATCATAATAATCTCGTATCGCAACATCTCTTCTGGATATAGCCGCTTTGAGTTTTTCCGCAACAGCTTCTTTCCATGACAACGATAAGACCTTTCCTGACGGAAAAAGATCCTCGCCAGTAAAAGGGTCTTGATAAAAATGTTTTATTTGCGTATTAACTGGTTTTTCAATAGGATGCTGTCTGAGCGAAATTTCAAGTTTAATCGAGTCTTCCTTATTCAAAATTATTGAAGGATATTTCACTTTGAATAGATATTGTCTTGAATTATCGAATCCTTCTCCTTCCGGTTTATCGCTTTTTAATCCTATGGCCTTTAAAAATGACGGCATTTTTTCTCTTATAGGGGTTATTGCCTTTGATCTCTCGGCCCTTGATGTAAATTCAGCGTTATATGTAAAATCCAAGTCCTCACTCAAACGATGATAATTCAAGTGTGCTTTGTTCAGCAAGGTACCGCCCTTAAACACAATTTTATCTGTTAGCAATTCTTCTATTTTGTTTAAAATCACCGTAAGATAATAATCTTTTTCCACAATAGCCGGTCTAAATTTCATCTTGCCTGCTATAACTGGAATAATGTCTTTGAGTTTTTCTTTATCGATTAACAATGATCTTCCACTCCTTATTAATTTTTCCTTTTCGAGATTTTTTGTATGCATCCAGCGGAGTAAGCACTCTTTTTGTTCCTATTGCTTTACGAAGGGACTCAAGGCTTTCTTTTGAACATCCCGCTTCTTCCAGAAGGAACCCCGCCCGCTTTCTCACTGAAACGACCGGGAATCTCACCAGATATTTAATAAACTTTTCAATATCAATGTTTTTGATATTATCTTGTAAAGCAACTTCAAAATTTCGTATAGAGCCCAATGGATTAGACACAAAATCTACCAAAGTCCTTTCTTTATCACTTATGAAAACTTCTTGATCCTCAACTTTAATTTTTTGTACTCCGTAATATTTCTCCTTTTTAATCTTTACAGCTTCATAACGTATTCCGCTTATGTCCTTCTTTGATGATTTGTCGGTATTCAATATAAAAATAGTACGAGGGATTTGGTCGGTAAACCCCCAGTAGTTGTACATGGTGAAATAGCCTATATAATATGGTGTTTCCCCCATCCATAATGATGCTACGATGAATTCGTTAGGCATCCATTGTTGATTTGGCGCCTTGATCGGAACAAGAATATACTTCCCTTTTTCTATCCGAATAAGTCGACCTTTTTGGGTAAGAAAAACAAGAACTCTCGATGCTTTGTTTTTATCCGGAAAAAGTTTCTGAGCAAACTCAGTTGTTATAAGCTTCTGTTTTTCGTATTCCGCACGTGAAATGAGATAAATCTCATCTTTTGATAGATTTTTATAACCATTTTTCATGTGTATTTCCTATTATTTAATGTTACGTTTATCGCAACTTTAACAAACAAGAGATACTATACTATTCAAAGGGTTTCTTGTCAACCTAAATATTTTGTATGCCTAATTTTGAGGTCTAATGTTCACTAATTTTGAACTTTAGGTCTATGGTGAGCATCAAATGTCTGGTAAGCACAAATGTCCAGTGACGAGAAAACATTTCGTGGGAATGGACATTTATAAGGGGCTTGGCACCCCTCTTTATTTTTAGATATTTGCAGTAATAATAGTTCTTGGTTTTGTCACAAAAAGTATATATATTTTGTGACAAAATATTGGAAAAATGTCGCAAAAAGTTTATATGTTTTACGACATCGTGTTCTATGATAGAGAACAATTGTTCGATTTTATAGAACAGTGGGTCCCCGCTTCCGCGGGGATGACGGTGGGTAGTGCCTACTCCACCAACGCCTCCGCCAAGCTCGCCATCGTGCGTCTATAAGGTGGACAACGGCCACCCAAAAGTTTTGATGTAGAAACTTTTGGGTGTCATGCCGAACCCTGCCGAGGAAAATGCCGCATGTTTTTTATGAGAGCTTTTCGAACCAGCTTTGAAATTTGGCATCTTTTCCCGTTGTTTTGAGTTTGGGGTATTTATTTCTCAGCGATAACCAGCATTTCGAAGTCGTCGGTAGTCAGCTTATCGTTTCTTGAGTACGCCCCGAGTTTCGCGCCGAAGATATCAATTTTTTTATAGCCGAGGGTCTTTAGGAGCCAGGTTATCTCACTCGGCACGTAGTAACGCTCATTGCATTTTAACTCTCTTTTGTTGCCGGAATCGTCTTCGAACACAACAGTATTATGATCACGGAAAGTCATCAGATCAAAGGAGCACTCCTTACACTGGGACTGGCCTTCTTTCGCTGCCGACTTATAGAATTCATTGACAGAATGAAACAGCGGAAACAATCCGTTTAATGCGGTGAAAATAAGCTTGCCTTTACTTTTAAGCGCTTTTGTCGCGTTCTTGAGTATCTCAAAATTCATCTCGTCTGTTTCCATAAGAGAGAATCCGCCTTCGCATAGCATAATTGCCAGATCGAATTCACCGTCAAAAGAGAGGTTCCGCGCGTCTTGTGCTTGAAAGCCGATCGTCACCCCTGCCTCTTGTGCTTTTTCTTTTGCCCTTTTAATCTGATCCTCGGACAGGTCAACGCCGGTCACGTTGTATCCCCTTTTTGTAAGTTCGATCACGTGCCGGCCGGTGCCGCAGCCGATATCAATAATTTTTAAGGATTTATCGCGGTTTATCTCCTGCTCGATAAAATCACATTCCCCAAGCGTGCCCTGGACAAAACACTCCTGGTCGTATTTGCGCGCATAATTCTCAAATAATGACTCATACCACTGTTTCACCGTTTAATGCGCCCCTTTCTTGTAACATGTTTAAAGAAAAACGCTTTTTGCAATGCCAACCAAATCGCGTTGCTATCCGCGGCTTTTAAAAGCGAATCTCTAAATGCTGACTCACTAAAAGCCTTCGCGATAACACCTAATATCTGCACCTGAGAATCGTAATCATCCTCGGGAGTTAAAATCAAAAATATGAAGTGGGATAATTTTCCATCCGGCGCGTTCCAGTCAATGCCGTCAGTCGATCTGCCGAAAACAACAATAGGTCCTTTTATGTCAGTTAATCTCGCGTGAGGAACCGCTATTCCCTCTTCTATGCCCGTACCCATCTCTTCCTCGCGAAATATAACAGCCTGATAAATGCTTTCGGCATCAGGCATATCGTCCTGACTCGCCGCGAGTTCGCATAATTCTTCAATAGCTTTATTTCTCTCTTTCTGTTTCAACCGATCTATAACACCCCGTGATGAAAAAAATTCTAAGATACTAATTTCTTTGCGTTTTTTAATCGAATAGCTGAACCAAGGCCCTAAGATAACAGAGGATATTACCGCGCCAAAAACAATAGCCACAAATATAGGTTCCGTAATGAGATTATATTCCAAGGCCAATAACCCTACGACTATCTCCATAGCGCCGCCGGGAGTATGTGCGACAGCTATTGAAAGCCTGTTCGTCTTCGGCAATTTAGTAAGATTAACCCCCAGCCACGCTCCTAAAAATCTTCCCGCTATACCAATAACACTTATCAGCAAAATAAGGAAAATATCAAAACTTTTCAAAAAATCAATTTTTAAACCAATATTAACGAAGAAAAGCGGAACGAATATGGCGTAAACCATCTGGGATATGACCTGACGAGCATTTTCCGAAAGCGCTCTTGAGCCGCCCGCCATTATTCCAGCTATAAAGAAACCGAATAAAGCGTGAATACCTATTTTTTGCGTCACCGCCCCGCATAACGCGCCTAATACACAAATAAACGTAAGAGGAATGCCGGGCTGAGGCATTTTTCTTATTTTTATACCGGTAATTATTTTATCGGCTAACTTCCTGCCAACCGTAAGACAAAGAGCCGTAAAGGCGATTGTGGAACCGGCAGTAATAAAAACATTCAAGACATCTAAAGTCCCTCGTGTAAAAATTCCTAAAACCAACGTAAAAATAAGCCATCCGATAATATCATTAACCGACAGGGCTGACATTATCAAAAACCCAAGGTCTGTTTTAGAAAGTTTTAAGTCGTGTAAGGCCCTTGCCGCAATAGGCATAGCGCTTATTGTCATTACTGTCGCCATAAAAACAGCAAAAAGTAACCTTTGCTCTGTATTAGCTAAATAGTGATCCGGCAATAAAAAGCATGGTATAAACGCGATAACCATAGGCACTACAATGTCCGTTACCGCGATCTTTAAGGCGTCACCCCTTTGCCGCCAGGCAGAGGCAAAATCGATTTCAAGCCCTGTTTCCAAAAGAAGAAATAAAACTCCGATCCAGGCGACCGTCTCAAGCATATTCTGCTGAATGAGATCATTCGGAAAAATGGCTTGATGCCAAAAGGGCATAAATCTTCCCATGATCGTAGGTCCCAACAATATACCTACAAGAAGTTCAGCGGTTAAAGACGGCTGTTTCCATCTGCGAAAAAGTTCCCCTAAACCCCTCGCTAACCCCAAAAGGACAACAATCTGGATCAAAAATATAAATATATTATGTTCATTAAGATAGTGCATGATTTAATATTTTACCATTAACATCAGAATATTTCTTTCAAAATCCACTTGCTGTTTATTCACTCTATCAGCGCCTCCGCCATGCTAATCATCGATTTACTATAAATCGGCCAACGGCCAGCCGAACGTTTTGATAAAAACCGTTTGTCGTCATAATCGTCAATAAGCTTTTTCTTCTGATATCTTCTCAACTTTTTTATCCTGGCTTCTTCCTGCACTGCCTTTTTATAATATTTATATTCTTTCTTCCACACCAGCTTTACCGGGCCTCTGTCTCTGGTATATTTGGCGCCTTTACCCTTATTGTGCAATTCAACCCGCTTTTTTATATCTTGAGTATACCCGGCATAGTAAGTACCGCCTCGGCATTTAAGGATATAGACGCAAAACTTATTATGTCTAACAAACTTCTTCATATACTTTACCGCCACAACTCTAAGTTTATGCCGGAGCTATCATTGCTTTCTTACATAAAAACTTAAGTATTGCGTGCCTGTTTCAATAGATCCGGAGATACACCCAAGCCGCGTATTTCAATGGTTGCGTCTTTTAAAAAAATTGCGTATCGCCGGCTTAGCGTTTCGTTATTCATTATCCGATAGGCTGCGCCCACAATGCTGTTTGCGGTGTGCTGCACGACTGTATCCGGCACCCCGCTTGAAGTTTCCGATAAGGTACTCATATCGCACTGGTCATTAACATAGTCAATCGCCAAAAAGCGGCGTGCGGCCGTTTTATTGTCGATAGCTATTTCCGTTGAAAACCAAACTATTTTAGTGATCGCCGCTATTTTAGAAACCATTTTCGCCAGGCCGTACAAACGCAAATTATTGAATTCTTCATATTCCACGTGTTCGTACCGGTTTTGCTGGTCGTCCCACCAACAGGGAATAATCGTATCAAAAGCGTTAAAAACCCTAAACCACGCCCGCCTGCCGTCAAGATTCAAGGGCACAATTTTTTCCTGCAACAAAAAATTATCGCCGCGGTCGAATTTTCTCGCATTGGCTATTTCGCGCACCGTACCGCGGGCATCGCGCAAAACGCCCTGCTGGCCGTATCCAAGCGCCTGTTTGATGACAAAAGGAACTCCCAACTGCTGCCGTTCAGCTTCGGTCAATCTGAAATTATTCGGCTCCCAGTTGCGCACAACAACCGTATAAGGCACCGTAATGCCGGCATTAACCAGCTCGTAATGGATAACTGATTTATCTATGGCCATCTTAGCCCGGTCGGGATCATTGACTACAACCCCGCCGGCATCCTTAACCGCATAGCAGATGCGCGCGTAAGGATCCCCCGGCTTATTATAGCTGGCCTCGGTATCCAGAAGCGTCTTTATCTTGAGTTTCTGAAGCTCGAGCTTCCTGATGATACTCTTGACGTTTTCAGCAGATATCCACAGAAAAGATAATTTTTTAGCGGCACAGGCTCCTTTGAGAAATTTCACAAAGTCTTCTTCCAGCGTTCCGCTCCAATTGAGAGCAAAATCATAACTCTTCATAATTTTTTACGTAACTGCGGCCTCATCAATGGTCAATGATAATGCTTCGCTATCGATCGTTGCCAGAACGCCAAAGGGCAACGTGATATGCAACCCCCCGCGAAGCTGCAAATGTCCGGAAGGAAATCCGTACAATATGGGGATATTATACCCTTTAAATATTTCATCGACAATCCCGCGAATATCGTGTTCTTTACCCGCGGGATCGGTGATCTTGCCGAATACGAGACCGGCTATTTTTTTAAATATGCCGGCGCGTCTTAAACGGACAAAGTACTGTTGCATCGTCTCAAAACTTTCATTAATGTCTTCCAGAAACAAAATGCACCCCCGCGTTGCTACACGATAGGGTAAATCCATGGCTTCAACAATCAGCGACAGGTTACCGCCCGCAAGCCTGCCGCTGGCTCTGCCCTGGCGAAACGCGATAAGCTGAAGAACTTTTAATTCTCCTAACGGTTTTGCCTGGCCGCACAAGGCCTGAAGATATTCAAGGGTCAACTGATTCATGTCGTGATATATTTCATCGGAAACAATCGGGCCGTGAAAGACAACCATATTAGCGATTTTTTGCAAATAGAGTAAAATAACCGTAATATCGCTATAGCCTACAAATATCTTCGGATTATTGCGTATAATTTTTTTATCGAGGTAAGGTATGATCTCGGCTGACCCGGTTCCGGCCTTGGCGCAAAATATGGCTTTGACTTGGGTATCGGCAAACATGCGGTTTATTTGAAGGGCCCGTTGTTTATTATGCCCGGGCTTCGACCAACAGGCATTAAAAATAGACCGTTCATATTTAACGGCATAGCCTAAGCTGCGCAACATCGCTACGCCTTTTTTGAAATTATCCCGGTCAAATGAGCTTGAAGGAGCCACAATACCGATAGTGTCCCCTTTGACAAGGCGTCCAGGCTTTATCGGAGCAATCTTTTGCATATGTATTATCCTTAAATACCGCGCCGTTTAGGGTTTGGCCGGACAAAATTAAATTATCCTCGACGGGTATATTGTATAACCTGATTTTGAGTTAGGCAAGATTTATCCAAATCGCTAATCTCTTTTTTATTAATAAACGGCCTATTTTACAAAATACTCTATCTCGACAACGCTTTTAATCTCTTTTTCGATACTGCTGGTATCGTTCATGCCGTAATCGGAAATTTCGGTAGAATGCAGCGGCGTTATCTGGAACACGCCAATTCTGACGGACGATATCGGCCCCAGCCGGAACTTCCCCTGCTTGGCTACGGTCTGGGCGCGGTCTTTCGCGTTTGCCGTGGCCCGGCCGATCATTTCAATTTTTAGTTCTTCTATCTTCGTATTAATAAATTTGGGCTCTTTAACCGTGAGCTGCACCCCTTCGCCTAAAACACCGACGACGTCGGCGGCGAGTTTTTCAATTTTGTAGACGTCCTTACTCTCTATCCGAAAACCCTGATATAATTTAAAGGCAACGCGTTCTTCGGTAGCGTATCCTTTTTCATTGGTCTTGAAGCGTTCCCTGATTTCCGCGGGGAAAAACTCTATTTCTTTCAGCTCAATCCCAAAGCCTTTAAGAAAAGATTCTACCTTCTTTTTATCTTTACTTAACTGATCGTAACAAACCTTTAAATCCTTGTTTTCTTCAATAACAGTCGCCTCAAAAATCGCCAGATCCGAACTGATCTGTTTCTTGGCATAGCCCTTGACATTGACATTGCCCTTATTCTTTATCGAAATTGCCGTATCCGAGAATATCCTCGCGGTAATAATTATGGACAGGCCCAAAATTACCGCAACAACAACAGCGCCCAATCCTCTTCTCATCGCGCACCTCCTTGTGTTTGGCGGGTTAAAAAATTTCCCATGTTAAAAAACAAAAACCTTCCCTAGTTTTTCACCAGGGAAGGTTTTATTATGGAGTTATTGTAACTCCAAACCCCGTTTGTGTCAAGCGCGTTAAAAATAGGGGGGGATAAGGTTATATTATCTTCTGTCTTTCAAATTTTTCCATGGGCTGGCCGCAGCAAACCAGTTCTCCGCCGCCTGCTTTAATTACTTCAACTTCGTTCCCGCACACATTACAACGATATTTCTCGCCTACTCTTTCTACTTTCATATCAGGCCTCCTTAAGCGATTTATTAGGCAAAAGCGTTATTACTCTTTCTCCCAAAAATCCTCCGCTTCCTTTTCCATCTTTTCAAGCCGCGTATAGTAATCCGGAAATTCGTTAAGATGCGCGAGAGCGATCTTTCCTGTTGTTTGGGGGTTGTCGTTGGTAACATTTGTCGTTTGATCGCGCGAGCCATGCTCTAATTCAACATCCATACCCTGACGGAACTGCTTTACGTCAAACTTATCCCACTTTATCCCCAGCTGCTCTCCGACCTTCCTGGCCTCATCAAAACTAAACTTTCTCTCACTGCTCATAAAAACCTCCCGGTTATTAGCCGCAAATAACGCGCGGAAACTATCCTTTCCTCTTTCCCATAAAAAATCCGATGATAAAACCCATGCCCATTACGACCGGCAAAAGGATAATCCTGGACATGCTTATTTTCCAGAACAAGAACTGCACCGACACAACTTGCGTATTTTGCAGCAAGACAACAATAAACAACCCTGCCAGAATAAGTAATGCAATCGTTTTAGGTTTCATAAAAATACCTCGCTATTAATTAAAAAACCACGGAATACCTTCCGTGGCTAAATAAAACCCCTTACCGACTTAAGGTTACTGCTAAAAGCCGGGATAGTCAAGGAATATCTTGGCGATGGCTTTAATACCGGGCATTGCCGAAGGCAAAAAAAAGAAGCTACACTTTGCACTCGCATTTCTTGCCGCGCAGCATTTTCAATTGCGTGCGGGGATGATGCAGATACGTATCCTGGACGCCAGCGCCTCTGGCCAAGGCCTTGTTCAGAGGGCTTTGGTGATGATACTCTCTTCTGGCCATCTCCTGCGCCAAGGCGCCATGGCGCAGGTATAATGCCTTTAGCTTGCCCCGCCAGCGTTTGGTCTCCGGATGGTGCGCATACCCCTTTTTGTTCCGGGTCAGTATCGCCCAGATCGCGTGCAGCTCGCGGTGCTCGCCGAGCAGGTGGCTGCGGCACAGCTTTCGCGGCGGGATGTCCCAAATCCTCATCTATTATCCACCTTGGCTATGTTGAACCCTGCAGTTTATTAATGACTTTTCCGATTTCTTCTAATTCCACTGGTTTGCGCAGATAGGCATCCGCGCCTACCGCTTTGCAGAATTTTTCGTTTATTTCTTCATAACCGGACAATATGACCGTTTTTACTTTAATATTATTCTGTTTTACATGTTCTATTATCTCCAGCCCGGTCAACTCCGGCATCTCCTGATCGAGAAAAACAATATCGTAACTCCTCTCCTTTAGCAATTCCAGCCCATGTTTGCCGTCAAAGGCCGTATCAATATCGTAGTTATTTTTTTTTAGATATTGCTGTAATAAATCAACTATCAAGCCGTCATCATCGACAATGAGTATCTTCATAACAATTCTCCCTTAGCCATTATTGCCGGCAAGGCAGAAGGAAATAAAACCTGCTGCCTTTACCCGGTTCGCTCTCTACTCCGATTTTTCCGCCATGCGCCTCCACCGCCATCTTGCAAAAAGCAAGACCTAAGCCTTTGCCTATTTTCCCCTTTAATTTTAACTGGTCTTTTTCTACCTGAACAAACTTTTCAAAAACTTTGTCCAGGTATTCTTTTGCTATGCCCGGGCCGGAATCTTTTACGCTTACGACAACGCTATTGCCCTCCTCATTGCAATCAACCTCCAACGTTATGACCCCTCCCGCCGGGCTGAACTTTAACGCGTTATTCAATAAATTGAGGAGGATTCTTTCGACCATGTCTTTATCCACGTTAACTTTTGGGAGGTCCGATATTGTTTGCGCAATTATTTTTTTCTGCTGCTGCTGGGCAATGACATTCATGGAATCCGCCGCGTCCCTGGCCAGCCGGCCCAAATCCGTCTCCTCAAATCTCAAATTAAGTTTTCCCTCTTCCATCTTGCTTATATCTAAAATATTAGAGATCATATTTTTTAAATGCCTGCTCTCCTGAAAAGCCACATGCAGCTTCTTGTGCATATCCGCCGCCACCGGTTCATTTTCTTTTAAGGCCATCTGCATAAGCTGCAGATTGCCGCTTAATACCATAAGGGGGTTGTTGAGGTCGTGAATTACCATATGGGTGAGCGAATCTTTCATCATCTCCAATTTTTTGCGCTTTTCGATTTCCGCTTCCAGGTCTTTATTTATTTTTATAGTATCCTCAAGTAGAGTTTTTATCCTGGTTTTTGTTTCCCATTCAAACGCGCTTAAGACGCGTACCAAAGTATAAGCGATAGCCACCGCGCACACCGTACGAAAAACCTGAACAGGCACTCCAGTAAGTTTCAAAAACATGTCGTAGTTCAGAAACGAAGCAGGAAAAAAACCAGCCCTGGGCACAATCAGCCCGGAAAGGCACCCGTAACACAAAAATGCCGCGGCGCTCAGCTTCAGGTTTTTCACTACGCTTTTAAGCCCTAATTTCTCAAACTCCACGGTCTGCAAAAATAAAGCATAAGCGCTCAGAAACGTACCCGGAACGCCAAATAAATACCGCGCCCAGACCGTCCCGGACAAATAATGGCTGTGGCTTGATATAATTAAAATCGACCAAGCCAGCAATAACCCAGGCAACAAAAACTTTAATGTCTTAAATTTAGCGTTGGATTCGATAATGCCCACCGCGCCGAAACGCACCAGAAACAGGAAGGAAATCACGAGCAGCGGCAACCCTAACAAGTAAAGAACACGTGCCGTTTGCGGATCTTTATTGATGAGCTTAAACATATCCACCCATTCGTTTATCCCGTGCATAATACCGAATCCGGCAATAAGCCCGAGTTTGTCGGTGAATTTAAACGCGCTGTCTCTTTTAGGATAAAGCAGGATGGAAAAACCTAAAATAAAAAAAGCTAATCCGTAAATAAAAAATACTAAAATCATTGCGCCCCCTCTAGCATTGCTCTAATTTTCCCGGCATTTTTGCCGCGACACGCTTACTCCCCCAGCGCCTGCTTTAACCCGGCGGCCTCCTGGACATCGATTATCCCGTCGCTGTTGGTATCGTATGCCGCCTCCGCTGGGGTATCTACCTTGGCGCGGCCGTTTGTCTGGATAAGACGGTATTTGTCCTTGAGCATCTCTTTGGTTTCGCCGGGCTCCAGCCAGCCGTTTCCGTCCGCATCGTATCTTTTCTCAACCGCGTTATTCACGCGGGATTTCTGTTTGGCCTCCCATTTATTTTCTATCTTCCATTCTCTTTGCGTTACCACACCGTCCTTGTTCTTGTCCGCGTGTTTTGCCTTTGCCTTAGCACCGCGCTGCGCAAATGCCGGCGTGACAAAACAAAGAACCAGCAAAACCGCAAACAGCTTAAAAACCAGTTTCCTTGCCATAAGTAATCTCCTTCTTCTTAAAACTTAAACCGGACGAGAGATTCTACTTTCTGGTAATCTTTATTAGCCGCATTAGAGTATTGGACGTCAAATAAACGCAGGTTCAGGTCGAGATCTTCCGTGACCTTATACCCGAATTGAAGCTCGTATTCCTGAGACCGGTCCCCCTTGCCGGATATAAAATCGTAATTGTTATCGCCGTAGGCGAAGTGCGTCCAAAACCGGTCAAAAGCCAGCTTGACCTTAGCAAAATATTTATCGCTGCCGGCATTAGCGTATTCCTTCTGCTGGTCGACCAGGGTGAAGTAATCGCACAACCACATCGGCTTGTTTAAGGAATCACCGCCGTCAAAGCTCGCATAACCCAGAGTGAACTCAAGCGGACCGGTGCTGACAAACGGAAACACGGCAAAATTGTCCGAATCGCTGCTAGCGGGAATGTCCGCGCTAACATGATAGTAATCCAGTTCTGCGCCGTACGCCACCCCGATCCCTTCCCACTCGCGCTTGAACTTTGTATCCAGGCCGTAAACAGCGGCGTATCCGTCCTGGGACATCATATAGGGATTCAATGTTAACGCATCAGACAGGAGGTTATACCTGCTTTCGATAAAAAAGAGGTAGGATTCAGAACCAGTACTATAAGTGGTTTTTGAATCCAAATCCTGAGTTTTATTCGTACAGCCGAAATCCTCGCCGTCATCATAGTCTATTTCCGCGAACCGCCTCATAACTCCGGCGATGAGTTCCAAATCGGTAATCTCGTTAACGGCGATATAGGCGCCTTCGCTCTGCGCGTCATCGATATGGCTGATTTTGCGGTGATCCCACCGGCCAACGGTCGCGCTTGAACTTTCCGCGAAAGCGTAATTTAAATAAAGCTCGGGTAAAGTGTATGGTGTTTCGATGTCCGCATCAAACGGGTCGGTTGTAGCATTATCGTGGTCGGAATACAGCTGTCCGTGGGCAAAAAAGCGGGTTCCCAGCTTTAAGCGCTTCCAGCTTTGCGTTTCATATTTGAGCGTTAAGTAGCCGGTGGACCAGCCGAAATCCGAATCAACAGCGTCCGCGTCCGTGAATTCAAAATATGAACCCGTTTCTCCGTTAATCTTAGCATTTGCCAGCGCGTCTTCGATAGTTGCCGCATCTTCGGCAAAACATACAACCGCGGATACAAATACCCCGAACAAGCTCAGCATTAACAAAACCGATAAACCAGCTAAATCAAACCTCCTGCGCATTAACTTAATTCTCCTTTCTTTTTCTTATTTTTCCGCGAAATAGACCTTGTCGTTTTCGTGCACACGCTGAGAGACTAGGATACCAATCTCTTTTCCCTTGGACGCGCGGGATAGGGGCTTGTGGTCAAACTGCATGGACTTTACGACTTGAGTGAAATCGTCATGCGCGCCTTTTATGTGAATCTTATCTCCGACTTTGAGCTCGGCTTTGAGCTTGATAATGCCGACATTGATTTTGCCGAAATAATGGATAATAACTCCCGCGATTTTTTCTTTGGATTTCTCCGGGATGGCTTTTTTAGCCGGCTTTTTTGGTTTTTTAGCGGCCGGTTTGCGGGATTTTTGCGTTTTTTTGGTTTTTTTAAATTTTTTGGCCTTACTGACTTTAACCGCGGTTTTCTTCGCCTTCTTAATTTTAGCCGCGGTTCTGGTTTTAGTTTTAGCGGAAATTTTCAGTTCCGTCTCATTTTTCTGGCCTATTTTCTTAATAAAATCCATTAATCCCATGATCTATCCTCCTCCTTTCAAACTGGTTTTTAACCGGACAACCGCCTCTGGCCAATTTTACAAACACCTAAAAACAAATCCCGCGCATGAGCTCTGTCTTTTTGCTTTTTCACCTAAGAATTGTCTTTATCTGAATCTTTTCTCTTTGTTTTGCGGCGCTTTCTTCCGCAATCGCGCTGTATTTATCCGGATCTTCTTCGAACATATCCAGGCACTCAATAGAGTAAAGATTATAAATCTTGCCGTTATACTCGTACTCTATCTTGCCAACCAGATTCACTATATTCTCGCCGCTTACAGGACAAAACTCGTTGCCCACTTTGACGGCCGGATTGTCTTCCGCGCTATCAGCATCGCCTTCGACCGCGAAAACATAACTAGAGAATACCCATATCACCGCTATCATAACAGCTAAACCCATAATATTCAACTTCATCTTAACCCATCCTTATTTTTTTACTGTAGGTTAACCTGTTAATTACTTGATTTAGTTAGTAAATATATGTTTTGTTCTCAAACACACCCTAACCAGCATCAGCATAACCGGCACCTCGATCAGCACGCCCACAACCGTTGCCAATGAAGCTCCGGACGATAAGCCGAAGAGAATGGTCGAAGTAGCTATGGCCACCTCAAAATGGTTGCTCGCCCCGATAAGCGCCGAAGGCGCGGCGTCTCGATAAGACAATTTAAGCCGCTTCGCCAGCATATAAGTAATCGCGAAAATCAAACACGTTTGAATGAATAAGGGAACAGCAATCAAAAAAATAACTTGCGGCTGGTTGATGATTAATTCGCCTTTAAACGAAAACAAAAGCACCAGCGTCACCAGCAGCGCGCCGATAGATACCGGCGTTAAATAATGGATGAATTTCTCTTCGAACCACTTAAATCCTCTCCTGGCAATAATCCACTTACGTGAATAATACCCCAAAAGAAGCGGTAACCCGACATAAATAACTACGGACAATACAATCGTCTGCCAGGGAATCGGCATCCGGTTTACTCCCAACAGCCACCCTCCCAGCGGCGCGTAAAAAAACAGCATCGTCAAAGAGTTTATGGCCACCATAACCAGGGTATGCCCATCATTACCTTTGGACAGGTGTCCCCAGATAAGCACCATTGCCGTGCACGGCGCGATACCCAGCAAAATGCATCCGGAAATATACGACCTGAATAACTCTACCTGCTCTCCGGTCTTTACAATTTCAACCCCCGGCAGCCAGCCCCGGAATATGACCCCGAGAAAAAGCGTTGCGATCGCAAGCATGGTAAAGGGTTTAATACACCAGTTAACAACCAGGGTCAAAACAACCGGTTTGGGCGTTTTTCCGGCTTTTATGACCTCGGCAAAGTCGATCTTTACCATAATCGGATACATCATGAAGAAAAGGCATACCGCAATCGGAAGAGATACCTGATAAAACGATATCCGATCGAGGCTCACCGCTACTTGCGGAAATAGTTTTCCCAGCAGAATTCCCAGAAAAATACACCCGATAACCCAAAGTGTAAGGTATCGTTCGAAAAAACTTAAGTTTCGTTCTTCGCAAATGACATTCTCCATACCCCGTTTGCGCCTCCTTACATCCTGATAAAACTATTCACCTGAGACCAGATGAAATATGCGCCTACCAAAATAAATATTATCCCGGTGATTTTTCTTGTATATTTTTCCAGCGCCGCCGTCTTATCAAACCAATGCGATAACGTAGAAATCCCAAAAGCTATCCCCAAAGAAAAGGCCAATACCGGCAGCCCCGTACCTATGCCATAGATAAAAGGCAATATGACTCCATAAGCATTATTCAAAGATAAGGGAATTAAACTTCCAAAGAAAAGCGCGGCGGATATTGGGCAAAACGCGAGCGCAAACAGCACCCCCAGGACAAAAGCCCCTTTCAATCCGCTTTGAGCCAGTAATTCCTGCCGTTCTTTTGATATAGACAGCCCTGAAAAATTAAAACGCAGGATATTCAGCAGGAACAATCCCGCAACAATCAAGACCGGGCCTAAAATCCTGTGCATATACTTCTGAAGGAAATTCGCGATAAAGGGAACGCTCACAAGCGACGCGATAATGCTTGCCCCTAAAACCGCATAGGCGCTCATGCGCCCGGCAGTATACGCCAGTCCCGCCAAAAACACCGCCTTCGGGTGATTAATCTTCTTCGAAAGAAAAGAAACCGCGGCGATATTTGTCGCAAGCGGGCAGGGGCTGATCGATGTGAGCACGCCGAGCCACAATGCAGTTCCAAAAATAAGCAGGAGTTCGATCATTGCATCTCCTTAAGAAAATCCGCCACTTCCCTTTTTACGTAATTTATATACTTTTGTTTGTCTCTCGCATAGTCCCATATTTTGTCGAGGTTTTTATATTTTATCTCTTTTCCGTCTTTCGTTAACGACAGGACCAAAGATTTTGAATACAACTGGTAGTCGTTGATGAAATGCTCGTTTTCCTTTTGCTCAACGTTTACAGCTTTAAAAACAAGCTCGCCCCGAGCCACCTCGCCCTTGAAGTTATGCTCAATCGCCTCTTTCGCGTACTGTTCCAGATTGCGGCAGGTAGGGCACCGGAAATCTCCGTGAAAGTAATAAACGATAAGTTGAGCGCGGCGGTCTTGTGTGTTTTTGTCCGCGATAGCGGCGGTGCCGGCAAGCGAAACTTTAAAAAAAGCCGTGAGAATAAATAAAGTTATTACTATTATTATTTTTCTAACCATTTTTTTATCTCCTGCAGTGAAGGCACGTTCCCCGAACTTTTCACCCGGCCGTCTATCACTAAAGCCGGCGTCATCATCACGCCATAGCCGGTTATTTTATCTATAGTTTCAACTTTAATCACTTCCGCCTCAATACCGGCGGCGCGAACCGCTACTTGGACATTTTCATAGAGCAGCCGGCATTTCGCACAGCCCATGCCCAGAATTTCGATTTTCATTTCTTATTCCTTTCCTTCAGCTTTTTAATTAATTCCTGCATTTTACCTAACGCTTTTTTTTCTTTTTCATCTCTAGGCCCATAAGCGGGATTGGTAATATTCCAGGTGATCGGCTTGCAAATAGATTCTGCCTCATACGCGCCCATATCCCAAAGTTCATACTGTTTAAATGGAGTCGGTTTTTCCTGATAACAGCTCCACACAGCATCCCTTATAACCTCGGGAGAACCCTCGTTTACAAGATCAATGAATTTTGTCTGTTTAATGAATCTTTGTATAGATTCTTGCGGAATATTAAAAAGAAACGGCGCGGGCGCGTCTGTGCCAACTATTTTTTTCTCCTTATCAATACCATTTTCATAAAGCGCTTTTACGGCATTGCCCACATGATGCCCCGGGGTCTCAGGGCCGCATACTATCAAATACCTGATGTTTGGGTTAGCGACGATATTACAAATTACCTTTTCAAGCCCCACATTCTCCGTCTGAAGCGTTCCGGACAATGCCGCGCCGGTTTCTAATCCGGCCCTTACAAGTTGTTCGATTGTATTAGGCGTTTCTTCTCTTTTCC
Organism: Candidatus Omnitrophota bacterium; assembly: GCA_018813905.1. Classification (GTDB taxonomy): domain Bacteria; phylum Omnitrophota; class Gorgyraeia; order B26-G9; family B26-G9; genus JAHJAO01. The sequence continues at coordinate 17,429 of JAHJAO010000125.1, forward strand.
ATTTTAAGATTACACAAACAGCAACGGGCGAATAGTCGTTCCCTCTCAGATAACATCCTTCTTCCGGCGGATATCCTTTTGGAACTTTAGCTTTTTTTATCTGTTCCTGAGCCATCTTCACTCCATTATTGTACCAAAAATAATTCCGCTGATCGTCGCCATAATCACAACGATACTTACATAAACCACTGTTTTCTTTGTGCCGATAACTCCCCGGAGAACGAGCATACTTGGCAAGCTTAATGCAGGGCCTGCCAATAACAGCGCCAGAGCAGGGCCCTTCCCCATACCTGAGCCGATAAGCCCTTGTAAAATCGGTACCTCTGTTAATGTGGCAAAATACATAAATGCTCCAACAATTGAAGCGAAAAAGTTAGCTAAAAATGAATTCCCTCCTACAGCTTTTGCGATAATCCATGAAGGAATCAAACCCTCATGCCCAGGCCGTCCCAAAAGAAGTCCTGCTACAACCACGCCTGCTAATAATAAAGGCATGATTTGTTTGGCAAACCCCCAGGAAGCAGCTGTCCAATCTTTTAATTCCTGTTTCTTAAACCATGCTACGAGCATTGAGATTAAAGAAACAATAAATACAATAGTTATCGCCCCCTTGAGGTTAAATATTATCGCCCAAAACCCAGTATCGCCATCTTGAGGTTTTCCCCAGTTAGCAAATACAAGAATCCCAACCATTGAAATAAAATAAATCGCATTTTTCCATAATGGCCTCGCTTCTCCCGCTTCTCCTTGTTGAAAATCGCCATTTACTTGTCTATTCCTTTCCTCCTTTATAAATATAAGATGCATCAAAAGGCCCACTACCACACTAAAGACAATAGCTCCTATAGCCCTGGCTAAACCTAGCTGCCATCCAAGAATACGCGCGGTCATAATGATTGCCAGCACATTAATCGCCGGGCCCGAATACAAAAACGCGGTCGCCGGTCCGAGACCCGCGCCTCGTTTATATATGCCGGAGAATAACGGCAACACCGTGCACGAACAGACCGCAAGAATAGTCCCGGAAACAGATGCCACACTGTAAGCGAGAAATTTATTCGCCTTTGCTCCAAAGTATTTAATGACCGCGGCCTGGTTGACAAACACCGAGATCGCGCCCGCGATAAAAAACGCCGGGATAAGGCAAAACAAGACATGCTCCCGCGCATACCAGCGCACCAGGGCCAAAGATTCAAACACCGGGTTCCTAAACGGCACCAATTCAACCGGCAGGTAGAAACACCCAAGAAACGCGATAATCATGAGTAAAAGTTTATTCTTTTCTTTCATCCCGCCCTGCCTTTTATCTTCCCGACGATCTTGCAGCAGCCGCCCTCGATTTTTATCGCCTTGATATTCACTAAAGCATCCGCTATTTTTCTATGGGCCGAATCCAATATCCGCGATATGGTCGAACGATGGACTTTCATCTTTTTGGAAACCTGTTCCTGAGTTAACCCTTCCAAATGAGACAACCTTACCGCTTCGAACTCGTCAACCCCCATACACACGCCGTCCAAGCGCTTTAACGGCTTGCATTGAGGCCGAAAACACCGCTCTCCCGGCGCACATTTGATCCATCTTGTTTTTTTAGGCCGCATTTATTTACCGCTCCATTTCGCACATATGTGCATTATATAAAAAAAGGCACTTTCTGTCAAGCATTCTGCTTTTTTTTAAAAGGAGAGTAACCCTGCGGATAATCGAACGCGGGGTGAAATATTTTCTAGGAAAAACTCAGGTAAGGCGCCGCTTTTTTCAAGCGCTTGCCCAATCTTCCCAGCTCTTCCATATTGCGCAGCTTGCGGCCGGCCTGCCGCAAACGGAGTATCTGGTTTACCGTAACCTCGCCCACGCCGGGCACGCGCAGCAATGACAGCTTATCGGCCTGGTTGATGTTCACCGGAAAGCAGTGCGGATTACGTTTTGCCCAGGCCTCTTTGGGGTCGTATTCTAGAGATAAGTTTCCGTCCTGTTCAAACGGGATTTCTCCGGCACAAAATCCGTACTTGCGTAATAACCAATCCGCCTGATACAAGCGGTGCTCCCGCGTGAGCATCTGGGCGTTAGTAAGGGTTGATTGTTCTCCGGGGATATTGCTTTCGCCCGCGCCGCGCTGATAAGCGCTGAAATAGACGCGGTTGAGCTTATAGTTCTGATACAGCTGCCCGGTTTGCAAAACTATCTGGCGATCGCTTTCGGCTCCGGCGCCGACAATAAACTGGGTGGTTTGATGCGGCCGGCGCGCGGGGTCCCGTTCCATACGCAAACGGCTGATATAGGAAATCGATTCCATAATATCCCGGTTGTAATCTTTCTCAAGCGCGAGAGCCTGGAAATGCTCCTTGCCGGGCACTTCGATATTCAACGAAACCGCGCTGGCCAAAGATAAGCTATGCTTAATCGCGGCCTGAGAGGCGCCGGGAATAATCTTCAAATGGATATAGCCGCGAAACCCGCTGCGGCGGATGATGGCCGCGGCATTATTAATACGGCGCATGACTTCATCGGGAACGTGCGAAACCCCGCTGCTTAAAAACAGGCCGCTCACTTTTCTTCGGCGCAGGTAATCAAGAAACGTACCCGCGATTTCGTACGGCGCCAGGCTCAAACGCTGGGCTTTATCTTGCGCCTTGCGCAGAGGACAATAACGGCAGTTATTACGGCAGACATTGGAAAGCAGGGTTTTAAATAGAAACGTCTTCCGGCCTGAGGCAAAAGTAACCGGGTAAACCCATTTCTGCTGCGCGGACCTTTTGCGGTGTTCGTCGGGTCCGGGCGCGCAGGCGCAAGCCAAATCATATTGAGAATCCTGGGACAGAACCTCAAGCTTTTGCGTGATATCTAAGGACTTAACGATGTGCGCCATAAAAATATAAAAACCTCCGCAAGAAATAACTCGCCTCGCGAAGGTTTTACTTAGTCCAGTTTTGCTTTTTAAACTGTCTGAAAGACCAGATAGAAATCTGTTAAGATTTCGTCATCTGGGACTATCCTTTTCAGGATTTTTACCC